>CAYVFB010000013.1:0-54433 GCA_964450305.1 uncultured Ruminiclostridium sp.
ATTTCATTGGCCTGGGCATATTGGCTGGCGATGTCCAAACCCCTCTGGTTCTTGATTTTATCGTACAGGAGCCCGTGCTGCGACGTTATTTTTGCCGTTGTATGGGCGGTTGTTCCCATGGCAATGCGGCCAGCTTCCAGAATCGCTGTCTGGATGCCCTCCTTATGCAGAAGGTAAGCTGTAATTATCCCAACCATTCCGCCTCCGACGATGAGTGTGTCGACGGCAATATCCTGCTGTAATTCCGGATAATCTGTGGTGTCTGTGGACGCTATCCAGTATGAATTGGGCAGGCTCTTAAAATTCCTCATATCTTCCATGTAT
Organism: uncultured Ruminiclostridium sp.; assembly: GCA_964450305.1. GTDB lineage: Bacteria > Bacillota > Clostridia > DSM-8532 > DSM-8532 > JAAYJG01. Next base: position 325 of record CAYVFB010000013.1, read on the forward strand.
AATCCCTCCACAGGTTATTTTCTACTGAAGATACAGAAATTATGCCCATCGTCAAGCTTGTTAAAATTTAGTGAACGCGACATCCATTTCATTTTTCACAATGCAGGTTCGGAAAGGTTATTTTGTATAATTGTCAAAGTAACCCTGGATATAAATGATGGGGGTGCCCTTGTCACCACTGCCCGAAGTCAGATCGCAAAGTGAGCCGATTAAGTCGGTCAGCTGCCTTGGGGTTGTTCCCTGGGTCTCCATGGTTCCAACGAGATTGGCTTCCTTGTTTCTGATATATTCCGAAATGGCCTGTTTCAGTTCCTCACCCTTGAGGCTGCTGAAGTTGTTGTCGGCCAGGTATTTTAGCTTAACCTCATTCGGTGTTCCTTCAAGCCCTTTCGTATAGCCGGGGGAGACAACGGGGTCTGCAAGCTCCCATATCTTACCGACCGGATCCTTGAAGGCTCCGTCTCCATAGACTAGAACCTCAACAGCTTTGCCGGTTTTTTCGCGTAGAGCAGCCTGTATTTGGTCTACCAGGCTTTGGCAGTCTCTGGGGAAGAGCTTCACGGTATCTTCAGTTGCCTTGTTTGAACCGAGCAAACCATAAACTTCATTATAACCGCTACCGTTAACCGGTGTGCAAAGAATGCTGTCCAGGGTGTAAACCCTTTGGCCGCCGGCTTCCTGGAGGATTCTTTTTGTTCTTTTGCGGGTATGAATGTCACAGGCTAAAACATTTTTTGTATGTTTCAGGATGGTTCTGGGGTTGTTTGAGAAAATGATTTCGCACTCGATCCCATACTCCTGAACCAGAGATTTATAGTAATCCACATAATCGATGCCGGTAAATTTATGCTTATTGTATCCAAAGAGATCACGAAACTGCTTTTCAGTCAGTACATCGGTCCACGGATTCACACCCTTTTCGTCCAGCATATCAATATCGACAAGATGGTTGCCCACCTCGTCGGAAGGATAGCTGAGCATCAGGATAATTTTTGAAGCCCCCTTCGCAATGCCGCGCAGGCATACTGCAAACCGGTTGCGGCTTAAAATGGGCAATATAACCCCTAAAGGTTCGGTGCCGAATCTTTCACGAATATCCTGTGCGATGGCGTCAATATGGGCGTAATTTCCTTGGGTTCGGGCAACCACTGATTCGGTAATGCCAATAATATCTCTATCCTGAATAGGAAAGCCCTCCTGTGCAGATGCCAATAATACCGTATCTGTAACGATCTTTACCAGATCATCTCCCTTTTTGAAAATGGGTGCGCGAAGGCCCCTTGATAAGGTGCCTGTAATTCTTTCCATGCTGAACTCTCCCTTCCAAAGCCGGATTCCGCTAAAATCTGAACTTGGGTCATTCCTGATTTTCTTCTACTGACACTTGTATTATACATGATATTATGGTATAAGTAAAATAGATACATTTAATGATTGGCATAAGGAATGGTTATATGGTCTCCAAAATAGATTCTTACAGAATTTTTAGTGAGGTTGCCAGGTATCAAAGCTTTTCCCGGGCGGCCAAGGCATTGTATATGACACAGCCCGCAGTCAGCCAGGCTATCATGAACCTCGAGCGGGATCTGAAGATCCGGCTGTTCACCAGAACCTCTAAGGGGGTTACACTGACGACCGACGGACAGCTTCTGTTTGAATATATCGCGTCGGCGATAAGCCTGATAGAAGCAGGGGAAAGAAAAATTTCCGAATCCCGGGATCTGATGTTCGGAGAACTGAAAATTGGTGTGGGAGATACCATATCCAGGTATTACCTGCTGCCGTTCCTGGAGAAATTTCATCAAAATTCACCGAATATAAAACTGAAAATCATTAACAGAACCACTCCGGAACTGGTCAGAATGGTGAAATCAGGCGACATTGACATCGCTGTTTGCAACCTTCCCGTGAAGGATTCTGCCATAGAGGTTCTTCAATGCATGACGGTTCATGATGTTTTTGTATGTGGTGAAAAATACAGGGAACTTTCTCTGATGCCCCAAACACTTGAGGAAATCACGAAGAATCCATTGATCCTCCTTGAACGCAAATCCAATTCGCGGCAATTTGTTGAGAAGCATTTGGCCTCCAGGGGGATCAAGCTTGAAGCCGAAATTGAATTAGGGTCTCACGAACTGTTGCTGGAGTTTACGAAGTATAACTTTGGCATTTCCTGCGTCATTGAGGAATTTTCGCAGGAATATCTACAGAAGGGGCTCGTGTATAGAATTCATCTTTCTGAAGAAATTCCTGAAAGGTCCATTGGCTTCTGTTATCTCAAAGGGGTTTCTCTGTCTGCTGCCGTAAGGGAATTTGTTCGCATCACACAGGGTATATGAGAGTTATTGCCCGAAAATTATCGCATGCATGAAATGAATGAGCGCTCTGCAGTGAAATCATCATGATTTGGCTGCTTTGTCCAGCACTGCATGGAAATGAATAAGTGCTTGGCAGTGAAATCATCATGATTTGACTGCTTTGTCCAACGCTGCATGGAAATGAATGAGCGCTCTGCAGTGAAATCATCATCATATATTTTTCATGCCTGGGAATACTTTTCTTATGCAGGATTTCAATTTTGAAATTTCAAAGATTGCTTGAACTATTCCTGGTTATATGTTATTATCATAAGTGAAAAAATTAACAAAATCACCTTAGACAGCTTAGTTATTGTAGTGTATGATTAATCTCACGATTATTAATAATAATGGAAGGAGACCAACAAATGAATACTCAAAACAAAAAGTTGCAGGCATGGGTCAAGGAAATAACCGAACTATGCAAGCCCGATCAGGTTTACTGGTGCAATGGTTCCGAAGAAGAGAATGAACGACTGCTGAAGGAAACAGTTGACTCAGGGTCAGCTGTTAAATTAAATCAGGAAAAGCTTCCTGGCTGTTATCTGTTCCGCAGCGATGCATCAGACGTTGCACGCGTGGAAAACCGTACTTACATCTCTTCCAGAAAACAAGAGGATGCCGGCCCCACCAATAACTGGGTCGACCCGGTTGAACTGAAGAAAACCATGACCGGCCTGTACGATGGGTGCATGAAGGGGCGTACCATGTATATTATTCCTTTCTCCATGGGTCCGGTAGGTTCCCCCATTTCCAAAATAGGTGTTGAAATCACTGACAGCGCATACGTTGTCGTGAATATGCGCATTATGACCAGAATGGGCGATAAGGTTCTAGAGGTATTGGGGGCAAATGGAGAGTTTGTACCATGTCTGCATTCGATAGGCGCTCCGCTGGAAAAGGGACAAAAAGATGTTACCTGGCCCTGCGCTCCGATTGAAAAGAAATATATCAGCCATTTCCCCGAAGAAAGAACAATTTGGTCCTATGGCTCCGGCTACGGCGGAAATGCTTTACTGGGTAAGAAATGCTTCGCACTTCGCATTGCTTCCGTTCAGGCGCGTGATGAAGGTTGGCTGGCCGAGCACATGCTCATACTGAAACTTACCGATCCCAATGGAAATGTAAAATACATCACCGGCGCTTTCCCAAGCGCATGCGGAAAAACCAACCTGGCTATGCTGGTTCCCACCATTCCTGGCTGGAAGGTTGAAACCATTGGCGACGATATTGCCTGGATGAAATTCGGCAAGGATGGCCGGTTGTATGCCATCAATCCCGAAGCCGGCTTCTTTGGTGTTGCTCCGGGTACCTCCTACGATTCAAACTATAATGCTATGGTCAGCGCCAGCAAAAATACCATCTATACCAATGTTGGTCTTACCGACGATGGGGATGTATGGTGGGAAGGCATCGGCCGTGAAGCTCCTGCCCATCAGATCGACTGGAAGGGCAAAGACTGGACACCTGAATCAAAGGATCCTGCCGCTCATCCGAATGCCCGCTTCACAGCCCCCGCAAAACAGTGCCCGTCTATTGCACCGGAATGGGAAGATCCCAATGGTGTGCCGATTTCCGCAATCCTTGTTGGCGGACGCCGCCCAAGCACCATCCCACTGGTTCATGAGAGCTTGGACTGGAATCATGGTATTTTCATGGGATCCATCATGGGTTCTGAAATTACTGCAGCCACAATAGACAAGAATATCGGCAAGGTCCGCCGCGACCCGTTTGCCATGCTGCCGTTCATTGGCTATCATGTAGGCGACTATTTACAGCATTGGCTGGATATCGGCCAAAAAGAAGGCGCAAACCTGCCGAAGATCTTCTATGTGAACTGGTTCCGCAAGGATCAGAACGGAAAATGGCTGTGGCCCGGTTTTGGTGAGAACAGCCGCGTGCTGAAATGGGTCTTTGAAAGAGTATCCGGCGAAGGCAAGGCCATAAAAACTCCCATCGGCTATATGCCGACCGACGATGCCATTGACACCAAAGGCCTGAAGGTCAGCGCTGAAGATATGCATGAACTGCTGAAGGTGAACAAGGAAGAATGGCTGAAGGAAGTTGAGTCCATCAAGGAGCATTATAAGAATTACGAGCCAAAGCTTCCAAAGGAGCTGAAAAATCAACTGAAGGCGTTGGAAGAACGTCTGAAGGCATAATCCTGTTACAGAATCAAAAAATGACGGGCCCGGGTGGTGTTGATACCAACCGGGCCCGTTTTCTGTTTGTTGCCATGTCGCATATTTGGAAATGCTTCATGCTGAAGCTTTCCTGATTTCCACGCATTTGGGCTCGCACAGTGATCTTTACGTTCCTGTTAACCGCGGCACGCTATATCACTCTTCTGGCCCCGAGATAACGCTGTGAATAGTAGGGGTTGTCCATCAGAGATATGGTAATTTTTCCTGCGCCCGAGCTGGCGTGAGCAAACTGGTTGTTCCCCAGGTAAATCCCGACATGGGAAGGTCCGGGCTTATAGGTTGTGAAGAAAACCAAATCCCCTGGCTGTAACTGATCCTTATTCACCCATTTACCAAAATTGTATTGATCAGCGGACACTCTCGGGATAGTGATACCGTTTTCTGACATGATGTAGCTGGCGAACCCCGAGCAGTCAAAGCCTTTCGGTGAGGAACCGCCCCATACATAGGGAACCCCTGTATAGCCCTTCGCTGTTTTCACCACCTTTTTTGCCTTAATCATTCGGGATGTTTGTGGGCCGACAATACCGTCAATAACCAGACCATTGTTATATTGGAAGGCCCTGACGGCATACTGCGTTATGCTGCCGAAATAGGTGGTTGTATTGGGCTGGGTGATATAACCCAGGTACTGTAAATCCTTTTGAAGGTTTTGCACCTCTATGGATCGCATTCCGTAATAAAGTGTTTTTTGTTCTGTATAATCATTGGCCTGAGCAATAGCAGGCATCATGATCATGGTGAAGATGACAACCGCAAAAGCAGTAATCCATTTTTTCATTGTTCTAACTCCTTTCCATTCATGGGAATTAGTTTCCCGTTTTTACAGACTTAAAATATAAGCCCCATGCCGATTGGAAATTAGCAACATGCTCACCTACCCTGTGGCCAATTATAAAGGCGGAATGCGTTGAATACAACCTGTAAAATTTGTTAAAATCACAGTTTTTCTGTTTCGTTAAAAATTACAATCTGAACATTTTCCCTTGAAACGCACTGATATCAAGGCATTGAAAGATTAAAACCTGAACATTTCCACGCCGGTCGCAGCAAAACTGTATTAAGGGCTGATAAAACTGCTTAATTCCTGAACAGAATGGGTAAAGAGTCTTCAGGCTCAAGGCTTTCAGGATAAAAGAACAGAATATTTACACCAGGGGAGAGGTGCATTAAAATGAAATTGTACATAACAACTGCATTGAAATTATCAGATATGAATGAGGTTCGTGAGTTCAGGCCATCAGAACAATAAGCTTTTTCCAGCCCATCTGTTTCATAGTGGGGGGAAGGGCTGAAAATGTTTAAAAACCCGACAAAATGCCAAAAGTTTGTTCAACAGAGGGGGAATTGTGTTGCAGGCAGAACCTGTGAAAAAAGTTGCGGAACAGGCAGTACCGGTTTTAAGCAACGGCCTTTTCCATCGAATCAGGCAAAAACTGATAACCAGAGGTGAATGGCAGCTTTATCTGTTGATTTTACCTGTCGTGATCTATTTTATTATTTTCAATTATTTACCCATGTATGGAATCCAAATCGCGTTTAAAAACTATAACATCACAAAGACAATTTTTGAAGCGAAATGGGTGGGGTTGGACTATTTTGAGAGGTTTATCAAATCGCCGATGTTTTCCCAGCTGTTTAAAAACACTATTATTCTAAGCCTGTATGATCTGCTGGTGGGCTTCCCATTTCCGGTGATATTCGCCCTGGTTTTAAACCAAACCCAAAGCAAAAGGCTTGTTAAATTCTCACAGACAGTCACCTTTGCACCCTACTTCATATCCATGGTTGTGTTGGTCGGAATGATGTATCTGTTCCTGTCTCCATCCTCCGGTGTTGTGAACAAGCTGATAGAAACCCTTGGAGGAGAGCCAATCTACTTTATGGCTGACGCAAAATGGTTCAGGCATATCTACGTGCTGTCCCATGTGTGGCAGCGGACTGGTTATCAGGCTATCATCTATTTTGCCGCGTTGACATCCATCGATATTGGGTTGTATGAAGCAGCCACTTTGGACGGAGCCTCGAAGCTTCAAAAAATATGGTATATCGATCTGCCAAGTATCACTCCAACCGTTGTGACCATGCTTTTACTAGCCGTTGGAAGAATACTGAACGTGGACACACAAAGAACCTTGTTGATGCAGGCACCGACAAACCTGGGTACCTCGGAAATCTTTGGCACTTATGTTTATAAGGTAGGCCTTTTGAACAACCAACCCAGCTACTCAACAGCCATCAACCTGTTTCAGACCATGATTAATCTGGTATTGTTGATTGTTGTCAATTACACCAGCAAAAAACTTACGGAAGAAAGTCTGTGGTAGGGGAGGTGCGCAAGATGAAGCTGGCAGCTGCCAAAACAACGATACAAGACACAAGGGAAGACCTGATCTTCAATGTCGTCTCAAAAACAATTATCATCTTATCCTGCTTGCTGGTGCTGTACCCCTTATATTTCATCGTGATCGCCTCCATCAGCAATCCTGATTTTGTGTTATCCGGTGAGGTAATATTGTTTCCAAAGGGGATAACCTTATCCGGTTACCAGAAAATCTTTAAGTTTCATGACTTGATGAACGGCTATAAAAACTCATTTTTCTATGCCATCGTGGGGGGCTTGTTAAGCGCGGCCTTTACCCTGTTTGCAGCATATCCGCTTTCAAAACAGAATTTCTCAGGCCGAAAGGTCTTTACCACCTTCCTGTTGATCACCATGTTCTTTCAGGGTGGCATGATCCCTCTGTACATTGTCGTAAACAAGCTGGGGCTTAGGAACACGCCCTATGTTCTGCTGATTGTCAACGGGATTCAGGTGTGGAACCTGCTGGTTACCAGCTCATATTTCAAATCAAGCCATATTGAAAGCCTCAGCGAAGCGGCAGAGATTGATGGGTGCTCGCATTTTGGGTACTTCTTCAAGATTCTGATGCCCATCTCCAAGCCGATTGTGATTACGATGCTGCTGTTTTATGCCGTATGGCAATGGAATGATTTCTTCCGGGCGATGATATACCTTGATAAGAAAACATATCAACCATTGCAGATTGTATTAAGGGATTTACTGGCGTCCTCTCAGGTATCCTCAGCCGTCTATGACCTGATGGAGGATCAGGAGGCGCTGAACGAAATGCTTCGTGCCGCCGAGCAAATGAAGTATGGGGTTATTGTAATGGCAACCCTGCCGATGATGATCGTTTATCTGGTGATGCAGGAGTATTTTGTAAAGGGCATCACAATGGGCTCCGTGAAGGGATAAACTTGAACGCAGAGCTTGTATGTCAGGATTTCCACGGATTCACCCGAGGCTTACCTTCCTAAAGGAAGGCATTGAGCAAACAGCTTTTGTATGTTATCTCCCATGCGGGAGTAAACAAAATAAAATCAGGAGGTATTTGAATGAAAACGAAAGGAATGAAAACAAGGGTTTTATCACTCGCACTGGCCGTTCTGTTTGTTTTTCTGGCTGTCGGCTGTGCTCCAATTGCAACAACACCATCAGGCACCGGTGACAAGTCACCAACGCAGGCCGGCGAAACCAAGACACCGGCGGATGAAACCAAAACACCAGCACAGGACACTCCCGCACCAAAGGGTGACGGACGTGAAATGGTGGGAAACATGTACAAAACCGGGCTTCCGATTGCCAAAGAACCGGTATCCTACTATTTTATGGGCCTTCAGATGAACAACACAAGGCCGAATAACCTGGATGAAACCGATATGATGCTTAAAATCGCAAAGGAAACCAACATCTCGATTGACTGGGAACTGGTTCCACAGGCATCCTGGACCGAAAAGAAAACCCTTACCATCGCCAGCGGTGAATATCCGGATGCATTCTTTGGGCCGTTGAGCCTGTCCTCCAACGAGGTTCAAAACCTTGGAGCAAATGGTGTTCTTGTTGCTCTGGATGACCTGCTTGCAAAATACGCTCCAAACATCAGCGCCATTATGGATGAATACCCGATTTATGACAGCTTCCTGCGCAGTATGGATGGAAACCTTTATCAACTGGGCAGCCTTACCGATGAAGGCTTTGACTCTCTGATTTCCACCATCATCAACAAGGAATGGCTGGATAAGCTTGGTTTGCCCGTGCCCACAACCACGGACGAGTTCTACAACACACTGAAAGCGTTCAAAACCAATGATTTAAATGGAAACGGACAGAGGGACGAAATTCCGCTCAGCTTCCTGTATGTTGAAGGATCCAACATCAACCGTGAAGTGAAGCGCGACCATCGCCCGTTCTATTATGCTTTTGGCAGCCTGGATACACCTTTTTACATCAACATCAATGACAAGGATGAAGTTTTCTTCACTGCCATGCAAGATGAATGGAAGGAAGCAACGAAATTCCTTCATAAGCTGTATGCTGAGAAGCTGATCGACCAGGAAGTGTTCACCCAGGACAGAACCCTTCTGACACAAAAACTGAGAACGCAAAAGAACGTGGGTGTTTACACCGATTATAGAAAAGATCAATCCATGATTCTCCCCGAAGACCATGGCAAGTATACCTTTGTTCCTCCGCTGAAGGCTCCCAATGGAACCGTCACATGGGCAAGGGCTGAAGTAAGCATCAAGGAAGGTGCCTTTGCAATCACCTCCGCCTGTGAAAACCCTGAAATGCTGGTCAGATGGATTGACCATTGCAACCAGGAGCAATATACCCCGCAAATGGCTTTCGGTATGTTCAAACCTGCCGGGTACAGTGAAGCCGAAGCTTTGGTTCCTTCTGCTGCATCTCCTGGAAGATACGAAGTGAACACCGGACTGCGTCCGAAGAGTGTTGACCCGACTGAATGGTTCATGACAGCGCCGATTGCCCAGGGTTGTACGCTCCTGACCCAAGAGACCCTGAATGAATACGTGGCTGAGAAGGCAAGCAGCGTTGCAAAATTAAAGGCTTGCGAAGTGTACAGACCATACCTGAGCAAATGGCCTTACAACTACCCATATAAATTCAGCACCGAAGAGGTCGATGAACTGTCCCTGCTGCAAACCGACATCGCCGGTTATGTGGATGCCAAAGCGGCCGAATGGATTGTCGAAGGTGGTATCGACCAGGAATGGGATGGCTTTATCGCTGAGTTGGAGAGACTGGGCGTGGACAGATATCTTGAACTGTATCAAACCGCATTCGAAAGAGTCGAAGGCAAATAAGCTTTTGACATGGGTGGGGCTTGTGTTCCAGGGTGCATTTCAGCCAGGTATAAAAATCCCCGCCAGCGGTTTATTGCTGAAAGAACTTTGTTATAGCCTCCGTGATTCATAAAGGACCGCTTTCTGATCCGGTCAATCGGCCAGAAAGCGGTCCTTTCATTTTTACATCAGGGACAGGTTCCTGTGTAAATTATCATACAACAGTATTTACATTGGGTGGGGTCCAGGTTTCCTGATAAGTTTTCATACAACGGATAGGGCTAAGGTTCTGAATCTCGTGGGTGAATAAAGCCCAGGAACTTGGACCCCGCCCTCTGTCGTGGTATTTACACAGGAACCTGGGCCCCGCCCGGAGTAAATTCAACCGGTGTAAACTAGGTGTACTTTTTCTTGAACTGGCCCGGGGTGACCTTTTCCTTTTCACGAAACTTTCGGATAAAGCTTGAAACGCTGTAGTAGCCAACCTGGGCGGCGATTTCCTGAACGCTCAGCTCGGTTTTCAGCAATAGGTCCTTCGCTTTTTCCATACGCAGACGGTTCACATACTCGGAAATGGTAAAGTCAGTGTTTTTCTTAAAATACTGGCTCAGATAAGGGGTGGACATCTGCAGCGAGTCTGCCAGGCTTTGCAGGCTGAACTCCGGATCCGGATAGTTGTCCCGGATGTATTTCACGATCTGCTGCAATAGCTTCAGCTCGTAGGATTGCGTATCTTCATTCAGATAGTTTGTGATGTCATCGGAAATTTCCCGCATAACAGCTTCGATATCAGCAAATGTGGTCAAATCGCTTCCATAAATTCGTTCAATATAAGGCTTGTTCAACAGCGGAGAGTGATTATACTTCTTTAAAAGCTCCCTGGTGATGGTATTCACCGTATCATAGCAGACGTTCTTTGCACGCATGATGCTCAGGTTCTCATTTTTCATGAAATAAACCAGCTGTGTGATGGTCTCTTCAATATTAAAAACATCGCTGTTGCGCACTGCAGCTTCCAGGGTTTCAAACAGTGCAAGGGGATATTGAATGTTATTCTCACACTTCTTTGAGATGTCGCTATACATCGTGATATGGGATTTGGAAAGAATTCTGTTGTGATCCAGCACTTTGACGGCTTCTTCATAAGAAGCATCGATATCAAATATGCTTTCATAGTAATTTCCCACGCCCACACGGACATCGTTCCCATAATCGTCATTCAGGGTTTTGATCAGGTGCAGGGCGATGAGCCGGGTATGGTTTTCATCTTTTGTAGCGCAGCCAAGCAGCATCACAATACTGTTCATATGGATGTCCCGGTGCAGGAATATCTGGAACTTTTCGGGCTGGTGAATGGAGACTGCAGCATCCTGCAGCTGGGTGTCAGGCAGGCTTGAGACACTGCTGCTTTTCATCACCAAAGCACAGTAATAGTTTTTGTCAAAGGTCAACCCGGCTTTTTTGCAGGTTTCCAGGATATTATCAATTTCGCGGGCCTGCCCGGACAGGAAGCAATCGATCAGATAGCTTTTTACAGCTTCATGGTTCGCCCGAGAATACTCCTTCAGATCGATATTCTCCCGGTTATACTGTAGCAGCGCATATTCCAGCAATTCAAGCTCGTTCAGCTTATCGCCGGGGTAGCTTTTGGAGGAAAACTGGATGTTCTCTTCTATCAGTGTTTTCAGGTTTTTAATCGGTCGGTAATTGATGCGCATCAGAATGGCGATGACAATACCGCTGAGAATGATGATGACAACCGTGCTGATGAGAAAGACATTGCGAATCTGATGAATGCGGTCGGACAGCAAATCATCGGGCATCAACTGAATAAAAAGGTAGGGCACATTCTTCGGCTCATAGGAGCTGAGAGAATATTTATTTCCGGCTATTTCAACCTCGGTGAGGTTCGTGGTGGTGGGAGAGGCAGATAGCATCTGTTGAAAAACCTGCACCATTTCTTCATTCTGTTCCTCTGAAAAATGAAAAATGATATCCCGGGTGAGCGGATCGATCACAAACACGGAACTGTTTCCCGTGATGGACGGGGCGAGAATGCTTTGCAGGGATGACTGTGGGATCATGTACATGATAATTCCATGAGGCCGGGTGCCCTGAATGGGGATTTTCTTCAGATACATCAGATGGCTTTGCCGGTTGGCCAGATACATGGAATCCGTGGGGAAAAACCGAAAGCCTTCCTGCTCGTTTTGATCCTTGAATGCAAGCAGATCAAAGGTGTTCCTTCCCCCAAGAATGAAGCTGTTGAAAACAGGCAGCGTACAGAGGTAATTGCAGGAGTATACATATTCGTCCCGGTAATTGTAAAGAAAAATTTCATCTACAAATGAGTTTGTGTTATATTTCAGTAATTCAGTTTTAACATGGATGGCATTATAAGGAACATCATTGATGTTCACTGTCCTAAGAAAGCTGTTCAGCTCAATTTGCAGAGAGGTTCTGGACAACTGCTCAATTTGGGCCTCCAGGTTATCAATGCTCTTAACGAATGGGTTATGCAGGTTGGCCTTTACTTCATCTTTTAGTACGTTGACAAAATGGTAGAAGACGATAAATGACATGATCAGCATGGGGACCATCAGTGTAATGATGTAGGACAGGATGAATTTTTTATATACTTTGGTGCTTTTGCGTCGTTTAATCATATTTTCCCCCGAAGATACCTACAAATGAAATCACCTGTGGAACCCAATACCCGAAAATAACTTTTACGCAGGTTTGAGGCTGACGTGTGAAAACAGCTGCTGCGCGGAACAATATTTCTATATACTCAGTTTACTGGGTTATGATGTTTTTTTCAACTGATATTACGGTTAATTCCCCATTATAGTGGTATAAATGAACAAACTGGTATGAATGAGGGGATGAGATGGATTGGAATAATATATTGTTCGCCTTCGGTCTGACACTTCTTGCAGGACTTTGCACCGGAATCGGCAGTTTGATGGCCTTGTTCTCCAAAAAGACAAATACACGTTTTTTATCCATCGCTCTGGGGTTTTCAGCCGGTGTGATGATCTATGTGTCCATGATCGATATCTTTGCAAAGGCACAGGATTCATTGGTTTTGGCCCTTGGGCAGAAGAGGGGTTCATGGATTACCGTAGCCGCGTTTTTCACAGGGATTCTGTTTATTGCCCTGATTGACAGGCTTATTCCCTCCAGAGAGAACCCACACGATGTAAAACGGGTGGAATCGCTGAATGAAGATGCTGCGGAACAATCAAAGCTGATGCGAATGGGTACTTTCGCCGCGATAGCTATCGCCATTCACAATTTCCCTGAAGGAATTGCCACCTTTACTGCCGCGTTGAAGGATCCGACCCTTGGAATTGCTATCACCGTAGCTGTTGCCATTCATAACATTCCTGAAGGAATTGCGGTGTCCATACCGGTTTATTATGCAACCGGCAGCCGAAAGAAGGCGTTCAGGATGTCCTTTCTTTCCGGGCTGTCCGAGCCTGTCGGAGCTTTACTGGGCTTTTTGATCCTGATGCCTTTTTTCAATGACGTTTTGTTTGGCGTTATTTTTGCCGCTGTGGCGGGGATCATGGTCTTTATATCCCTGGACGAACTGCTGCCAACCGCGAGAGAATACGGGGAACCCCACCTGTCCATATACGGTGTGATTGCCGGTATGGCCGTCATGGCTGTCAGTATTCTGTTACTGCAGTAAACCGCAGCTGGGAACCATTTGCGATGTTTTCCAGAGCTACACGTTAACGTATCAATATCAAAAACGCACAAAACCCGGATAGTTTTTAACTCTCCGGGTTTTTAAAGATCGAGCCATTCAATGCTGTCGTTACGCTTCGCTGCACTGCTCGCCCATGCAACTCGGAGCCGGCTCGGCTTTGCCGAACGGTCTCCCCGGCTGGTCGTTGCGCTTCTATTTACAGCGGCTTACTTCTGAACTAAAAAACGGTGAGATTCCTTCAGCTTGCTGATGATAGAAATTTGCTGAGGACAGGCAGCTTCGCACTGGCCGCATTCCACGCAATGAGAGGCGTCGGCATTTTCGCTGATGATAAAATCACGGTAATGATTTCTTGGGCCGTTTTCGTCGTCATACATGGCGGCTTCGTTCACAAGGCCAAAAACACCGGGAATATAAACACCCTGAGGACAGGGCAGGCAATACTCGCAGGACGTACAGGGAATCACTGTCTTTTTGTGATATACTTCCCGTACCTGATCCACCAAAGACAACTCGTTTTCATCCATACTGCCAGCTTTCGCTTCCGCAAAAATTTGCAGATTATCCTGCAGCTGCTCCATGGTGCTGACACCGCTCAAAATCGTCATCACCTGCGGGAAGTTGTACAGCCAGCGGAAGGCCCACTCTACCGGCGTCCGCTTCACTTCGGACTGGTTCCAGATGGCCCGGATGTCATCATTTACACTGGTGGCAAGCTTTCCGCCCTTCAACGGCTCCATGATGACAACAGGAATGTTCTTCGAGCCCGCGTATTTCAAACCTTCAACGGTTGCCTGATCATGCATGTCCATAATGTTCATCTGAATCTGACACATATCCCAGTCGTAGCCGTCGATGATCTCGCGGAAGGCTTCGGCATTGTCATGAAAAGAAAAACAGATATGTTTGATTTTCCCCTGCTCTTTGGCCTTTTCCATAAAATCCATGGCATTGATGGCTTTTAGTGTTGTCCATCTTTCTTTGTTAAGGGCGTGCAATAAGTAAAAATCGATAGAATCAGTTTCCAGCTTGCGAAGCTGTTCATCGAGCAGGCGTTCCAGGTCACTGTATTCATGAACCAGCCAGACGGGTGACTTTGTTGCAAGAAAAACCTTTTCCCGGTAACCATCCTTCAGCGCTTTTGCCACAAGCAGCTCACTTGTCCCATCATGATAGGGATAAGCTGTATCGATATAGTTCACACCATGATCAATACCATAGCGAATCATCCGGATAGCTTCCGGTTCATCTATTACATTTTTACCTTCCACCTTGGTTGTGGGCAGGCGCATACAACCAATTCCAAACAATGAAACCGGCTTTCCAATTTTGTCAAACAAACGATATTCCACTGTGCACCTCCTGATAATGAATATTCAATTAAAGTATACCATCACTAAAGAAAAAGTAACAACCGGAGAGATAGTATTTTACCGCTCGCTCATCACAGATTTGATAAAAGTGGGGAAAGATGCTTAGCTGGTGATGCTTTTGTCGTTGTTTTCAGCTTTGGAATGTAAAGAGTGGCTAAAAGGGGAGACTGGTGGAGGGAGAGCAGCAGTAACATTTTAATGGAGAAAGAATTAATATATTCAATCTTTCTCTTGACCCTCGTTTCAGTCTACAATATAATGGAAGCTGTATTGATGTAAAACTATGCAGGAAAGGGGTGTTATTCATGAAAACTATCGTATTCAGACATCGTGCCAATATAATTTTAGAGGTGGTCCAGGTCTAACTGAATAATGGCAGAAGGAGGATGTAATTTGCCTTCTGCGAATTTAAGAGTAACCCTTATGCCTGACAAAGCATTGGAAACTTGCATAGGTTTCCTGTTTGGTTTCTCCGGTTTTTGGTAACTGGCTGATAGCAACCATAACAGTTGTTTTCATTGTAACAAACTGTTATAAACGTTTTCCGGGGAAAGTATACATTGTTGAAGATTACGGCACGATACAAGGTTATCGTGCCTTTTTGATGTCCGCGGCGGTTGTTCGAAGCGGGCATTTTCTGTTTGCTGCGTCTTCGGTATGAGCCAAAACATATGGATGGTGCAGCTTGTTGGGTATTCCAGGGTTGGTATGATACGAAAAGGAGTGTGGCACAGTGAAGTATAACAATGCGAAAACAATGTTGCCCGAATGGCTTTTAGATCAAATCCAACACTATATTCAAGGTGAAGTGGTTTATATTCCCCGCAAGGAAGAAGTCCGTGCAAAATGGGGCGAAGCCAATGGCACACGGAAGCATTACATGAAAAGAAATATGGAGATCGTTACAAAACATATCAACGGAATCGGCATTACCGATTTATCCGTTCAATACAGCCTGTCAGAGCACAGCATCAAAAAAATACTGACAGGAATGAAAAAGGTCATCTGAGAAAAGAACGCGGGAAATTCCTGATAAGCGAAGATAACCTTCTGCAGCATGGTAGATAAGAAGTAAAAATAGACCCCCATAAACAGGCGATGAGGCTTTCAACAGCGGTTCATCGCCTGTTTTCATATCGTTTGTTCCTGACCAAAACATTGACCACTGCTATTTTACAGGCTATAATAATCAGGTAAACGACACTTTTCATCGACAGCAATCATAGAAGGAAGAGTTTTATGCACAGGCAATGGCAAATTGGACTAAAGGCGTCAGTGCCCATTTTGCTCGGATATATTCCCATTGGGCTGGCCTTTGGGATATTGGCCGCGCAACAGGGGCTTTCGGTAATGGACATCCTTGTGATGTCCTTGTTTGTATATGCCGGTTCCGCCCAGTTTATCGCGGCAGCGATGATGTCCTCCGGCGCTGATGCGGTGTCCATCATCATGACCACATTGTTTGTCAATTTACGGCACCTGCTGATGAGCGCCTCCCTGTCACCCCATTTGAAGAAGATTTCAACCCGGCTGCAGGCAGTTTTTGCTTTTGGGATTACAGACGAAACCTTTGCGGTATCCGGGAATTATCTTCAAAGCCATGAAGCCACACCGGGTTATTTCTCCGGGCTGCACTTTGCCTCGCATACCTGTTGGATTTTGTCAACCGTATTGGGTGGGATTTTTGGTGCACAGCTGACCCAGGCGACAAAGTGGGGCCTTGATTTTGCCCTGTCCGGGATGTTTATCGGGCTTTTGCTGATGCAGATGAAAAACCGTAGGGATCTTTTGGTGGCGGTATGTGCCGGAGCTTTGTCCCTGCTGGCTGCGTTAACTTTAAAAGGAAACTGGAATGTGATCATCGCCGCCGTAGTGGCTGCGACAGTTGGAATGGTGGCTGAACGATGGACCAAGAAACGATCCTTATCATCCTTGGAATGAGCCTGGTAACATACCTGCCGAGGGCCTTGCCGGTGGTTATACTGTCAAAAATGAACATTCCGGAATGGTTTCTGCAGTGGCTGAAATATATCCCGGTGGCAGTGCTGTCGGCATTGTTGGTGCCAGGCATCCTGATATCCGAAGGGAAGCTGAACTTCAGCCTGCACAACAGAAACCTGCTGGCTGCGGTGCCATGCATCTTTATCGCTTACAAAACAAAAAACTTGTTCATCACGGTGTTATCTGGGGTTTTACTGATGTTACTGTTAAACCTTTTACCCCTGTGATGAACGGGAGGTGTTATTTTGGAAAACGGCTTCAGTGTCTGTAAACGATGCGGAGGCAGGAATTGCGTATCAAAGGTACCTGCATTTTCCTCATTGAACTGTGATGAACAGGAGAAAATCCATTTGCTGATCCTCCGGAAAAAGTACCGGAAAGGTGAGTTCCTTTTGATGGAGGGAGATATCCAGGAAAGCCTGATGATTCTTCATAGTGGAAAGGTTAAGGTGTTTCGGTACACTCAGGAAAACAAAGAACAGATCTTATATATCTTGTCCGAAGGCGACTTTTTCGGGGAGAGAAACCTTTTCCAAAAGTTGAAATCCACCTTCTTTATTGAGGCCCTGGAAGAAACTGAGATATGTCTGATATCGGGCAGCGCTTTTATAGACTTCCTGAAAAATCACCCGGAAACCTCAGTAAAAATGCTCGAAGAGATGAGCCGGAGGATGGAAAGGCTGGAAGATGCACTGCAAAACATGGGAACAAAAAGCAGCGAGTCCCGGGTCACCTCGGTTTTAATCGATTTTGCCTCACAGTTCGGCAAGGCACAAAAGGATGGAATCCTGCTGGAGCTGCCTCTTAGCAGGGAAGGAATAGCCAACTATATTGGCATAACCAGGGAGACCGTCAGCCGCAAGCTCAGCCTCTTGCAGGAAGAAGGATTAATAGAGCCTATCGGCAACAAGAAAGTGCTTATTCCAGATTTAAGAAAGCTGGAGGAGTCGATACAGAGCATATGAAACGGATTACTCAATGCCAGGAGCCGGCTCGGAAAGTCTGTTTATTCTTTAGAAACGCGCATAAACATGTAATAATGAGCGGAACTATGCGGGTTTCAAGCCATGAAAAGTAGTGTCTTATGAATAAATATGCTTTTCCGAACGGTCTCCCAGCGCAAGCGCTCGTTGAATTCATAAGATTCTCGTCGTTGTATACAGAATCGACCTGTCCGATATGAAAACAGGGTTCTCTGCTGATGAAACAGAAAACCCTGTACTTGTATTCAGCGTGAAAGGATGAACCCTTCGCACTATATTTCTATCCCGTCACCAATACTGAAAACATCTTTCAGGTTTACGGGAGATCGGCCTGTTATTTTAGCTTCCCCGAACCAGGCCTTCACCGCGGCACGCTGTGCGGCTTCGGCCTCTTCAAAGGTACACAGGTAAACAGGGGCATTCGGGCAGTATTGCATCACATAGGGACTGCCGAAGGATGTAATGATGATGGGCTTGTCGATGACCAGCATCCCATAATAAAACAACCGCAAGGCACATTTATTGGGGATCAGGGTTCCAACGCCCCAAATAGGCCAGATAAAGAAGTTATAAAAAGTGTAATCGACCTTCGCAACTTTGTCCAGAATCTCATACAAGTCTGAATTGGGCATATAATCCCGGATTTCAATTTCTTCAACCAATGCGCCCCTGTCCTTTAAAAGCCGGGGAGTGATATCAACAGGCAGCGCGAAGTCCTTGTTGGCCTGCCAGGTCATGGAGTCCGGATTGAAGGTGTTCAGAACCAGTACCCTCTTTCCCTTAATATCACCGATGGGGAGGACATCACCCCTGTTTCTGTAAAGCGTTACACCTTTTTGCAGTATTAAATCACGGAAATCCGCATAGTTCTCGTTCCTGAATAAATCACGCCTAATCTCGTCCGGGGCAGGAAGACCTTTGGTGAGATGCAGCCCAAGCCTTTCTTTCGCTTGCAGAACATGCAATACGGCATCATCCAGCCTTTCCAGAGAAAGGCTTCCGGAGCGGACTGCTTCCAAAACGGCATTTACTTCGTTTTCACAGCTTTCCTGGAACACCAGCAAACAATCACAGCCAGCCTGCAGGCATTTAACCACCCTCTCCTCTTTAGTATAATGAGAGGTGATACCGCCCATATCAAGGGCGTCAGTGATGATAAGGCCCTTATAGCCCAGTTTCCCTCTTAAGAGATCGGTCACAATCTCACTGGAAGCGGAGGAAGGCACAAGCCGCCCGTTCCTGGGGTTGATTTCAGTGGTATAGGCAGGTACCTCAAGGTGAGCAACCATGACACAGCCCACATTGGTTTGTTCAAACACGCGTCGATACACTTCCAGGTATGTATTTTCCATTTCCTCTTTTGAAAAGGGCAGGATGGGTGCTATGATATGCTGATCCATTCCGGTGCCGCCATTGCCGGGGAAGTGCTTGACGCACGCAAGCATGCCGTTTTGCTCGAGACCGTTGATTTGAGCAGATGCAAGCGCTGCCACCTTGTCAACATCTTCACCGTATGCACGGATATTCACATCAGGATTATCCGGGTGGGAATTCAAATCCAGCAGGGGGCTGAAGGTGACGGTGACACCGGCTGCCCTTCCCTGCTTTGCAATGATTTCACCAATGAGCTGTTCGATCTGTTCATCTCCGGCAAAACCCCGAACCATCTGCCGGGGCATTCTGAACCCGTCTTTAATGGTCCAGCCCGTTCCAACCTCGTAATCTGCAGCTACCAGCAGCGGGATATTGACAAATTTCTGATAGGCTTCAATCACTTCCGAAAGCCGTCTTTGAGGCACATGAAACTGAAAAACCCCACCGAGCTTCAGTTTGTGAATTCTTTCGAGCATTCTCTCCACGGAATTTTCATCAAAGCTGAATTGGGACAGGATGAACACCTGACCTGCCTTTTCTTCCAGCGACATTCTTTCAAGGGTTTGCTGTGCCCAGCTTTTCATTGTCTGCTCTCCTCTTTTCCTGATGATGATAAATAGTTTTTACAAGATAAATCATACCATAACAAAGGGATAAAGAAAACTGCAATACTGCTATTGAACATGCTTGCAGGTTCTTCTGTTACTCCTGCTAAACCTGCCTGGGCTTCGTGTCGTCTGGTGACGACTGGGTCGGTGGGGGACAATTCAGATCCCTCATTAGTAAGTTCATAAGTTTCTGAACAGGGATGTGTTTTATCTGAACATCCTGAACGCAGCGAAGGATCTTTCAGAAGCAAGGCGGGATCCTTCACTTTATTATGATGACAGACTGCATCTGCTTACCTGTGAGCAGTAATGAGCTTTTTCGACAGTGCTTCATAAACAATAGGTTGACTGAATGTAAAGAAACCGAATATACTTGACATGAGAAGGAAATAACAAAAAAGTGTGGGGGCTAATATGCAGATCATACAAGGTGGAATCGTTTATGTTGACGGCAGGTTTCAGGAAGGCCTCAACCTTCTGATCGAACGGGAAAAAATCGTTGGCATCACAGGCGAGCAAGCTTCTTCAGACGGGAAAGCCATTGATGCAGGTGGAAGTTTTGTGGCTCCGGGTTTCATCGACATACATACCCATGGCTGCAATGGGGCGGATACCATGGATGGCACAGTGGAAGCTATTCAGGCCATGTCTGCTTTCTGGCCGGCCCATGGCACCACTTCTTTTCTTCCGACAACCATGACCGCTGATGTAAAAAGCATTCAAAAAAGTATATCCGCTGTTTTTCAGGCTATGAAAATGCCTTCAGGCGCCGATATCCTGGGCATTAACCTGGAAGGCCCTTTTCTATGCCCCAGGGCAAAGGGTGCCCATAGGGAGGATTTGATTGTAAACCCGTCGGTTCCCTTTTATGAATCAATGCTGCCCGACAATATAGATATTGTTAGAATTGTTACCGTCGCCCCGGATGCTCCCGATGCTGAAAAATTGATCCGTTATCTTAAAGACAACGGGGTTGTTGCGTCCATTGGACATACCACGGCAACCTATGAGCAGTGCCAGGTTGCATTCAGAAGCGGAGCAAGGCATTGCACACATTTTTATAATGCCATGTCCCCATTGAAGCATAGAGAACCGGGGGCGATCGGCGCATTGCTGGAGAATGAAGATGTAACCATTGAACTGATTGCCGATCTGATCCATGTTCATCCAGCTGCCTTGAAACTGGCATACAGGCTGAAAGACCCTTCACATATTGCGCTCATCACCGACTCTACCGTCGCAACCGGTCTAAAAGATGGGAAGTATATTTGCGGAGGGCTGGAAGTAAGTGTTCAGAAGGGCTCCGTACGCCTTTCAGACGGAACCCTGGCAGGAAGCATACTCACTTTGGATCAGGCGCTTCGGAATATGACGAAAACAGGGATTCCATTGGAAGGCTGCATCCCAATGCTGACCGAAACCCCTGCACGGGTTGCAGGAACCGGTGGTTATAAGGGAAGGATTGCCAAAGGGTATGACGCTGATTTAGTGATTCTGGATAAAGACCTTGTGGTTAAGGGGACAATGGTAAAAGGAATATGGAGATATGGTTTTTTGGGAGACTGATCTAAATGGGTAAAGCTTGAGCATCATAAATTCTTTTTTATATGAACCTTCAGATGATTTTACTGCTGAAACTAGTTTGGGTGAACAACTGAATTGAAGGCATAAATGCGTGAAATACAATAATTTTGATCAGTAAAATAATTGGAATAGTTATCGAAACAATGAAGAAAATAGACCCTGCAGGGTTTATTTTTTTGTCCGTATAAGCAATCCTGACGGGTTCAATATCTGCCGGTGGAGGAAAGTTATGCCCATAACGATAGTTGTCATCATCCGATCTGTTATCGGTTTCTTTTTATTGCTAGTGCTGATAAAAATGGTGGGTAAACAGCAAGTCACACAGCTAACCTATTTTGATTATATAGTTGGAATCACCATCGGTTCCATTGCCTCAACACTTTCAGTGCAGGTGAATGAGAACACCTGGGCTACCATGGCAGGTATGGCGGTTTGGGCCTTTCTTGCCGTGCTTCTGGCCTTCCTTGGTCTGAAGTCTCCGACATTGAGAAAAATTTTTGAGGGATGTGCTCAGCCTGTTATACAGAATGGCAAGGTGCAAATAGAAATATTAAGGAAGAACAAAATTTCCATGGAAGAATTGATGTCGATGCTGCGATCGAAGGATGTATTCAACCTGGAGGATGTCGAGTTCGCAGTTCTGGAGCAAAACGGAAAACTGAGCGTATTGCTGAAATCTCAAAAACAACCGCTGACACCGCAGGATATGAATGTCCCCACGTCCTATTTGGGGATGCCCACCAATATCATTATTGATGGAGTTTTAGATACAAAAGCTCTGCAGTCAATTCATCTGTCCAGAGCCTGGCTGGAATTCCATTTGCGCAAGAAGAAGATTATCAGGCTCGAGGACATTTTTATCGCGCAGCTTGATACCCAGGGTAATTTATTTATTGACATGAAGGATAACAAGACGACCTATACCATATCGATAAAGTAGGTAAGGAGAACATAGGTAACATAGCGCTCAACACTATTTTAGAAAAGTAGGTATAAAAACTATGGTTAACATAGCACCCAACGCTATTTCAGTAAAGTAGGTATGAAAATTATGATTAACATAACGCTCAACACTATTCAAATAAAGTAAACGTGGGTATCATGGATAACTTCAAGCGGATCTGCGGGTAAGGTTCACATTTCCTTAAGTGGAACCGTTATATTTGCCGGATTAAGAAGGATGCCATATCAGAGAGGATGACATAATGAAAAAGAAATTTTTAACACTCATACTGTTTTTGTATCTGTTGATAACCGGATGCACGCTGTTTAAAAAACCGCTGGATAGAAAGACAGGCTTTTCCGCGGAACTGAATGCACTGGACAGCCACGTAGCAGCCGACAGCTGGGAGGAAGCCGAAGGAAGCCTGATATTATGCCTGGAAAAGTGGAAGAAGGTGAAACCATGGATGCAACTGGAGTTGGATCATGATGTGATCAATGATATTGAAACAAGGCTCACCGAGCTAACCGCCTATCTGGAAACTGAAGAAAAACCCGCCGCGCTTTCCAATATCCGTGCGATCAGAAACACCTGGGAAGATATCGGATCGAAATGAACGCGGCAGAAAAGCCCTTTCTTCATTAAAATCATACAAGCTACCTAATCACTATCTGGTAGCCTGAACAGTCCCCCACGACCCAGTTATCGCCAAATGACACGTAGCCTGGGCAGATTTCATAGGAGCAACAAAACATCCTGTTTTTTATTAAAACACTATGTAAAATGTTGTAAATCGTTGTTACAGAAGGTATAATCTCTATAAAAGGTATCAATGTTATGGGGTCATTATGATAAAACTGTTCGAGAAAATAAACAAAGCATCACCCTGTAAAAAGCGTTTATACTATTCTTTACTCGGTGTATCATTTGTGGCATTTATTGCAATTGTTATTCTTGCTTTGTACGCAGGAAGAGTATACTATATAAAAACTCTGGGAATCAGTCTCATTCCAACAAAAAATTACGAGGTACCGGCATTAAGCTATTACCGACAAAACGACCCGGCATGGCAAGATGAAAAAATTGGCGATTCTCAAAAGAGAATGGGGAGTACAGGTTGCTTGATATCCTGTGTATCGACGGCAATATCGCAACTGGATGAACCAGTTACCCCGAAAGAGTTCAACGATAGGCTTACACAAGTCGATGGTTTTCAAAGTGCTGATTTGATATGGTATAAAATCAATGAGGTTTTCCCATCTATCGACTATCGCTATAGCCGTACCTTTAACAACAGGATGATCGAAAGCGATCTAAAAAAGGGATTGCTGCCTATTATTAATATGAGATACCACAAAACCGGTATCACCCATTGGGTCATTATTGTTGGTGCACACGAAGGTGAGTTCATCATCTGTGATCCACTGGATGATGGACATTCAACCCAATTACTTTCTGAACATGGCAAAGTATATGCCTATCGTGTAATAGAGAGGGTTGATGAGTGACAAGAATAAACGTCAACCTGCTACAATCCGCTTAATGAAAGGAATTCTATATGCCATTTCCTATGGTACACCTGAATATAGCAAGGAACATTTTAAGCAGTATTACTGATAAGATTATCTCTCGAGATTTCTACATCGGTTCTCTTGCTCCGGATTCCGTTCATTTTCGTCCAAACTATTCCGGAGCGTATAAAGTCAAGTCTCATATATGCATAGACTCATGGAAATGGGGAGAATCCGAAGATAATGATGCTTGGGAAGAAAACGTAATCCAGTTTTTTCACAGTAACAGTAACCCAATCAATCATAGCTTTCTTTACGGATATTGTACACATATACTTGCAGATATAGCGTGGAACAGAAAATTCTGGCTTCCTTTTAGAACGAGTCATACAATTGATTCGGAAAATATCGGCAAGAGCAGACTGCATCAAGATTGTTACGAAATAGATACACACCTTTATCATCAGTTAACAGATAAAAACAAAATAAGAGCATTGCTTGATAACTGTTGCGGGTTCGAAATAAATGGCATCGTGTCTGAACTGGAAATTGTTAAGATGGTTAAAAGTCTTTTACATGAGCAGTATCAAAATCGATCCATTAACCCTGAATATGAATTCAGATACATTAATATTAACCAGGTGAACGGGTTTATATACGATGAAACAATGCGAATTGCAAGGACACTATTTACTCAATGAGAGTTAGCGTTTCTACATAAGAATTGAGGAGCAGGAGAATGAATTCAATTTATACGGTAGGTCATAGCAATTTACATATTGATCATTTCATTGGAATCATCAAGAAGAATAATATTAACATGATTATTGATATCAGGAGTGTTCCCTTTAGCAGGTTTTATCCTCAGTTTAATAAAGAAAGGTTGGCCCAATCTCTAAATCTGGCCAACGTTGCCTATGTATTTGAAGGGGATAGGTTAG
This sequence comes from uncultured Ruminiclostridium sp., assembly GCA_964450305.1. GTDB lineage: Bacteria > Bacillota > Clostridia > DSM-8532 > DSM-8532 > JAAYJG01. The sequence continues at coordinate 25,070 of CAYVFB010000013.1, forward strand.
GTGGCAGAATAAAGGATAAAGACTGCTTCTTAGGCAAGCAAATCCCGGAAAGGAAGAACAAGATTGCTGAATTGGTGGACTATAATGAATTGATTAAAAGAGAGTGGTTTATTCAGGGGGTAAACAGCATCATTCAATTAAGCAAAGAGTATTGCGTTTCAATATTATGCAGTGAAGAACAACCTTTGCGATGCCATCGTAATTTATTGGTCGCAAGATATTTAGTTGGTTTAGGATATCAAATTTTGCATATCAGGAAAAGTGGAGAAACTGAGGAGGCTGCATTTGAACCACAGCAGGAACAGATGTGGTTGTTTTAGTAAAAGCAGTAACGGCGGCACTGGCTTTGCGATGAATACAAAAAAGAACGGCATTCCTGAAGAAATTCACAAACAGCAATGAACCAAAACAGCGAAAAGACAGTCTAAAGATATACCGCGAATGTCAGACTCTGGCCGTTATAGCGGAAATATTGCGTGATGAATAATGGAGGAAGCTTCTTCACTGGGATATCTCGGAAGGCGGGCTGATGTTCGCCGACACCGGAGATGTCGTTTTTTACGCTGACAATACGTTTACTCTTACAGAAATAAGGTTCAAAGAGCTAAACCCTGCAGATCCCGATACTGAATGGGATTACGTACATATCGGCGATTTTGATGGAACCTGGAGAATTCAAGATATGAAGCTTATCATGGACTTTGAAGAAGCATGGCAGGGTTATAAAACCAACAGACGTCAACTTCAAATTAAAACTGACACCAATACAGTAGAAGGAGATGGTCTGTACTTAACCACCACCCCGGATTTCTCCCCGTGAACTCAGAACATAGGGAAGATATCGGATCCTGCCAGGTGCCATAAAAGATGCTAAAACCTTTGAGAGGAGAAAAAATCATGAAAAAAACAGGCCTTTTTATTTTGGTAATCGCTTTCACCCTGGTGTTTTCTGGATGCATTCTTCCAGGTAAACAGTTGCTGGAGAAAAAGAGTCAAGCCCTCCAGCAGCTTGACGAGATTAAAGAACTTATTGGCAAGGAAGAATTTGATGCTGCTTTTGAAAAATGCAAACCGCTCATCAATAGCCGTTATATCAGTGAAAACACCTGGAATGAAGTTGTTGTTCTATTTCAGGATCAAAACAGATTTGAAGAAGGGTTGTACATATTAAATACATTGCTGCTCAAAAACGCAAAAAATGACAATACACTGAACAATCTTAGCTGGGCTTATCATAGGATCAATGAAAATGAATCGGCTAATTTGTTTGCCGATAAGGCATTAGGCATATTACCCAATTCTGCTTACCAACTCACCAATAAAGCGAATGCGCTTTTGGGACTGGAAGAATATGATGAGGCGATTCAATATTTTGACCTGGCTTTGAAAATGAGCCCTGACTTTTCTTCGGCTATCTGGGGAAAGGCGATTTCCTATTTTAATATGGAAGACTATGAAAAATCACTTGAGTTTTTCCTGAAATACCGTGAAATCATGCCAGATGATGAAGAAAGCACAAGGTACTATATTACATCGCTTTATAGCAATTTGAATCAGCCGATGAATGCAATCAAAGAATATGAGAATCATTACAGCCAGGATACCACAGACACCTCTCCTCTTTACTCAATTGCATATATTTATTATGACCAGAAAGATTATACCCGTGCTTTGGAATACTATGATAAAATCCTTGGCGTCGATCCAGAAGATGTGTGGGCAATGTATTACAAGGTGGACTGTTATGCCGGTATGGACAGGATGGATGAGGCCATTCAGGCATTAAAAACAGTGATTGAGCTTGATCCGGAAATGATATACGAGATCTATTACCTGGATGAAGCTGAAAAGATAAGAAATCATGCGGATTTCAAGAGCTTATTTCAGTAAAGTATTTATTATTCATAATAAAGGTAGTCAATATAATGGGTATTAAGAACCGTCATTGAAATATCATTGGCCAACAACCTTAAAAACCATACTTTTGGGATGGTGGTCGATATCAGGTTTTTTCTGGACAATCGAATGCCTAACAACGAATTTTTCAGGAGGGCTGGATGTTACGGATATTTATAGAACCGCGGTGAGTGATGGCTTACTAAAAAACCAAAACAGTATCTCTACCTGATTATTATAAGAGGATGGTGTATTTAGATGCTTAAAAAATCAACCATACTTTTCATTCTATTTGCTTTTTCTGTTCACATATCAGGCTGTCAGGGAACAATAGTAAAAGAAAATCCGGTTGTTGCTTCTCAGCCATCCATAACTCCCATACCGTCTCTTCAACCCGATAATACACAAATAGAAAGCAGGGAAACACAAACAGCACCCCAACTGGCAAAAGCAATTGGATTGTTGAAACCAAAGATTCTAAAGGTGACGGGTGAGGAGAGCGACGATAGTTTATTACTCATTTGTCCTGAAGATGATTTTGGCAATGCATATCAATTCAGTAACCTGCCCGGTAATTATCCGATTCCTTTTGTTGCCTTCACAGCCGATGCCTTATATCTTCTGGCTGCAAACAGAAGCTGTTCAGATGTAACGCTGCTTTACCGCCTGGATGATTTCTCTGTTAATCCAATGAAGACAATCATAACAAGTGGTGTGGACCACCTTTGCATTTCCAGTCAAGCCCCCTGGAGGGAAGCGACTGTGAGCACCACATATCAATGGGATGGAGAGGAACTGGTTGCGTTAGGGGAGGAAAGGTTTGATGAAACTCAGGATTATTACAATCGTATGAGGCAATATGTTGCAGAGGAAAACATTGATGCTTTAAGAACAGAATACACCGAAGACAATTTCCCTCCATATTGTGCTTCCTATCAGGATTATTACGAACTGCCTGCAATGGTACTTCGTCTGGCCAATAAAAAGGCACTGGAAAAGCGCGATTATAAAGTAGAAGCTATTGAAATAATGGAATATGGTCTGAACTGTTATGAAAGCTTATGCCATTGGGCACCGGACAGGAACTGGAAGGAAGGGCTAAAAAATGTTACATGGGATCATCTTCAGGGGGAACCCGGCATGCGCGTATCGGAAGCTGAATTTATCCAGGTTTTAAAGAATTATGTCGAACTGCTTTATGCTGCAGGTCAAAATACCGATTTGGAAGCGTTGCTGTTAAAAATAACAGAATTAAACCAAAGCATGAATGAAACGTATAGGGAAAAACTTGAAGAACAGCTAGACAATATAAGCATCAGTAGCATCTACTGGTCTGCGCAAGGTGGGAATATTCTTTTTTTGGGGAGTAAAAGAGGCGGTGAAGATGAATTTACATCAGGAGTTTATTTGCTTAATCCTTCTTCAGGAATACTCGAAACAATTGTCGATGGGCTTTCCGGTCCGCTTCACTTGCCAAAACCAAGCTGGTCGGAAGATCAAAGCATGATTGTTTTTTCACTGTACCATCAAACCGAAAAGAACCACCCCATATACCTATACCAAACCGAAACAAAAACCGTCCAAAAACTTCCAGTATCAGGATACAGTCCAGCCCTAAACTGTAATATGGAAAAGATAGCATACAGTAAGGCGGATGGCAGTATTGGGATCTATACATTATCGGATGGTGAGGCCACCTGTCTGCCGGAAAATATAAAGGGGTTTAATCCAATATGGTTTTCAGATAATCAGCGAATCCTTTTATTCAAATCTACGGGAGAAAATCCACATGGCTTGGATGGCAGTGAATTGCATATTATTTGCTCGGTTGATGTAAATTTACCTGCTATGATAGAAGGACCAGGTCATAAAGGGGTATATCGTTCTATGGAATGGGTTGTTCAGGATCAATTGGTTGCAGTTTATTCAGGATGGGACGACGGATACTATTTTGGATTATTTGATCTGAATACCGGAGAGTTGAGTGAGTTTGGTCTTTGAGATGGTTAAGCTTTTATAAGCTTAAATGGATTAATGACTGAAACCCTTTTGTCAACATTAGAATATGTCCCTACCATATTGCCGGTTAATAATACGCTCCCCGGGCCGGGGATCTGGCTCGGGAATTTTTCCAAATCGGGCTTTATCACAACAAGAGAACCGTAACTTGAATACTCAAAACCATATCATTGGAAGCAAACGACCTGTTTGGGAAAGGATTAGAAAACAAATGATTGGTAAATTGTTGTGTAGTGATATTTGCCTGAATGTGGATAAATAATCCGTATAAGGGTGATATTCTCCTGTATGTGGGTATATATTCCTCAAAGGATGATATTTGCCGTAAAATGGTCCGAAGGGATAAGCATGAACAATATCGTTTTCATTGATACCGAGGTTGAACCTAATAGTGGGAAAATCCTTGATATCGGTGGTGTTGCCGGTAATGGAGCACAATACCATTCAACTTCAATTCCGGGCTTCATACAATTTATTCAGGGTTTCCGGTTCATCTGCGGGCACAACATATTTCAGCATGATTTGAAATACATTCAACATGAATTAGATTGTGCAGGCTTGAATGAAATACTCATGATCGACACCCTTTATTTCTCACCCCTTCTTTTTCCGGTAAAGCCATATCACGCGCTTTTGAAAGATGACAAGCTGCAAACCGAAGAAATCAACAACCCACTGAATGATTCCATCAAGGTTCAGGCTCTCTTCCTTGATGAAGTAACTGCCTTCCACAAAATCGACAGCATCATGAAAAGCATTTTCTTCATCCTGCTAAAGGATAAACGGGAGTTCAGTTCTTTCTTTCATTATGTGGGATATAACGATGTAAACGTTACCTGTACAAACGGTGAGTATCGAATATGGATATCAAGCACAGAGCATTGCGTCACGGGTTATTCAGATTTGGAGCTTGCATATAAAACCCTTTTGTCCCGTCTCATCCGTCAAAAGTTCTCGGCAGTGATATGCGAGCATGCAGATCTTCTGCTGTGCATAGATGAACATCCCGTAGAATTGGCATACTGTCTGGCTTTAATCAACACCCGTAACCGATATTCAATTACTCCGCCCTGGGTTTTAAAGAACTTTCCTGCAGTCGAGCGGCTCATGTTCATTCTGAGAAACAACCCCTGTTTAACAGGCTGTACCTATTGTAATGAAGCACTGGATATCCATCTGGCTTTAAGGCGCATTTTCGGGTTTGATTCCTATAGAACCTATGCGGGGGAACCTTTGCAGGAGAAAGCAGTACAGGCTGCGGTTAACAACAAATCTCTGCTGGCGGTTTTCCCCACCGGCGGAGGAAAATCAATTACCTTTCAGATCCCTGCACTGATGAGCGGAACCAACGCGAAGGGTCTAACCGTGGTCATCTCTCCACTGCAGTCTTTGATGAAGGATCAGGTGGATAACCTGGAAAAAGCGGGCATTACCGAAGCCGTTACCATCAATGGCCTGCTGGATCCCATCGAGAGGGCGAAATCTCTGGAAAGGGTTGAAAACGGGACAGCTTCCCTTCTCTATATTTCTCCGGAATCGCTGCGCTCCAGAACCATCGAACATCTGCTTCTGGGAAGGAATGTGGTTCGTTTCGTCATCGACGAAGCCCACTGCTTTTCCTCCTGGGGGCAAGATTTCCGGGTGGATTACCTGTACATCGGTGACTTCATAAAGATGCTTCAGGAGAAGAAAAACCTTCAGGACCCAATTCCTGTTTCCTGTTTTACCGCTACGGCGAAGCAAATGGTTGTTGAAGACATACGGCGTTATTTCAGGGACAAGCTTTCCATAGAGCTTGACATTTTCCGCTCAGGGGCTTCAAGGAGCAATCTGCGTTATCAGGTTATTGGCAGTGACAGCGATGAAGAAAAATACAATACATTAAGAAATTTGTTAGAGGGAAAAAGATGCCCGACCATCATCTATGTGTCCAGAACCTACAGAGCGTATTCCCTGGCCAAAAGGCTTACTGAGGATGGTTTTCCGGCAAAGCCCTACCACGGAAAGATGGACAAGCAGGAGAAATCCGAGAACCAGGATGCTTTTATTCGGGGTGAGGTTCAGATTATGGTGGCCACATCGGCATTCGGAATGGGTGTGGACAAGAAGGATGTGGGCATGGTTATCCACTATGAGATCTCAGATTCTCTTGAGAACTATGTTCAGGAAGCGGGAAGGGCAGGACGGGATGAATCCATCAGTGCCGATTGTTTTGTGCTTTATAATGATGAAGATCTGGGCAAGCATTTCATCATGCTGAACCAGACCAAGCTCAGTATCCGTGAAATCAGGCAGATCTGGAAAGCTATCAAGGAGATCACCCGGTTTCGAATGAATGTATCTCAGTCTGCCCTGGAAATAGCACGAAAAGCCGGATGGGATGAAAGCATCAATGAAATTGAAACAAGAGTGAAAACCGCGATTTTAGCGTTGGAGCAGTCCGGGTATATCAAACGTGGACAAAACATGCCCAGAATCTTTGCCAACAGTATTCTGGCAAAAAATGCCGCAGAGGCTGTTTCAAGAATCAACGCTTCAGGCCGTTTTAATGAAAGGCAAAAGCAAAAAGCTGTTAGGATCATTAAAAAGCTGTTCTCCAGCAAAAGCAGAGCCCACTCGTCCGATGAAGAGGCCGAATCCAGAGTGGATTATATCTCCGACCATCTGGGAATTGTCAAAGAGGAAGTGATACAGATCATCAACCTTCTTCGTGAGGAGAAAATCCTGGCCGACATGAAGGATCTGTCGGCATATGTCAGAAGGAAGGAAAATGTAAACCGCTCACTGGGAATCTTTTTTTCTTTCACAAGGCTGGAGAGGTTTCTACTGAAGCACATGGCATGGGAGGAAAGAACCTACCATATCAAGGAACTGAATGAAAACGCCAGTGAAGCGGGATGCACCGATGCAAGCCCCATCAGGATAAAGACCATACTGAATTTATGGGCAGTTAAAAACTGGATCAAAAAACACAACGACGGGAATGATCATATTGTTATCATGCCCATGTATTCGAAGGAGAGCCTTGAGGAGAAGCTGACAAAACGCAATGAGTTGGCGAAATTCATTGTGGAGTATTTATTTGATCATCTCTGCACAGATAGCCCTTCGCGAGGAACCGACAAGGAAGAGGTTATGGCAGAGTTCTCTGTACTTGAGCTGAAGGATGCCTTTGAAAACAGAGGTGTGTTTATCAACACCCAAATTAGTGCCGATGATGTTGAAGACGCCCTTTTCTACTTGTCAAGAATAGAAGCCATTAAAATTGAAGGCGGGTTCATGGTTCTTTATAGCGGCATGTCTATCGAACGACTGGAGCAGGATACCAGGAAACAGTATAAGGAAGAGGATTATAAAACCTTAAGGGAATACTATGAAAACAAAACCCAGCAGATTCACATTGTCGGAGAATACGCGAAGAAGATGCTCGACAATTACAGGGATGCACTGCAATTTGTGGACGATTATTTTCAATTGAACTACGCCTCCTTCTTAAATAAATACTTTAAGGGAAGCCGCCAAACCGAGATTAAGAAAAATATTACCCCGATGAAATTCCGACAGATTTTTGGCGAGCTTTCATTGCCACAGATGCAAATCATCAGCGACAGGAAATCAAAATATATTGTTGTTGCAGCCGGACCTGGAAGCGGAAAAACCCGCATTTTGGTGCACAAACTGGCATCGCTGATGTTAATGGAAGATGTGAAGCATGAGCAGCTTTTAATGATCACATTTTCAAGGGCAGCGGTTACAGAGTTCAAAAAGCGCCTTTTGCGGCTTATCGGGAATGTAGCGGATTTTATTGAAATAAAGACCTTTCATTCCTATTGCTTTGATTTACTGGGCAAGGTAGGTACCCTGGAAGAATCCGATGCAGTCATCAGCGAAGCAGTGAACAAAATAACAAACGGAGAAGTGGAATCCGGCAGGATCACAAAAAGTGTATTGGTTATTGATGAAGCCCAGGACATGGATGCCAATGAATTTGCCCTGATCCAGGCTCTAATGCAGCGTAATGATGAAATGCGTATCATTGCGGTAGGGGATGACGACCAGAATATCTATGAATTCCGGGGGTCCAGCTCGCAGTACTTGTTCCGGCTGCTCGAGCAAAACGATGCGATCAGGTATGAGCTTGTGGATAATTACAGGAGCAAAAGCAACCTGGTTGCTTTCACAAACCGGGTGGCAGAAAGAATAACAAGGCGCCTGAAGAATACTCCGATATGTGCTGTTCAGAGTGATACCGGGAGGATTCGGCTGATACGGTACCGAAGCATGAACCTGATTCCACCTTTGGTGGAAGATATTATTGGGCAGGACCTTTCAGGAACAACCGCTATCCTGACCAGGAGCAATGATGAAGCTTTGCAGATAACCGGAATGCTTGTGAAAAATGGTATGCGGGCAAGGTTGATTCAGTCTAATGAGGAGTTTAGCCTGTATAATCTTCTGGAAATACGTTTTTTCCTGCATCAGCTTCATTTAGAAGAAGGGGTTTATACTATCGATGACGATACCTGGGCAAATGCAAAACGAAGCCTGGCAGACAGGTTTGGCAGCAGCCCCCACCTGGAAATGTGCAGTAACCTTTTACGCAGCTTTGAGCAAGTCAATCCAAAACACAAATTCGTATCCTCTCTGGAGATTTTTATCAGGGAATCGAAGCTGGAAGACTTTATAGAGGATAATGTTGAAAAGATTACGGTTTCTACTATGCATAAAGCAAAGGGAAGGGAATTTGACAATGTTTTTTTGATGCTTGACCGGTTCCATCCCCAGGGCGATCCGGACTACCGCCTGCTTTATGTGGCCATGACAAGAGCGAAGCGTTTTTTGAGTATTCATCATAACGGCTCTTTCATTGATACAATAGAGGCGGAGGATGCCGAAATAATAGATGACAGGGTAGAGTATGGGCCCCCGGATCAACTGGCAATACAGCTGTTGTACAGAGATATTTATCTGGATTTTTTCCAATCCTGCCAGGATGTCATCAGGTGTTTGTCAACCGGAGATGATCTGACCGTCCAGGGGAAGTTTTGCTTCAATGCGCAGGGACTTAAGGTACTTGAGTTTTCAAAACAGGGGATGAGCAGGATTGAATCGGCAATCCGAAATGGTTATGCACCGTTAAATGCAAGAGTGGAGTATATTGTTCTGTGGAAAAAGGAAAACACAGAAAAGGAAATACGAATTATCCTACCGGAGTTGAATTTTAAAAGGAGTGAGCAGGGAAAATTGTGTTGAATAAACCGTCCCTGTCTACTTTCAGGAACTTCGGTTTTTTATTGCATATAATAAGAGAACCTATTCAAATTGGTGATTAATCTATAACAGTGGTGGTTGTCCTCTCTTGCTTAGGTATTCCCGCGGAGAGCAGCCTTCCACTTTTTTAAATACCTTGCTGAAATAAAACGCATTGTCAAACCCCAATTGTTCAGCAATTTTTTGAATTCTCAAGTTTTGATCGGCCATCATTTCCCGGGCTTGATGAATCTTAACCTGATTGACATAATCAACGAACCCGCAATCCGAATATTTCCCAAACAATGAAGACAAATAATTTGGGCTGACCCCTAATGCCGCAGCCACTTCATTCAGAGATAATTTCTTTGTATAGTTGTTTCGGATGTATTGTTTTGCGTTGGCAACAATCTGGTTTTTATAATCCTTTCGGCGGGATTCAAAGTTTGCATACAATCCCTGAAACAGGGTATTCAGCCACTGCAGAATCTGCTCGGTGGTGTTCAGGGTGAAAAGGCAGCGGTACTTTTGTGGGTTGTCCGTAAAAATACTTGAAACAAGCTCTTCTCCATCCGTCAGTAAGGATATGGACAGATAAAGAATGCTGCTGGCCGCATCCAGCGCCTGCAGGAAGTATGAAGGGTTTTCCCTGAACAGATCGGTAATGGATGAAAAAACAGTTTTTAGGTGTTCCGCATCCAGCTCCTCAAAAGCCGAAACGATTTCATTTTTGAAGATAGCCATATTAAAGATATTCCTTACAGGCGCGGAAATCTGTTGTTCTTCAAAAAAGAGCAGAGGCTTTTCAGGCGAAGCTTTACTAAAAATTTGCCGGGCATCCTGAAAGGACGCAGAAATATCCAGAGGGTGATCCACCCGGCGGCCTGCCGCGCCATAGATCGAAGCCCCGTAATACTTGAGCAGCATTTGTGCCGAATTCTCCACAGAAGTGCGGATTTGTTGTGTATAATCGGTACCCTCATCTCCGAAAATCAGGAAAAGAATGACAAAATGCCGGACATCCAGGGGGGTGATATAGCATCGGATATATTTTGCCAATAATGTTTTCACCATTTGCAGCACGCTGGAAAAGAAGCTCATCTGCTGCTTTGTGCTCATGGTTTCTGATTTTGGGCTGACAATCTCCATATAGGCTACCTGGAAGCCTGCTGCATCAAAATTCAGTGACAGGTCCCTGGCCTGCAGATGAAACTGTTCTTCATTTTCAAACAGGTTATTGAGCAGCATGATGAAAAAACGCTCATGAAACAATAGCGTTTCAACCGGAACCGGTTGGGCATGAAGCTTCGTACCGGAATCGAACCTTTCCAGCTCGCCAATGGCCTTGCGAATGGAATCAGCCAGGATCGCTTCGGACAATTCCAGCTTCACAAGATAATCGATTGCCTGCAGGGATAGCGCCTGCTTTGCCAGGTGAAACTCCTCATAGCTTGTCAGAACAATAAACAGGGGCAGCGAGCCGTAACGATTCCGACATTCCTGCATCAATTGAAGCCCGTCCATAATGGGCATTTTGATGTCGGTGATCACAATCTGGGCAGAAAATTTCTCAATCATTGCAAGGGCGTCCTGACCATTGGATGCGATTCCACAAATTTCAATACCAAAGCTGGACCAATCCAGCATGGATTTAATACCGATTTGCACAAGGGGCTCGTCATCTGCGATCAATAACCGAATCATCGTTTCCTATTCCTTTCTTTCATTTGCAGCCGGCAGATCCGGGCAAGGCTTGGCCGGAAGAAGAATGGTTACGGTGGTAAAGCTGCCAGCCATGCTTCGAATGGAGAGCCCATATCCACTGCCAAATTCCAGCTGAATCCGGTGGTGAACATTGGAAACCCCGATTTTTTGGAAGAAACCGGATTTACTTTCAACTTTCTCGGATAACAGCATCCTGGCCATCTCTTCATCCATCCCGATACCGTCATCGGTAATGTCAATCTGCAAATCCTTCGCATTATTTTTGAAGATATGAATCTCAATTCTCCCGGCAGATCCCTTTGGTTCAATGCCATGGAAAATGGCATTTTCCACAATCGGCTGCAGGGTGAAGCGCAGTATACAGCAACCCAGCAATGTATCGCCATCCGTTTGTATACTCAGATCAATTGTTCCTCCGTAACGGTATTTCATGATAGTGTAATAATCTCTAAGAAGATCCAGCTCTTCAGACAGCGGAACAAACTGCGAGGTGCTCTTGGAGATATTTTTCAAAAGCCTGGACAGCGAGGTTGTCATTTCAGCAATGCCGGGGGCATTTTGGATGGTAGCCATCCATTTTATCGACATCAGTGTATTGTAAAGAAAATGTGGGTTAATCTGGCTTTGCAGCATCTGAAATTCGTAGTCCCTCTTTTGCTTTTCCATCTCCAAACGGCTGTGCATCAGGGTATGGACACTTTCTGAAAGCCTGTTGATTCCCTTGCCAATATCCCCAAACTCGTTATCCCATTCAATGGAGGCCTCCCGGGAAAAATCACCGTCGGAAATCCGGTTCATCGTGTCCTGGATCTTCAATACGGGCCGGTTCACCATTCTGTTCAGAAGCGCGGACATGAAATAGCCGGCCAGCAGGATGATCAGGCAAATAGCCAGGAGAATCAGAACAAAAAAGTTTGCCTGGGAAACAAGTTCTTCATTGTTTACTTTTTGTGTAATGTAGCAGCCATCGGTGTTCAGTGGGCGGGAAACATAATATTCCTTTTGCTCAGCGTCCAGAAAAATCATCGTATCCTGATACAGTGCAGTCGTGCGTTCATCCTTTTCAAGGCATTCACCAATGCTGTTCACCGGGGTAATTTCACCCTGATGGTAACGGTAAATGTTTTTTCCCAGAGTAAGATATACCTCGCTTTCTTTGCCATGCTGATACATATCAACGGCATCGGAGAAGAGTAGGGGAGAGATACTGATAAAAGTCCATCCCGCAATGCTGGAATCGTATAAGCTGTAAATCGGGCGGATCAGCGGAAGAATACTGATCTTGCTTTGGGTTTTAAAAGGATCATAAACAATGCCGATATCAAGGTTTGTCAGTTGTCCCTTTAATGCGGGGGCGAAATAGTCCAGCCCCTGGACAACGCTGAAAACATCGGAAGCACTGGAATGACGCATTTGCACGATTTGGATGAACTCCCCCTTGTTGCTTGCAATCAAAACACGTTGTATGTATCCGGAGGAATTGTTTGAGTTGTAGCGTTCATTCAGATAATCATAGACAGTAATCTTTTGCTTGGGTGTTTTTGAGCCATAGAGTGCAAATTCACCAACGGTGTCGTTCATCTGGCACCAGTCAGCCAGGGAATATACGTTTTTCAGTTCGTTACTGATGGAGTCGGCGATAACCTGCAGACTCAGCTCGGAAGAATGTATCAGGTTGTTTCGCAAATAGTTGTGATAAACCCCGTAACTGCTGAAAGCAATCAAAACAGACAATAAGAAAGAAAACAACATGGTTGAAAGTATTATTTTTCCCTTAATTGTTTTGGCAAACAGAGGCTTCATCAATTCACCTCTCCAGGAATATCAGCCCGACAGGCTGGAACCAGTTTCAAAAAAACAGTCGGAGATCAAGTTTCCATAAGTTATTGTATAATAGAAAGAAAGGAGAATCAAATGAAATCGGAAGATAATATATTTCCATCGTAAAATAGGACAAGTACAAACGGGGATGCAGGAGGTATCAATGAAATATGGAATGAAAAAATAATATCTTCCATTCTATTCTTAAGGTTTATCCGATATAGTTAAGTTGTTAATGTTTTGTGGGAGTCATTCTCTACGCAAGCAAATCAACAGGTACAAAATAAGGAGGAGAAGATCGTATGAAAAAGAAAATACTAGGTCTCATTCTTTGTTTATGCATGCTGACAGCCATGCTGGGTTGTGTTCCTCAACAAGCCGGGCCAGCCACTCCAACAGCTGTTCCGGATCCGCCAAAAGCAACGGATGCACCAAAAGCAACGGATGCACCAAAACCCGAAGAAAACATAACACTGAAATGGGCGCTTTGGGATTATGAAACAACCGTGTATTGGGGCGCCCTTGTGGATGCTTACAAAAAAGTGAAACCGAATGTAACCATTGAGCATACCGACTTGGGTTCAGCCGACTATATGACCGTTCTGGCGGCCGAACTATCCGGATCCGGCAGTAAATTTGATATCGTTACCATTAAGGATGTTCCTGGTTATGCGACACTGGTTCAGAAAAACACTCTTGAACCACTGGATTCATACATCAGCAAGGCTGGAATCGATTTGACCAAGTTTGGCGGAATCACAAATCAGGTTACCGTTGATGGTAAACTATATGAGCTGCCCTTCAGAAGTGATTTCTGGCTTGTATACTATAACAAGGATCTCTTTGACAAAAAAGGCATTGCCTATCCGACCAACGATATGACCTTCGAGCAGTACGATGCCCTTGCCAGACAGGTTGCCGACACAACCTTCGGCTCTGAAGTGTATGGTGCTCATTATCACACATGGAGAAGCGCGGTTCAATTGTTTGGTGTTCTTGACGGAAAACATTCCATTCTGGACTCTGATTACGGATTCTTTGCACCGTATTACAACATGGTCTTAAGCCAAATGAAAGATGGTATTGCCATGGCATATACCGATGTCAGCACTCAAGGCCTGCACTACTCTGCAGCTTTCTCAAACGGCAATGTAGCCATGCTGAACATGGGTTCATGGTTTATTTCCACCATGATCAACAGCCTGAAAAAGGGTGATTATGACAAGGAACTGTGCGGTAACTGGGGACTTGTAAAATATCCGCATGCAGAAGGCGTAGCAGCCGGCTCAACTCTGGGAACCATTACCGGTCTTTCCGTAACCTCTGCATCAACGCAAAAAGAAGCAGCCTTTGACTTTGTGAACTGGGTCAGCGGACCGGAAGGCGCAGAAGTAATGGCCAACACCGGAAACTTCCCGGCAATGTCCACAGAAGGCGTAAGAGCAATTATCTCCGGCCTTGAAGGCTTCCCGAAGGATGCTGAAAGCGCCAAGGCTCTTGAGGTTTCCAACCTTTACCTGGAAGTGCCGTACGCTGATAAGGTATCCGAGATCAATGCCATTCTGGATACCTATCACAAGATGATTATGAGTGGCGAACTGACCGTTGACGAAGGTATCAAATCAATGAACAACGACGTAGCGGCATTGAAGAAGTAATATACTTTTAACCCGGGATAAACCGGGAATGAAGTTCATCTCCTCTAATGAACACAGGCGCAGGCCAAAAGGGCAGATAAGGCCGGTATTTACACCGGCCTTATCTTTTAAATCCACATCAAGCAGCCGAGAGTGGAATGAACTGAGGTCTTACAGCCAATCCCTTCGCCATTATAGCGAGGCAAAGATGCGTCCGCCTAACGTTTTTTGCCAGAGGGTAAAGCGGGATTTTGCTATTGCGACAGGCAAATTTAAAGTAATAAAAACTTTACATAGTGAAAAATGCTAACTGTTTAACAATGCTGAGCGAGCTCAATGACCAGGGGGAGACATAAGGATGAGTGACAAAACCGCAAGCTTAAAAATCACATCATCAGGTCATACTGGAGATGACATTGAACAATCACGGAAAAAGAGGGAACGCAGGCGCAACCTCGTCGCCTATTCCTTTATTGCACCCAATTTTATAGGGTTTGCAGTATTTACGCTGATACCGATTCTTTTTGCCTTTGGTTTAGCTTTCATGGAGTGGGACGGCAATAATCCGATCAAATTCGTTGGTCTGCAGAATTTTAAAGGGCTGATACAGGACAAATTTTTTATTGCCGCATTCAAGAACACAATTATTTACAGTGTTGGTACGGTTCCGCTGACGATGGCTGCATCCCTTGGGCTGGCCGTTGTTTTGAACCAGAAGGTAAAAGGCCGCGGCCTTTTCAGAACCCTTGGCTTTTTTCCCTATGTTGCATCTTTGGTTGCCATCACATCTGTTTGGACAATGCTTTTCCATTCCAAAGGCCCGGTTAATTCCGTCCTTTACTTTGTTTTTAATGTTGCGAAGGAAAACCTGCCCAACTGGTTTACCGGAGACCTCGTACTCGTCATGCTGATTTTGTTTAGTGTGTGGAAGTATATGGGCTATTATATGGTCATTTATCTTGCCGGCTTGCAGGGGATCTCCAACGAGCTTTATGAAGCCGGGAAAATTGATGGTGCCAATGGATGGCAGCGGTTCCGTTACATCACCTGGCCATCGCTGAGGCCAACGACCTTCTTTGTGATTGTGATGCTGACCATCAACTGCTTTAAAGTATACGATATCGCCGTGATGCTGGCAGGTGGCAGCACCGGTATACTTTCAACCTCCGCCATGGTTTTGGTTTACTATATCTATCAAAATGCCTTCAACTATTGGAAGCTTGGTTATTCCAGCGCTGTTGCAATGATTCTGTTTGTTTTGGTGTTGGGTGTGACACTGGTTCAGTTCAAGGGGGAATCCAAATTTGCCAATGACTAAACAGTTCATGCAAGGAGATGTGTTATGAATTCTGACAAAGCAAAAAAAATCCTCAGCAAAAGCTTTCTGTATCTTATATTGCTGATCATGGCGGCAGTCATGGTGATACCGTTTCTATGGATGCTCTCTTCTTCGCTGAAGCTGGACAGACAGGTGTTTGACATGAACCCCTTTGTCTGGATTCCCAAGCAGCCAAGATGGCAGAACTACGTTGAAATCTGGACCAAGGTTCCGTTTTTTAAGTTTGTACAGAACACAGTGTCTTTAACATTGGTGGTAACCCTCCTGCAGATATTAACCTCCAGCTTTGCAGCCTATGCCTTTGCAAAGCTGACGTTCAAACATAAAAAGTTTCTGTTCCTGGCGTATATCGCCACCATTGCGATGCCATGGCAGGTCTATATGGTGCCACAGTTCCTGATGATGAGAAGCTTCGGGTTGAATGACAGGCTGTTGGCGATCATCTGTTTACAGGCTTTCTCAGCCTTTGGCGTGTTTTTAATGCGTCAGTTCTATATGGGAATTCCGGATTCACTTTGCGAGGCCGCCAGAATTGACGGTATGAATGATTATGGTATATATTTAAAAATCATGCTACCGCTTTCCAAACCAGCTATCGCCACATTAACGATTTTTACCTTCGTCAATACCTGGAACGATTACCTGGGTCCGCTGATTTATCTGAAGACCCAGGAGAAGAAAACCATACAGCTGGGGCTGAAAATGTTTATCAACCAATATTCCTCTGATTATGGATTGATCATGGCCGGCTCGGTACTGTCCCTGATTCCCGTTATCATAGTTTTCCTTTGCCTGCAAAAGTACTTCGTTCAAGGCATCGCCACAAGCGGTATAAAAGGGTAGGGAGCACATCGACACAGGGGGACGGTTCTTGTGTGTTCTTTTGAACACACAAGAACCGTCCCTATGCGTCTCTATGTGTCTGAAAATTTCCAATTGACAAATATTGATAAATTTCTTATTCTATATTGGTGACTGTTTTCTAAAGGGAGATTACCTGTAAAATTCATTTTGACTAACCTGAGTATGTTTTAAGGAGGACATTTTATGTTTGTTGCTTTTGGGCTGGTTGGAGCTTTTATTGCCGCTGCTTTGGTGGTAGCTATTCATTCATTTACTTCTTTTGACTTAAGCTCATTTTCCCTGTTTTTCGTTGTGCCTGTTGGAGCGATGGTTTCCGGTGGTCTGGGTACACTGGGCTATTATATTGGTGTCTTAAAAACAAATGTAAAGATCACGAAGGCGATTAAGTGGACAGGCATTGTAATGGCGTTGATTTGTTTTATCCTCGTTCAATATGGTTTCTATTATACAGCCTACCTGGATGAAAGCATGGACTTGAATTTTAAAATGCAAGGTGAACACATCAGCCTTTATGCCATTGGTGATTCGGATGAACCGATTAACTTCTTTACTTTTACGCAGGAGATGGTTAATTCCAGGGTGATTTCTTTCAGCAGAAGGGGACGAGAGCTTTTCGAAGTGGAAGGAAACAAGGTTGTAAACTGGATTTTTTATCTGGTAGATTTCCTTGGATTCTTAGTAGGTGCTTTTTTTGCACGATTAATGGTTATCGGAAGTAAAAAATACTGCGATCATTGCAGGCGATATATGAAGCAAAAGGATTTATTAAAATTCTCCGTACAGGACACGGAGAGGGTTATTCGCTATAAAAATATTACACAAATGCAGCCTCAGGAGATATCAGCTTTGGTCCACAATGACGGCATTCCCGTTGAAGGGGAGCATTATGACATTAATTTGGACTGGTGCAGGGACTGTTATGCCGGCTACCTCCAATTAAAGTATATGGAACTGGATTCAAAAAACAAATATAAGCATAATGAAAGCCGGAGTATTGAAATTCCGATAGATGCAAAGGTAGTGCAGGTAATCCTGCAGTTGGACAGAAGTATTTAGTAAATCTACAGGGGAGAAGAGAATCTAAATCATCAAAAACCTCCTGCCGCTTATTGTTGTGGCAAGAGGTTTTTATTAATACATTTTAAATGATGGCGCATATTTCATTGCGCTGCTTTGGTTCACCTGAGCTTCAGGAAGTTATTCCTTGATGCCGCCCAATGCAACACCTGCGATGATATACTTCGACAACGTAAAGTATACTACAAACAGCGGTAGCACTGTTAACGACAGCCCCAGATATACGGAACCGAACTCAGTTTTGTAGATGTCACCCCTTAACAAGCTTACCATAATGGGCATGGTGTATTTATCGCTGGCGGTAAGCAATATCAGAGGCAGGAAAAATTGATTCCAGCTTCCTACAAACGCAAAGATGGCTTGTGTGGCAATGGCCGGTTTCATGATGGGGATGACAATTCTGTTGAAGGTATACAGCTCACGTGCACCATCAATACGTGCGGAATTCACAATATCCAACTGCAGGGTTGCAAGCAGATACTGACGCATGAAAAATACCACACCCGGTGCAGCTATCGCTGGCAGTATGAAAGGCCAAAAGCTGTTTGTCCATCCAATTTGATACATGAACTGATAAAACCCGATGATAGATACTTGTGCAGGAATCATCAAAATGGCCATAATAAAGGTGAAAAATGGCTGACGTAGTTTCCAGTCATAAACGGTAAGGGCATAAGCGGTTAAGGATGAGAAATAAACCGTTAAACCTGTAGAGCCTACGGCAATGATCAATGAATTAAAGAACCCCACCAGGGGATTAAAGCTTTTATTGAGCAGGATGTTCAGGTTGCTGATTAAATACTTCGAAGGTAAAAGGGCTATGGCGGACTGTTGAACTTCAAAAGTACTGCGGGTAGCATTCATTAACATGATCCAAAACGGTAGTATGCTTAAAATTGCAAGAAGAACGCACACCACGTATTTTAGAGTCATAAATGCAATATGGGAGACATTGTTGGATTTGCTGACGTGAAGCCTCATCTTGCCGCCCTCCTTTCTGCCTTCCATGCCTTGATCCTGGCTTTCTTTTCTTTCGCCAGCTGGATAGCTTCCTTGTCACGCATGACGTAGAAAAGAATAGATGACAGAATGGCAATGAAGAAAAACAGAATCATACTGGCGGCAGATGCACGATTATACATATAACTGCCGCTAAAAGCCTGATTATAAATGAACATGCTTACTGTCAGCGTGGACTGGTCAGGGTTACCAAGGTTAAACAGCCTCGGGATGTCGAACATCTGCAGGCCACCGATCATACTGGTTACCAGGGTAAAGAGCATGATTGTTTTCAAGCATGGCAGAGTGATACGGAAAAACGTTTGTGGTGCGGAAGCACCGTCGATTTCAGCAGCCTCGAACAATTCGGGGTTGATGCCCAGTACGCCGGATATGAACACGATCATCGTTTGCCCATACCACATCCAAAATTGGATAAATGAAATAATATTTCTTGTTGTCCACTTGTCGATTAGAAAATAAATAGGTTCTTTAGCTAAGCCCAGCATCATGAGCAAGTCGTTCACAGGCCCCTTCGGGTATCCGAACAGGGAGTTGAAAAGTAACGCGATGGTTGCTGCTGTGATAATATTCGGCATATAGAACAAAACTTTAAAAGCACCTTGCCCCTTGATCTTATAGCGATGATTCGTAAACCATGCCGTGAGGAGCAATGCCAACAGCAACTGAGGAACAAAGTTCACAATCCACAGAATCACGGTATTCACCAATGATTTTTGGAATGCGACCGTTTTCCAAACTGCCTGATAGTTTTGAAAAGGGTTTGCCAAAACATTAAAAGTTGTTTTTCCAAGCCCCTTAAGGTCGGTAAAGCCGATAAAGGCTGTATAAATTATGGGATACAACGAAAAAATAAGGAACGCAAGCACGAAAGGCAAGGAGAAAAGGTACCCATATTTTGCATAATTTACACTTTTTCGTCGCATGAGCGTTCACCTCCGGTTAAGTGCGTAGATTTGTTTAAAATATAAATATGGGGCGGACAGAAAGGCCTCCGCCCGCCCCACATTATGAAGGTTCAAAATTAGTCTACGATTACATCAAGATTGTCCGCAACTTGCTGTTTGAAACCTTTGATAGCATCTTCACGGGTCTTGTTACCGGCGGTGTACTCACGTACTTCAGCGCGCCAGTAGCTGTTGATGGTTTCATCGTATTGAGTCTTGTTCTTACCGGTAGCAAATGCGCCAGCAGGTACGAATACGTCGAACATATCCTGTCCGCCGAGGAATGCTACTGTACCGTCAGATTTCTTCATAACGGTTCCGGAAGAAACAGTGTCCTTTGTGCCACCAGGGCCATTGAGCGTTCCGTTAGCCCAGTAGTACAGCAGACCGTTTTCGGAAGTATCAAGGGTGATCCAATCAATGACTTTTCCGACAGCGTTCGGAATCTTGGTGTCTTTGTTAGCAAGAACCCATGTGCCGCCCCAGAAGAAGCCTACCGGAGGTTCGCAAACAGCCCAGTCACCATATGTGCCTTCGCCAGGTTTTTCACCGCCGGAGTTACCAGCCATAACGTAGTTGATCAACCATGCAGGACCAAAGAAACCAAATACCTTACTCGGTCCGGCGTCCTTCATGTCAGCATACCAAGCGTCGGTCCAGTCCTGGGTATCATTGGACCAGCCATTGTCTTTCAACATCTTGGCTTGATCCAGGAATGCTTCACGGGAAGGATCGATAAACAGTTTACCGTCTACGATCCAGCCTTTATCAGAAGCGCCTTCAACAGCGTGCCACATGTCACCGTCACCGGAAACAATAGCATAACCCTTAGCTTTCAGTTCAGCAGCGGCTGCGAAGTATTTATCCCAGCCCGGGCCAACCTTACTGGTAATTGTTGACGGGTCATCGGTGCCCCAGGTATCTTTGGCAAGGGAACGACGATAGATTAAAGCGCCGCCGGTTGCCTGATATCCAAGACCAACCAGCTTCTTGTCAGAAGGTCTGGTTCCGATATCAACGGTGTACTGAGCAATGTCAGCTTCCTTCAGCTTGTTGGCAACATCAATGCCGAGAGTATCGTAGGGAGCAGCATATTCAGCAGCATCGCCCTGAGTATACTTGAGAATAAATGCGGCTTCAGCAGCGTATATATCAGGAGCGTCTGCGCCGCCAGCTGCAAGAGCCTGGTCGAGAGCGGGCTGATAAGCGCCGTCTGTGGTAGCGATGATGGTGGTCTTGATTTCATAGTTGAAATCTTTGTTGACTTCCTTGTACTTGTCCAGCATCTTCGGAATTTCGTCTGTGAAAGACCAGAGGTTGATTGATTTAACACTTGCATCGTCTGTTGCCGGTTTTACCGGGTCTGGAGTCTTCGGAGCGGTTGTCGGAGCAGCGGGCTGATCCGGGGTTGCAGGGGCTACTGGTGTACAGCCTGTTAATACAACTGCTGCCAAAAGAACTGTGGTGAGTAGAATAGCAAGAACTCGTTTCATGGTTTCCCTCCTCTAATTTTATGAAATGTGCATAAGTATTTCTTACATATGCATTCAAATTATATAACATATTTACCATGCATGCTCTTTGTATATTGCTATTTCCTTCTCAAATATTGCTTTTATTCGTATTGGTAACGTGGCGGCGACAATCACAATTTGATAATTTTTGATGAACTGTTATTTTTTTAGTCAAATGATGACCTATTAACGCGCGTGCATAGATTTTTCACAGGAAAAACCCATAGCAATATTTGATGACATACTGCATACAGGTTAAAAATTAGGAAAACTTAGGAATTGATATAGCTGGTTTTATCAGTAAACATGGGAGTATTACGCAAATAAGCCCTGTATTCCGTAGGTGTACAATGCTTTTTCGTCTTGAACAGGCGATTAAAGGTTGCAAGGCTGCTAAAACCCGATTTCAATGCAACCTGCATGATGGACAGTTCGGGTTGAACCAATAATTTCTCGGCTTCCATCAACCGCCGGTTGATCAGGTAATCATAGCAGGAAATATTCATAATCTGCTTGAAAAGGCGAGTGAAATGGAACTTGCTGAAGCCTGCCGTGCTGGCAATATCATCTAGCTTGATGTTCTCGGTACAATGTTCATTAATATAATTGCAAACATTGAAAAAGAGGTTTATGTACTGCAGATGCTTCTGGTTCTTTAAATCAGATAATTTCTCATTCCCGTGAATGCAATTGCGCCCGAGAATGGTGAAAAAGCGGATGAGAAGGGAGTATACCGAAGCTTCCCGAAGAGGAAGCGTTGAAAAATACTCCGACTTGATCTCATGCAAAACAGATGAGAGTTCGCAGTGAATTTCGGGCATCACTGATGGGGTGACTATGACACAAGGGTGAAACATATGAAAAACTGAACTAAAACCGTTCAGACTGTATAGCATGGTACAGTCAAACTGAACAATGATTCGGCTACCTGTGGAAGGGGCTATCACGTTATGCATTTCACAAGGGGGAACAATGATGATATCATTGACGTTGAGATGGTATGTCTTTTCATCAATCACAGCTTTATAGGAGTTCTCGACAGGCATGATGATTTCGGTGTCGGTATGCCAGTGCTGAGGATAATCTTCACCTTCTCTGTTAAGAAAAACCCGGACTTTAAAGTCACCGCGGTAATCCACGGTTTCATGAATTCCATTCAGAGATTCAATCAAATAAATATACCTCACTTATTCATTCACGAGCTATTCAGCGCTATCCACCGGCTATGCTCAAGCCTTTCATAAACAACTGAAATCCCTCATGTTTAACGTTGGTAACAGTAGAAGATCCTGCAGTAATATATTGAATATATCATAAAATGATGTGAAAGTAAACAAAGGCTCGAAGCGTGGTATACGACGTTTACTGTTCACATGTAAGCAGGCGCAGCCTGCTGAATGCAGTGAAAGATCTCGTGCTACTCCAGACAAGATCCTTCGCTGCGCATAAAGAGCTCACCCAATATTTTGAGTGAGCCGTAAGTCGCGGGCAGAAATCAAACAGCGCTATCCATCTCAAATGCGCAGACCGTCGTTATCAAATATGCGCGTAATCCTCTTTTTATTATTTACCCAACTTTCCAACGGTGTTTTGAGCGACAACGGCGGTGTGATATCACACCTCGGCATGCCGGTATCAGCGTCTTAAAACAGTACTCACAAGTTGAGATGGGAAAGTTGAGTTATTAAGTTTAAAACTTTTGATAAGATCATACAAAATAACAGCCTGATCGGACAACTCCTCACTTGCTGCCGCACTTTCCTCTGAAGTAGCCGCATTTGCCTGAACAACAGTGGAAATCTGCTCTATACCCTGATCGATCTGAACAATAGCATTAGCCTGCTCCTCAGATGCTTGCGCAATTTGATCAATAAGAGTAACGACATCTTTTGTCGCCCGGGAACTCTTATCCAGGGAGATCGCTGTTTCGCGCGTAATATGCGAACCGTTCTCTACAGCAGCAATAGTTTCTTCAATCAACTGGGTAGTATTCCTTGCGGCATCGGCTGATTTACCGGCAAGATTTCTAACCTCGTCAGCAACGACAGCAAAGCCTTTACCTGCCGCACCTGCACGGGCTGCTTCAACAGCAGCATTCAGCGCAAGAAGATTTGTCTGAAACGCAATGTCATCCATGATCTTATTAATTTTAGAGATTTCAGAAGACTTAAAACTAATATTTTCCATAGCCGTCATCATATCGTTCATTTGGCTATTGCTGGACAGCGTCTCTTTTTCTGCAAAAGCAGCCTTTTCCCGAGCCGTTTTTGCATTTTCTGCATTTTTACTGATTTGTTCGGTAACAACAGAAATCAGTGAAGACAATTCTTCAATTGAACTTGCCTGTTCGGTTGCTCCCTCGGACATAGCCTGGGATTCTTTTGACAAATGCCCGGAGCTGCTTTCAACCTGCCCGGCAGAATGACCGATTTGCAACAAAATAGAATTTAAGACCTTTATTATTTCAATAAGAGATAACTTGGTTCCGAGATAGTCACCCAAAAAATCACCCTTTACTTCCACCGTTAAATTTCTGTTAACAACCTCCTTTAAAACACGCTGGATTTCATGTTCGTATTGAGTACTATTGGCGATTGCGGAATTCAATGCGCACACCATTACACTTGCCTCGGTTAATTGAGTATACGGGAGCGCATTACTGCTTAAGTCCCCTTCGGCATACATAACCAACCTTTTTGTAGCTAACGTAATAGGTTTTATAAGAGCACCTAACAAGAGGTATGCATCAATGATTGTAAGCAAGGCTGCAAGAGTGATTGTAATCATTAACGGAACAGTTTGATAATTAGTGGCTTTACCAACAAAGAAAACTGCGAAGCCTGTAATTAAAACATGGATTAAAGTCCCTAATATGATAAGGGTTCTTAATTTCACTTTATAACGGGTATCAACAACTTTAGAGTCCATTAGTTTTTTCATCTGAGGTCTCCTTTTCGAGATATATTCATACAGATTTATTACCCTGAGACAACACATTTTAAACAGGGCTTCCCATATATTACTTAGTTCAGAAAATACTTATCTGACATAGCATGGGTTCCTTGCGGCAGCGACGGAATCTTTACGGAGGGCTACTTCTTTGATTTTTTGTGAAGAGCATTAAGAGACGGACAAAGCCAGAAATGTTAATAAGGGAGAACCTGGGCTGCGCATGTGATAAAGTCCGTAATAAATACGGCTTAGGGATCGACACGGAGGATGATTTCCGTTCCGCAGCCGGGTGCGCTGTTATAGCACTTTTTGTAGCCGTTGGATCATGGAACTCATGGTTCGATACATTTCTGTATAACTCAGGAAAACAGCATCTTTCCACGCTTCAGTATGAACTGCAGAAACTGCTGGCCAGTGCTATGAACGCAGGTAATCGTACCCCAGGAGGTGCTGGATCCAATGCGGGAGCAGCCTCCGGGGCGGGTAATGTTGCAACCCCGCAGTCCATCCGGGCTGCATTTACCGTTGTTACCGCTGTGCCCATCCTGATCGTTTACCCGTTCCTGCAAAGGTATTTCGTAAATGGGCTGGCTATCGGCGGGGTGAAGGAGTAACAAGGAAGGTTTGCTTTTTACTGAAGTGTGGTAATTGGAGCAGTGAAGGGATATTTACAGAGAATGGGGCTGAAAAAAACGTTTAGCCCTGTTTTTCTTCGGCTTATAAAGGTCGCGGCTTCACGAGAAATAATGATGCGCCTTGCCTTTACCCATACCATAAATAACAGCTTCAACAAAGTCTTTCAAGCGGGTTGTACCATCGCTTCAGCGAATTTAGTGATTTACTTTCCGATGATTTCTCTTTATACTAATAATATAGCCAAAAAGGGATTGTCTGCTTTCCTTCGGTGAAACCGCCCTATTTTTCCGTTGGTTCAGATGCGGACAAACCTTTTGGTTTTCATGTTCTATTATTTACGGAGGTGAATTTATCTTGGGTAGAAAAAGTTGGAAAAAGGCTGTAGCATTACTGACACTGGTTGCATTGGTAATCATGTACATGCCTGTCAACAGTGCGGGGGCTGAGACTGTTTATCATGAAACGTTTGCAACGGGCAAAGGTTTGGCCATTCAATCCGGCGGTGCCAGCCTGAAGCAGGTGACCGACAAGGTCTTCGACGGAAATGATGACGGTGCCGCTCTGTATGTCAGCAACCGGGCAAACAACTGGGATGCAGTCGATTTCAAAATTGCCGACATCGGTCTTATCAACGGTAACACCTATACGATCACAATTAAGGGTTATGTTGACGCTGATGTGAATGTACCTGCAGGGGCCCAAGCCTGGTTTCAGACAGCCAACAGCTATGGCTGGTGGGGCGGAGTGGATTTCGTTGCAGGCAAGGCTTTCACATTAACCGGTACATACACGGTGGATACCAGCAAGGACACCAGTATCCGCGTACAAACCAACGACACCGGTGCTGCTGTTCCCTTCTACATTGGGGACATTGAAATTACCGGCGAACCTGCTGCGGAAGTTCCCGCTGAAAAGGTCACTGAAACTGAAGCAGAAGAAACAGAAGTGTACCATGAAACCTTTGCCAATGGTAAGGGTATTATTGTTCAATCGGGCGGTGCCAGTCTGTCACCGGTTACCGATAAGGTCTTTAACGGAAATGATGACGGGGCAGCTCTGTATGTCAGCAACAGAACCAATAACTGGGACGCCGCCGATATAAAAATCGCCGATGCGGGCCTGGAAAACGGCAAGACCTATACAATCAGCATAAAAGGCTTTGTGGATGCCGATGCTTCCATTCCAGCAGGGGCACAAGCCTGGCTTCAAACAGTAGACAGCTATGGCTTCTGGGGAAGCGCCGACTTTAAAGCCGGAGAAGCTTTCACATTAACGGGTGATTATACAGTAGATACCAGTAAGGATTCTGCCATTCGCATTCAATCCAACGAAGATGGAAAGACAGTTCCTTTCTATGTTGGAGACATTGTCATCACAGGGCAGGCTTCATCAGCCGCTCCCGAGGAACCTGAAGTAAGCGACAGGGCACCTGCGGAGCCGTTTAAAACCATCACCTTTGAAGATAATACAGCCAATGGTTTCATTGCCAGGGGCGGCGTTGAAAAACTGACCGTGTCCGACGAAGAAAACCATACCGAAGGCGGGAAATATTCCCTCAAGGTTGAAGGCAGAGAAATGGCCTGGCATGCTCCATCCCTTCGCGTTGAGAAATTCGTGGATCAGGGTGCCGAATATAAGATTACCGTATGGGTCAAGCTGTTGGATCCCGATGCCTCGCAAATTCAGCTTTCCACCCAGGTTGGGGACGGCAGCAGCGCAAATTATGTGAATCTTTCTCCGGCCAATATCACCAAAGCTGACGGATGGGTTATGCTGGAAGGAACTTATCGTTACAACAATGTCAGCAGTGAGTATGTGACCATTTATATTGAAAGTGCCAACAACGCCACTGCTTCCTTCTATATTGATGACATCTCCTTCGAAAGCACCGGCGCTGGGGCGATTACCCTCCAGAAGGACTTGAAGCCCCTCAAGGATGTTTATGAAAAGGATTTCTTAATTGGAACCGCCATTTCAGCAGAAGATTTGACCGGCATCAGGTTTGATTTCATGAAACAGCATCATAACTGCATTACAGCTGCCAATGCCATGAAGCCGGGCGAACTGCAGGGCGTAAAAGGTACGTTCCGTTTTGAAGGTGCCGACAAGCTTGTTAACACCGCTCTGGCAGAAGGTATGAAGGTGCACGGTCACACTTTGCTGTGGCACCAGCAGTCTCCTGACTGGATGAACACCGCCACCGATGCCGAGGGCAACAAGGTTCCACTGAGCAGGGAAGAAGCTCTTGAGAACTTAAGAACCCATATTACCACGGTCATGGAACACTTTGGTGACAGGGTTATTTCCTGGGACGTTGTCAATGAAGGCATGAACGACAATCCAAGCAACCCCACTGACTGGAGGAAGGCTCTGCGCCAAAGCCAGTGGTATCATGCCATCGGTGATGATTATATCGAGCAGGCGTTCCTTGCTGCCAGAGAAGTTCTGGATGCTCATCCCGACTGGGATATCACATTGTATTACAACGATTACAATGAAGACAACCAGAACAAGGCAACAGCCATATACAGTATGGTGAAGGAACTGAATGAAAAATATGCCAAAACCCATCCGGGCAAACTTCTGATCGATGGCGTAGGTATGCAGGGACACCATAACTCCAGAACCAATCCGGAAAACGTGAAGCTTTCTCTGGAAAAGTTCATTTCACTGGGTGTGGAAGTCAGCATCACCGAGCTTGATCTCCAAGCCGGCAGCAACTTCAAGCTCACCGAGGAAGAGGCCAATTATCAGGCATATCTTTATGCACAGATGTTCAAGACCTTTAAGGAGAACTCCGATCATATCGCCAGGGTTACCCTCTGGGGCATGGATGACGGAACAAGCTGGAGATCAGCGACCAATCCGCTGCTGTTCGATAAGAACCTGCAAGCGAAACCCGCCTATTATGCAGTTATCGATCCTGACAAGACGATTGCAGGATACACCAAAGTAGTTGTTGAAGCCAATGAATCCTCTGCCCCATGTGGCACACCGGTATTGGACGGCAAGGTTGACACCATCTGGAGTCAAGCGTCCGAAATGGAAATCAACCGTTACCAGCTGGCATGGCAGGGCGCAAATGGTACGGCAAAAGCACTGTGGGATGAAAAAAACTTGTACGTGCTGATTCAGGTAAGTGACGATATGCTTGATAAGGGAAGCGCAAATTCCTGGGAGCAGGATTCCATCGAGGTGTTTGTTGACGAAAACAATGAGAAATCCAGCTTCTATCAGGAGGATGACGGACAGTTCAGGGTGAACTTTGAGAATACGACTTCCTTCAATCCGGAATCCATTGCAGAAGGCTTTGAATCTGCAGTGCAGGTTTCCGGAACAAATTACACCGTAGAGGTGAAGATTCCGTTCAGAACGATCACCCCGGCAAGCGATACCGTTATCGGTTTCGACGTTCAGATCAACGACGGCAAGGACGGTGCCCGCCAAAGCGTGGCTACCTGGAACGACAAAACCGGAAACGCTTATCAGGATACCTCCGTGATAGGAAATCTGAAGCTGGTTGGCAGCGAAGCTTCCAAAGAAGCAACACGCGGTGAAGCCATCATGATGATCCTGAAGGCATACGGTATCGAACCGCTTACAGACCTGAAGGATAATTTCGTGGATGCAGTCGGTGAAAATGCCGGGTATTATGCGAAGGCAAAAGCGATTAAGCTTACCAACGGCATTGGAAACAACAAATTTGGTGCGAACCTGCCGATGTCCCGTGAAATGCTTTATACGATGATCTTCAATATGGAGACCATCGAAGGAAAGCTGCCGAAAACTGATGCTTCCGCAAAGGATCTGTCAGCGTTCAGTGATTACAAGGAACTGGCAGGATGGTCTGTGAAGGCTGTGAAGGCACTTGTTGAAGCAGGCATTATCAAGGGTGACAAGATTTCCCCGAAGGGGATTGTGACTATTGATGAAATTGAAGCATTGCTGAACAGCCTGAAATAGGTTTCAGATTGCATTAACTGTAAAAAACAGGGAATGAAAGGGGACGTTGATCAAAACGATCAACGTCCCCATTATTTTCTTTCATTACTTGCGGTGGATAATTAGTTCAGATATAATGGATAGAATTATAAAAATACAGATTTCCAGGGTGCCGTTTGAACAGAGCAGCAGATAATCCGGAGAGCCCGGTAAAAACTCGAAAGCATACAAAAAGAATGAGATGACGCAGATGAATGGCAATATTTATGAGCATTATGAAGCTGGCCTGAATCCACCTGAAGATACAGGTGACAGCTTGTGGTTTGTCTTCAACTGGTATCTTGAACTTTATGATAAGACAGGCTCCTCAGGGAACTGGAATTATCTACCATAAAGAATCCAGGAAAAGAATAGGGGAGTTTTCATGAACGTACTTGGCATATCGGGCAGCCCGAGAAAGAACGGAAACACCGAAATACTTATGGAACATGCACTGAAACCATTCCAGGAGGCAGGATGGGAGATACAGCGGTTTTTCATGAGCGAGAAAACCATCAACCCATGCGTTGCCTGTGAATCCTGCCATAATACGGGTTCCTGCGTCATTATGGGGGACGACGGAGCTTCACTTTTGGAAGCATATCTGCAGTGTGATGCCGTCATTATAGGTTCACCTGCGTACTACAGGAATGTGACCGCACAGCTGAAGGCTTTGTTCGACAGAA
>CAYVFB010000014.1:0-52751 GCA_964450305.1 uncultured Ruminiclostridium sp.
GTATCAATGGCGGGCGGCGAAATGGTTGACAGTATCAGCGATAATATTACTTTTGAGATACAGCCCTTTGAACAGTCTGCCGTGAAGGTTGAAAACGAAGATGTGGATTTGGCACCCCTGGTCAATTTCGAGGGGCAGTCTGAAATTCTTACAGATGCGTATTCAATCTCTCAGCAGGCGTGGAAGGCTTTGGCTGACGGTCAGGTCAAGCTGGATGTTACCGGCAGCTTTGGCGATGGGGAAAAATTGCCGCAGGGTTTCACGCTAAAGGCCGGAAAGGATACCGTTTTGATATCCGTTGGAGATCTCACAGCCGCCTACGGAGTGGGAGCTTTTACGGGGACAATTGCATCGGCTGAAACACAGAAAGACGCGCGCTCCTGGTTCCGGGATAAGGTAACGGCGCGCATGGAAGAACGTTTATCCTTATCAGAACAGTCAGCCGGCCAACAAATGTCCCCTTCAGACTATCAGAACTCTACCGGTTTTGAATCACAAAGCGGATTTACCGTTGATTCGCAAGGTCGTGAAGGCATGGACACAAACGGCGACGGCACACTTGAGATGTATTTTGGCGAGGATGGAGAGGTGTGGACTGATTTTGACGGTGATGGAAAGTATGAAATTATCGAAAGCAGTTATTCAGATTAAATTTTTGGGTACAAACGGAAATTTGCAGTATTCAAGTAAGTTGGAGCATTGATCGGATAATGAATATGTTACTCCACCACCATAAAATATGGTAACTTTTAAGTGTCTGGAGTGAGAGGATTTAAGTCACGATCGCTTATTAGAGCTTGGCCAGAGGCAAAAATAAAAGGACCTGCATATATCATGCAGGTCCTTTTTGCTGGTACGAGTGTTCTTACAGTATTTTTTGAAAAAAGCCAGTAAAATCAAGGGTTTGCGGGCAATCAAGCAGCAGTATTTACATAAAAAAACGGATAAAACAACCTGATTTCGAGGGCGTTCCTTTACGGGAGCGCCCTTTTCGGCGCCCAACGATGCGGCTATGCAGTCGGCGTTTCAGGAATACGCCGTGAAGAATGTGGCCGTTTTCTGCATTGAAAAGACGCGGGATTATACCGTCATGGCGAACCACCATCTACGGAACAAGGAATTATCCCTCAAAGCAAAGGGGCTGTTGTCCCTGATGCTTTCCAACAAGCAAAATGGAGGCTTCCGCACAAGCGGAAATCTCCATTTTTGCCTGTGTGTATTAACACAGGCATTGCTTGCCGGTATTATCTTGCGTTCGGGATAATCAAGCTGTTAATACTTCCTGTTCATCTCCGTCCAGTTCCCGCCCGGCTCGAAGGCGCTGTTGGAGCCGAGCGTATCGCCGGAGTAATTCGTGTATGCT
The DNA here is from genome assembly GCA_964450305.1 of uncultured Ruminiclostridium sp. Classification (GTDB taxonomy): domain Bacteria; phylum Bacillota; class Clostridia; order DSM-8532; family DSM-8532; genus JAAYJG01. The sequence goes on from CAYVFB010000014.1 coordinate 1,364, forward strand.
CTGTCATACGCAACCGACACCTCGACTTCCGTGCCGTCCGGCCGCACATAGGTGTTTACGCCGCGGACTGCCTCGGAATAACGGTCAGAGGCGCTGCTCTCCGACGCCATTCTGGACTGATAGGCGCTGCGCCTCGCGGCGTCGGCGGAATTGGTGCGCGCCCACCATGACCGGTTATAGGAATCAAACGTCGCCTGCTGCGTGGCGTGTATCTGCTGCCAGGATTGGAACTGCCTGTTCATCTGGTCAATGCGCTGCTGGGTATGGCGGGCAATGTCCTGTAAAATCTGCGACTGCATATTGTACAGCTTCTCACGGATACCGTTGTCCAGACGGAAGGTGGAGCAGAAATCCGTATACGCGCCCTTGAAGGCAAGCTCAAACTCCTGCGGGAAGCATTGCATGGTAAAAAGGCCGTCAGACCCCCATTCGATGACCGAGTTCATCGGCATATCGTTAAACGCGCCAGTCTGGGGCTGTTGCGTCTGTTGGGAATTGCTTCCGAAAAACTTTCCCAGAGGTGAATTACCAAACAAGGCGTTGCCGATATCGCCGAATCCGCCGCCGATGCCGGCGATCTGGTATTTCCACGCCGCCAGAACCGTCGTGACCGCGAATCGGAAATCCAACCCGTTCGCCGTCAGATCATAAACGCGGCAAAGGCCCTTCAGATAGTACCCGGTATCCCTCGCCATCCCGGTGTTCCCAATGCGCTGCTTTTCAAATGCCACCCTGCGCTTATAGTTATCCAGCGCGCCCGTTTCGTCAAACGGCTCATAGAGGGGCATCTGCCGTTCTTCCACGAATTTGAGCCTCGACGCCTTCGCGCTCGTGGCATACATGGTGGCATAGCCGTCTACATACTGCCGCACATCCATGAAATTCTTGTAGTGTGTCCTTGATATCTGATCCAGGTGGCTGTGATCCCGGAGAGCGGCGGGCTGGATGAGCTTTGCGGCGTGATCTCAGACGAGATCGGCGCCGCGATCAACACTGAAGAAAGGAAGTAATGAAAATGAAGCAGATCAAAAGACTTTCGGCCATGCTCCTGTGCGCGGCCATGGCGCTCGCGCTGTTCTGTCTCCCCGTATATGCTGACTATACTGAGTCCTATTATGCCCCGAACGGCATCTGCTGGTATTACTCCGTCATAAACGATGAAGACGGCGAGGAATACGCGACGCTTGGCTTCATCATATCCTATCATACCCCCACCATCACGCATCTGCTGTTTCCCGAGACGTTAGGCGGGGTGCCCCTGCGCGAGATCTGCGGGGACTACAATTATCGCAACTTTTACAACGGAGATATCTACAGCGCCACGATCCCCTCCAGCGTCCGCCGCGTGGGCATGTTCTTTCATGACTTCGAGTCGAGATACCCGCTACAGACAGTGACCTTCATGGACGGCGGGCTGGAGGAGATAGGGCACAGCGCCTTCGAAAATTGCAGGGAGCTGCAATCGGTCGTCTTCCCCGAAAACTGCGAGTTCACCATCGGTGAAGATGCTTTTTTGGACTGTCGGAAGCTCATGAGCGTCGACCTCCCCAAGGGCGTCACAGCGGTCGGGGACTATGCGTTCGGCTATACTTCCGCGGGGGAGAACGGCTTAACGCTCATCCCCGGCTTCACCATCTATGGCTGGACCGGCTCGGCGGTGCAGATCTACGCGGTGAAAAATGGGATCAATTTCGTCTCCACGGGCGTGCTCGAAGGGAAGCCGGAGGCTCGCTCGCCAGGTATGAAGAATTTCCTGCTTGATACGCCATACACTTATGGCCAGTTTACTGACGTGAATGAAGACGCTTGGTACGGCGCGAACCGGGACGGCTCCGTGAGGAAGGCCTATCAGCTGGGCATCGTCTCCGGCAAGGGCGGCGGCATTTTCGATCCGGATGGCAGCATTTCGCTTGCCGAGGTTCTGAAAATGGTGGTCGTAGTGCACGATATCTACCAAACCGGCGGCACCACGGACTTTACCTGTTCCGAGGGAGAGATCTGGTACAGTCCGTATATAATGTACGCGCAGACAAACGGGCTCATACAGGACAAAGACCGTTTCGACTGGTGGAGCTTTCGGGAGCGGGAATGGGACGAGCCCGCGACCCGCGCGCAGGTAGCCGTATTATTCTCCCGCGCGCTGCCGGAAAGCGAGCTCAGCGCCATCAATGATATGAGCGAGGGCATTCCCGACGTGTTCGAGTGCGGAGAGGGTACTTATAATTACGACGAGATTATGAAGCTCTACGCCGCCGGCGTTCTCACCGGCAGCGACGACTACGGACGCTTCCACCCCGGCGATAACATCACCCGCGCCGCGGCCGCCGCGCTGATCGTGCGTGTGGCTCTGCCGGAGGAACGCCTCACACTGGATTTAAAGCATTATCCCAAGCCTGCGGACAGCGGCAGCTATGTCCCCGGCATGTTCGTCGAGACCGATGAGCAATTCGAGCAGGTGTTCTGGGACGCCCACAACAGCCTGTATCCCCGTCTGGAGTTGAACATCCGCCGCGAGGTCTGGGAGAGCACGGCTAAGGCCCTGCTGGAATCCCGCGTTCCGATGGGCATATTCGGCATTGGCGCCACAAAAGCCTACAGCCTTGATTCCTCCGCTTCGGACTATATCGTTTATGTCCAGCCGCAGGTGTTCTATTCCTTCGATTTCTCCATGGAGCGCGCGGCCGCCGTGCCGGCTCTCGGCGCGCTGCTGCCGGCGAGCTACCGGGATTATATCGACCGGCTCGACGCCATCGCGGCACAGATCATAACTCCCGGCATGACCGACAGGGAAAAGGTCACAGCCATCCATGACTACATGGTGCGTCACTACAGCTATGATACCACTCCCGATCTCGAAACAATGGATTCCTATTCCTTCTACGGCCTGCTCATGAACGGCAAGGGCGTCTGCGACGGCTATTCCCAACTGTTCGACCTGCTTTGCGCCAAGGCCGGCGTTCTTTGCGAGTATGTATCCGGTACGGCGAACGGCTATATGGGGCGGTCTCGCCACCGTTGGAACCGGGTGCTGATCGATGATGTCTGGCTCAATGTGGATGTGACCTTCGACGACCCCATCCCCGACGGCGGGGCCTCCGGCACGGTCAGCCACAAATATCTGCTGGTGGACGACGCGGCCATCGCCAGAGACCACTTCTGGAAATAACACGGACGGAAGAACTCGAGGAAAGGAGAGACACGCATGAAAAAACTGCTATATTTTCTGTCGGCGGTACTCTTGGCCTTATCCATAGCCGGTTGTGGAACGAGAGGCGTAAACGACACGCCCTTTCCCAATCCCGACTGGCTGAATGACAATACTGGGGATGACGGCAGCGAGCCGTTGTCCTCCAATGGCGATAAAGCAAACGACACGCCCTTTCCTAATCCCGACTGGCTGAATGACAATACCGGGGATGACGGCAGCGAGCCGTTCTCCTCCAATGGTGATAACGCACCCGCGCCCACCGACGGTTCAGGTCGAAGCGACACGCCGATACAGATCAGCGGAGAATACAGCGTAAAGAAGTATCAGCCGCTGACGTTCGAGACCACGCATTACGACGGCGGGTTCTTTTCTCTCGATCTGCCCTTAGGCTGGAATATCAAAACAGCCGGCAAGTACAACACCTTTGGGTTTACCGCATACGATCCGCAAGCTCCTGAACGTCAAATATTCTTCTATTGCAAGATGTATCCGTTCTTAAAGTCTCAGGAGGCAAAAAACGCCGCCATCGCACTTGCGAAAAACGTCTCAGGCACGGCTGACTACTTTCAGTACGGGATGGTAGCGGATTATCCCGTTATGCAGCCGACGACGCCGGGGTTCTTCATGGCTTATAACGACCTGATGGCTGTGGCAGCAAAATATGTCTCAACAGGCGCTTTCGCAGACCCGTCGTTATTCCCGTATCTTGGCGATATAAGCATCATAGAGACATTCGCCAATAATACGCCGACAATACGGGGCGCGACGCTCGACAATTCCATTGTACGGGCTACATTTACATCCGAAAACGGCGCAGCCTGTCAGGGGCTTATGGCTGCACAGGCTGTGGATTTCGGAAGGATCAACGGCCCGGGGAACATTGATATGGGGTATTACGGCGCGTATGACTTTATGGGCGTGACCGCATCCGAAGGAGAGTTTGCCGAGCTTGAGGCTACGCTGCAAAAATGTCTGTTCACCTTATCGTTCACGCAGGCTTACCTTGACGAGACCAGCCGCGTGGTGTCTGAACAAACGAGCCAGATGCTTGCAAACGCACAGGCTATGCAGACGGCCTACGATTCCTACAACGCTGCGTGGAGCGCGTGGCAAACCACCTACGACATTCTCTCACAAAAGCGCAGCGACGCAACGCTTGGCTATGAGCGGCTCTACGATCCGTCCACAGGAGAGATCTATCAGGCCGACAGCGGGTTCTATGACGACTACGGCAGGAACGCCGGGCTGGAACTTATTGGCGACACTTCGGAGCAGTATTATCTTGAACCGATAGACTATGTAATAACGAGGTGAGGTTATGAAGAAGCCTCAAAAGTATATTGTGACAGCGCTGACTTTGCTGATAATAGCGGTTCTTCTTGGAGGCTGCGGCGCAAAAGCGCCGCAGCCAGAGACCTCGCTCATCGCAGCCGGAGACACGTTTGAGTATGATGTGTGGACTGCCGTTGTACAATCGTTTGAAGTGAAAGGCGATCAAGCGGTGCTTACGGCGCGGTTGACCAACCATGTCGAAAACTGCGGCGGCTTTTACGCGGCGGCACAGATATTGGATGAAAACGGCGATAACATTAATACCGCTGAGTTTTCCTGCGACTTTGCGCAGGCAATCGACCCCGGCGACAGTGTAGACGCGGTTTTTACGTTTTCGTGGAGCGAGTATTATGCCGAAATCGTGATCGAACCGTTGGCGTGGACTGCTGAACCTGAATCCACCGAGCCTGACGATGCGAAGCCGCCCAAAGAGGCGCTCGACGCTCTTAAACCGCTTATCGGCGTACCGCCGGACGTAAATGAATACGACGCGGAATACGCGCAGGAGTATCCTGCCGACATGGATGGCGACGGAACCGACGAGATTGTGACGGTCAGCAGCTATGCGGCCTTCGGGGACGAAGCACCTGCCTCGGTCGAGGTGTGGGTCACTTTTCTCAGTGGAGAGAGATTGACAATCCGCACAGCAAACCCCATTTACGACGGGCAATGCCGTACATATCTATTCCAAACAGAGAACGGTTCGCTGCTTGCGGTAACATACTATTTCCCCGATGGCGGCAGCAGCTATACGCTTTTTGTGAGACTGAACGGAGGTTACCTTTTGAGCGCGCAACATGAAGGCTGGATAACAGGGTATGAGGACGGCGTGTTTTATACAGAATCGGAGAGTTTCGCACTTGATAACCTGACGTTTGCGTCTGAATAGCAGTAATATTGTCGGCAGTAAACGGAGGTGAGATTGTGAATGTTAGAATTGGCTTGCTATTTGTACTTGCCGCAAGCCTGCTTCTCTTATTCTCGGGCTGTGAAAAGAAAGCTCCCGAAGTGATGCTTCCGTTCCCTACTGGTCAGTCCGTCGAATACCGCAACGAGGCGGGCGAATTGATGGCCGTCTGTACGCTCACCGCACTTGAAATCGAGCACGGCGACGAGGGCAAGCAGGACAAGGTGAGCGCGACGCTGCTGCTTGAAAACAAAAGCGATGTGGCGCTTATGCGTATCTCCTGCGAGAGCGATTTTGTGGGCGCGGATGGCGAAATCATTGAAAACACCGTCTGTTATTGCGACTATCACAAAAATCCCATGCAGCCTGGGGAAGCGCGGGAGCACCATGTTTCCAGATGGATATATGACGGCGAGCGGGTTGCCAATATCGCGCTTGCCATAACAAAGGTAGTCACCATTGAAGAAGAACCGCCTCTGCCCGAACCCAAGCTTGGCGAGACGCTGTTCAGTTTCTATCAGCGGGAGGACATATCCGCGTTTGCCGACGACTTTTATGAGAAAATTCCGGTAAAGGCCGTGGTATTCATGGATAGCTGGAACCAAGCGGAGGTGGAGCTGACAGACGCCGATGATATTACGGCTGTGTTTGAGGCAATGAAGCAGATAAGCGTGCAAAAGCAGAGCAATGTGTACGTCACGGACAACTACAACAAAATCACATTCATACTGGCGGACGGCAAAGAGTTCGGGTTTAACTTCAACCGCTACAATCTGGATTATGACGACAATATATATCAGATTTCTGGAGACAATGCGCTGTGGGAGTTGCTGCGTAGGATTATAGGCGAATAGCCGTTACGACAATCCTCATCTGCGCTATTTTGCAATCATTACGGAAACGGCCTTACGCTCGACAAGCCGGGGTTGAAGGAAGTAACGGATGTCGTTAAAGACGGAAAAGCAGAAGCAGTATTGGTCAAAAACTGTCGCGCATCGTGCGTAGCTATTTGCTTATGCCAGAGGTCGTAAAGACGCTCAATCAGTACGGTGCGGAGCTTATCTCGGCAGACGAGGGCGTTTCCCTTGTACAGCAGGAACACTTTTGAGCATAAAAAAGCGAGTGTTCTTACAGTATTTTTCAAATGCTATAAGAACACTCGGCATGGTCGGAGTGACAGGATTTGAACCTGCGACCACTTGACCCCCAGTCAAGTGCGCTACCAAGCTGCGCTACACCCCGAAGACGACAGTTAGTATTATAATGCATATTTGAAAAAACCTCAAGTGCTTTTTGAAAAAAGTTTGTTAACATAATGACCGCTTAGCGCGTGGGCGATTATAATGGGCCTTTCAGATGACTCTTACAACGCAGAGGGAGCATTAAAGACAAAGAGATTAATCCTTCGCAATCTATGATTTTGACAGCGTAGGGGGGATCATTTCAATGAACTCATTCGGCCAGAATCCAGCTTCGATGATTCCAATAAGGCAGGGGGACCATACTAATTCCTTTATGTAGATCAACAAGCCATTCGCAACTTATTTATTAACTTGGTGTTAAACAGGTCATGGGATTGAATGACTAAAACCATCGGCTCAAGTGCAATATATACCATGTATGAAAAAAACCATTTCCTTTGCTCAGGTGTAATTGCCTTATGTCATGTGCCCATTTGATGTGCTTTGTTGGTGTTGAAACAACAGATGCAGATTCGTTCAGATAACAAAGGAAAAGGTATCAAAGAGGAGGATGCGAATGGCAAAGCAAATGAAAACAATGGACGGAAACGCAGCGGCAGCGTATGCGTCTTACTTATTTACCGAGGTAGCCGGGATATTTCCGATAACTCCTTCTTCTCCAATGGCCGAACAGGTGGATGAATGGTCAGCCAATGGAAAGAAGAATATGTTTGATCAGCCTGTAAAAGTAGTGGAAATGCAGTCGGAAGCGGGAGCGGCCGGAGTGGTTCATGGTTCTCTCGCTGCAGGTGCTTTGACGACGACCTACACGGCCTCTCAGGGGCTTTTATTAATGATCCCGAACATGTATAAAATTGCCGGAGAGCTTCTGCCGGGGGTGATGCACGTATCTGCCCGTGCAATCGCGGCCCACGCATTGTCCATCTTCGGGGATCATCAGGATGTGATGGCCTGCCGCCAGACTGGCTTTGCGCTGCTGGCATCCTCCAATGTGCAGGAGGCCATGGATTTAGGAGCCACTGCACACCTATGTGCGATCAAATCAAAGGTTCCCTTTCTGCATTTCTTTGATGGCTTCAGAACCTCTCATGAACAGCAAAAGGTTGAAGTATTGGATTATGAAGAATTGAAGAAGCTGGTGGACTACCAGGCGATTGCAGAGTTCAGGGACAGATCACTAAACCCGGGCCGCCCGATTGTGCGTGGAACAGCGCAGAACCCGGATATCTACTTTCAGGGAAGGGAGGTTTCAAATCCTTTCTATGATGCAGTTCCCGGCATTGTCAATGATTATATGCAGAAAATGAATGAACTGACAGGCCGTCATTATCAGCCGTTTAACTATTATGGCGCTGGAGACGCCGAAAATGTGGTTATTGCAATGGGCTCCGCCTGCGACTGTATTGATGAGGTTGTTGATTACCTGCTCGCTAAGGGAGAGAAGGTTGGTGCTATCCGTGTGCACTTGTACAGGCCATTCTCTCATGAATACTTTTTCAAAGTGCTTCCGAAGACTGTGAAAAAGATTGCGGTTCTCGACAGAACGAAGGAACCGGGTGCCATGGGCGAGCCTCTTTATTTGGATGTTGTGAACCTGTTTTATCGAGAAAGCAATCAGCCGTTAATCGTTGGTGGAAGATACGGCTTGGGCTCAAAGGATGTAAGACCTTCCCAGATCCTCGCTGTATTCAACAATTTAAAACAGGAAAATCCGAGAAACCATTTCACGATAGGGATTGTAGATGATGTCACGCACACTTCCCTTGAGGAAGGGGAGATGATTGATACAACCCCTGCAGGAACCATCAGCTGCAAGTTCTGGGGGCTGGGTTCGGACGGAACCGTAGGCGCGAACAAATCAGCCATAAAGATCATCGGTGATAAAACAAATCTTTACGCCCAGGGTTATTTTTCCTATGACAGCAAGAAATCGGGCGGATCGACGATTTCGCACCTGAGGTTCGGCCCGAAACCCATCCGTTCGCCATATCTTGTTTACAATGCCGATTATATTGCCTGCCACAATCCCTCCTTCGTGCATCACTTTGATCTTTTAAAGGGACTGAAAAAGAAGGGAACCTTTGTTTTAAACTGTCAGTGGAACCGGGACGAATTGGAGGAGAAGCTTCCTTCTTCGATAAAAAGGTTTATTGCACAAAACGAAATTGATTTTTATATTATCAACGCTATTCATCTTGCCGGGGAAACGGGTTTAGGCAACCGGATCAACATGATCATGCAGACGGTGTTTTTCAAGCTGGCTAAAATTATTCCGGTGAATGACGCCATCCGTTATTTGAAGGAATCTGTGGAGAAAACCTATGGGAAAAAAGGCCAAAAGATTGTCGATATGAATAACGCCGCCATTGACAAGGCATTGGAAGCCCTTGTGAAGGTGGAGCCGCCTGAAGCCTGGAAAACCGCTGCCGACCAGGAAATGCCCATTAAGGATGAACCGGAGTTTGTAAAGAACATTCAAAGGCCAATGGCCAGGCATGAGGGAGATGAGCTTCCCGTCAGCGCCTTTATCGGTATGGAGGATGGTAAGTTCCCGGTTGGCACAACGAAATATGAAAAGCGCGGCATTGCGGTGCTGATTCCCGAGTGGCAAATCGACAAATGCATCCAGTGCAATCAGTGCTCATATGTATGTCCTCATGCGGTTATTCGCCCGTATTTGCTGGATGAAGCAGAAGTAAAACGCGCTCCGGGCACCTTCAAAACCCTAAATGCCAAAGGAAAAGGTCTGGAGCAATACCAATACCGCATTCAACTGAGCCCGATGGACTGCACGGGCTGCAGCAACTGTGCAGACATCTGCCCGGCACCCGGAAAAGCATTGATCATGAAGGATGCTGAAGTGGAAATAGAAAAGGAATCAGAAAATTGGGAATTCGGTCTAAGCATTTCAAATAAGGAAGGAGCAGCAGATCCGAAGACACTGAAAGGCAGCCAGTTTATAACCCCGCTGTTTGAATTTAACGGAGCTTGTCCAGGGTGTGGTGAAACACCTTATGTGAAGCTTGCAACACAGCTTTTCGGTGATCGCATGGTGATCGCCAATGCAACCGGATGTTCTTCGATCTATGGTGCCAGCGCACCATCGATTCCTTACACCACCAATGCTTTTGGCAGGGGTCCGGCATGGGGGAATTCACTGTTTGAAGACAACGCTGAATATGGTTATGGCATATACCTGGGTACAAAGCAGATTAGGGAAAGGATAGCAGATTTGATGCGGGAAGCATTGAAATCTGATATTTCTGATAAAACAAAGGAAGCCTTTCAAAGCTGGCTAACCAGCTTTAATGATGGAGAGAAGTCCAAAGAAGCATCTGCACGGGTGATGGAGGCGCTGGACGAGCAAACAGAGAACCCGCTGATGAAAGAGATTCTGGATCGTAAGGATTATTTAATCAAGCAGTCCCAATGGATCATCGGCGGTGACGGCTGGGCATATGATATCGGATATGGCGGGCTGGATCAGGTGATTGCCATGGGAGACGATGTGAACATCCTGGTACTGGATACCGAGGTTTACTCGAACACCGGCGGGCAGTCATCAAAATCTACACCAACCGCTGCAGTGGCCAAGTTTGCCGCATCCGGTAAAAGGATACGCAAAAAGGATCTGGGCATGATGGCCATGAGCTATGGCTATGTCTATGTTGCGCAAATTGCCATGGGTGCCAATATGAACCAGACCATAAAAGCATTCAACGAAGCTGAAAGCTATCCGGGTCCATCGTTGATCATCGCGTATTCTCCCTGTGTCAATCATGGTATCAAGAGCGGCATGGGAACTTCCATGATGGAAGAAAAGAGAGCCGTTGAGGCCGGATACTGGCATCTATACAGGTATAACCCGCTTCTTCGAGAGCAGGGAAAAAACCCGTTTGCTTTGGATTCCAAAGAACCATCAAAGGACTTCAGGGAGTTCCTGCGAAATGAAGTGCGATATTCGTCATTGGCGGCACTGTTCCCGGGTATTGCCGAAGAAATGTATGCTACGGCGGAAAAACATGCCATTGAAAGGTATGAATCCTATAAGCGGATGGCTGAAATGCAGTATCAATGAATTCGTTTGATTAAAGCAGAGACCTCCGGCGATAGAAGCGGAGGTCTCTTGACTTTGATATTATGGGAACAAAGCTTCTGATGAGAATCGGTTCAGAAAACCGTAGCAGCAAGTTAGTGATATCTGCCGATTCTCATGGGGGTACTTTCGGGAAACGAGATAGAGCTTATTGGCTCTTGGGCTATTCTTGAACTTGAGCGCCTGAAAGTGTGCCGTTGTTGATAAATAAGCTTACGTCCTGCGCGAAGATGTTGGTATTGTTGATCACGACCGCACCTTTATTGTTGATGAAAGAGCCCTTTTCAACACGAAGGAAGAACCCATCCACGATGACAAGATTATCATTATTAAAGGCTCCGTCAATAACAACAGCAAGTCCTCCATGCGTATTCACAAGCCCGTGTTTCAGAAAAACAGAACCATTGTTATTCAAGATTCCGCCGCTAACGCGGAGCTGACCGCCGACGGGGCCGTAATCATCGGTATTTTCAAGCACTGAAGCTTCCAAAGTGATTGTACCATTGTTTTGAAGTGTTCCTCCGGTCTTGACAGACAGGACGGAATAATTGATAAAATCCTCACTAATGGAATCGGCTCCCATAACATGAATCGCTCCATTGTTTGTAAACGTTCCCTCTATGTGGAGATCGTTTCCGCGGCTTACGATAACCGTTACATCAGCCGGAATGGTTACCTCCCCCTGAACAATTACTGGTGTTCCGGGGGAATCGATTGTGATTGCTTTCACGGCGCTGTCTGATAATGCGGATTTGAGTGCTTCAAAGGAAGACACCGAAAGTGCTTCAGGCTTGGTTACACCAACCTGTTTGCTGGCTTGTACGTATACATCTGATGTGAAGACGTTTTCTGCAATCAGTTTCGTAGCCAGTCGTTGCATTCCGCTTTTGATATCTGCCTCCAGTGCTGCCCATGATACAATCACGACATCGGCGCGCAGGAAATTTGTCGTATCAACGCTATCAGGCAGGATACCGGTTGCTTTTGCAAGTGCTTCCGGTGCGTTCCATACAAATTCTCCGTCAGTATCACTGTAACCCAGAGCACGGAGCATAAAGGTCAGATACATGGCCGAATCCGCATTACCGGTACCAAATTGTGTTGCCGATACACCTTTGGTCAGTCCCTTTTGATAGCCATATCCGATATATTTGTCCGCCCAGGACGCTACATCTGTAAAGGGGTGTGTCCAATTGCCGTTTAACGCCTCGGATTCCTTTCCCAGTGTGCGAATGAGCATGATCAATGCTTCTGTGCGGGTAGGCGCTCTGCCAAGATCAAAATCCGTTCCGGACTGGGTGACACCTTTAAATAATCCAAGCTGTTTCAGGGCCATCGCTTTTGTTTCCGCTTCTGTGCTGTTCACAGCAAATGCAGGAATTGTCATCGAGAAGCAAAGAGATATCACAGCAATGAATACTGCGATACTTTTCATTCCCATTTTCATCTTCATCTTCATCTTCACATTCATCTCCATCCTTATGCTCTCCTTGTCTATTTTACTTCAAAATACCTGTTGAATTGTGCAGGCTGTTAACAAATTCAGCAGCATTATTTTGGTCTGTTCGGTTAAAAGCTAGCCCAACAGTATACCTGTAGCATAGATATCGGTACGGCAATCCGTCTGTGAAAAGCCATATTATTCCGGAGGGGCGTATTCTCTTGTTCCGATGAACTGGGTATCGGACGGAAGCTGCATCTGCTCCTCATTGTTATGAATAAACTCCTCCAGATCCGGTGCCTTGAACAGGAGATGAAAGAACCTGCTTGTACTCATTTTGGGGGTGTTTTCATTCACATACATCACCATCCAGCCGTCTTACGCAGGGGTCTTAGGGCATTTGATAAGTATAGTATATATTGTAAACCGAATAGTTTCAATCACTTGCGAATGTTGGTTAGAGCTGATAGAAAAGGAATTAAAGGGAAGAGGTATATATCTGTCAAAATAAAAGCATATGGTTGATGTCAATCTGAATTCAATGAAGACTCTTGTCGATTATAAATGTTTGATATAGAACCTTCATTTCATTCAACAGGCGTTGTTTGCTTACATCAGACCTGTTACGGAGAGTTCTTCCCAAAAGAAGAACTCTTTCTGAGAATCAATGAAATGGGCAATTTTAACAATAGTGCGCGAAGAAGTAAAAATGAATTATTTACCGAAGACTAAAACCAGAATCGCATGTGAGGAAGGGGTATTACTTTTGGTTCATATCAACATATTCCTTGGAATCAATCACACCTTCTTCTTTAGGTACCAACACCCTTGAAATCGGCTTGGTTCTTTGAACATCCGCCCACGATGCAGTATCGTGCTTTTCAATGGGCTTTTGAAGAAATTTTTCTTTATTTCTGTTATCACTCATAAAAAACCTCCTATTCTGAATGATTCGATAAAGCTACCCATGTTAACAAATCAATGAAGACGTTTGAAATGTTCAGCACAGTTTAATGATTGAACCGCCCGTTTCACCTGTTTCATATCTTAGTATTTTCTGAATTTCATTTTTTACTCAAAGCGATGAATTTCTTTAGAAAGCTGAGTCTCTGTTAACATAACTATCACAGTTGAAATGATACAAAGTTTGGCTAAAATCGTGAACTATGAGAAATGTGGTTCTTGAATTTCCGCTGCTTTATTAATAAAAAAGGAGTATTCTTGTTTGGCGCAATAAAAAGAAGGTTCAATTTACATAACTAACATCAATGCCTTCAGGAAATAATAATAAGTGAATTCGATGAAATACTAAACGAAGATTTGGGGGATAAACGATGAAAAAAAGTAGTATAAAATGGATTGTACTCCTCGGCTTGTTCTTCTCATTATTAATCGCATGCGGGAAAGGCGGAAACAAGAATGCCCCAGGCCCCACACCTGACAAACCATCGGAATTAATGCAGCCAACTGGACAACCGGCTTCTATAGCGCCTTCAATAACGCCAGCGCCTTCAACAACGCCGACACCCACAGATGCAACTGCTCCAACGATAGCGGGCGCTGAAAATAATGTAAAGGTGAAGGGATTGTATCTGACAGGGTGGACAGCCGGAAGCAGGGAGAAGATGGATGGCTTTCTCAAGCTGGCGGATGAAACCGAGATCAATGCATTTGTGATCGACATTAAAAATGACGATGGCATCGTCAGCTATGCATCCAAGGTATCAGAAGTTGAGAAAAATGAAACCTTTGAAAAAAAATATGACCCAAAAGCATTGATCAAAACCTTACATGACAAGGGCATTTATGTGATTGGCCGTGTGGTGTGCTTCAGAGATCCTGCTTTCTCAAAAAAGAACCCTGACCGGGCTGTTAAAAATAAGGATGGCGGGTTATGGAAGGAAGAGAAGAAGGATGCTGAAATCACTTGGCTGAATCCATATGACAAGAGGAATTGGACATATGTGCTGGACATTGCAAAAGAGGCTGCGGGTATGGGGTTTGATGAAATCCAGTTTGACTATATCCGTTTTCCATACGGGGACAGGAGCAAAATGGATTTTGGTGCCGAAGGTTTTGTAAAGCATGAGGTGGTCAATGAGTTTCTTGCACGAGCCAGGAAGGAGATGCCCAATATGACACTCTCAGCGGACATTTTCGGAATTGTATGCGTCAGCCCCGATGACACGGAAGACATCGGCCAATACCTGGAATTGATCGGAAAAGACATGGACTATATCTCACCGATGACCTACCCAGCCCTTTACGCCAGAGGTCAGATCGTCAACGGTGTTAAATTTCCGAACCCCGATTTGGATCCTTATAATGTGGTTTATCAAACCCTTCTGATGGCTAAAAAGAGAATTTTAAAAGAGGAGGATTACCGGGCAAAGGTGCGCCCTTTTATTCAGGCCTTTTCTGCAAGCTGGCTTGCCAAGGGCAGCTGGCAAACCTATGGTGCGAAGCAATACAGGCAGCAAATTCAGGCCGTAACAGATGCGGGTTATGATCAGTGGATTTTCTGGGACGCCAACAACCGCTACGATTTCTCAGCCTTTCAGGATAATTTACACTAGGGACAGGTTCCTGTGTAAAACTTATGTAAATGTATTACAGATTTTAAGCCTGAGTACCAGGTCAACGGCGGGGGAGATGTCTCCTTACTACTTGATATTCTCAGTATGTGGCATGGGAAACGTACCCTTGCCACATAACGTTCCCACGCCACAGAGTGTTTCCTTTATTCAGGATAATCGTCTTTGGCCTGCTACCTGAGAGGAACAGAAAAGGCAGATGGAGCCTGCGCATCTTTGGCTTATTACCCTTGCATTGTACACTGCAAAAATTTTTCTTGTAGTTTCAATCAATCTGCGGTATACTTATAACCAGGTAATAATATCATATGATAATAGACGTAAACAACTGGTATCAGACTTTCCATAATGGGCCGTTATTCCATCATAGGAGGGGGAAACATGGAAAAAGGAATACGCATCGTAAACAAGGAAGGCAAAAGAGTTGTTGAGGGAATTGGTTATTACGAGCCTGCAAAAATATCCGACTTAAAGCAAATTGTCAAAGAAAGCGCAAAAAAGTACGGGGATTCAAAAGCTTTTCTGTTTAAAGACAAACAAGGGAATATAACCGGAAAAACCTTTCATGATTTTGACAGAGACATAGATGCTCTTGGTACAGCGCTTCATGATATGGGGCTAAAGGGGCTTCGCTTTTCCATCATCGGTGAAAACCGGTATGAATGGGCAGTCTGTTATTTGGCTGTTGCCAATGGAACAGGAATTGCCGTGCCTCTTGACAAACACCTTCCTGCAAATGAAGTGGAATCGCTGATTGAGCGGGGTAGAGTGGACGTCATTTTTTACAGTCCGAATTACCAGGAGATGATAGAATCCATCTCAAAGAAAAACAAACGGCTAAAATACTATGTGTGTATGGAAGACTTTGAGAAGAAGGCGGAACAAAGATTTCTTTCGTTACCGGAACTCATTCATAAGGGGAAAACGCTTCTTGATGCAGGAGACCGTTCTTTTGTCGATCAGGATATTGACAGAAATGGTATGTCCATTCTTCTGTTTACATCGGGCACAACCAGCATGGCGAAAGGGGTTATGCTGTCTCACAGCAATATCGCCAGTAATGTTTCCTCTATAACCTCCATGATTAAAGCAACCCCGGAAGATACACATTTGTCCCTGCTGCCTTTACACCATACCTTTGAAAACACCGTTGGGTTTCTTTTCATGGTACATGCCGGTGTAAAAATTGCTTATTGCGACGGAATAAAACATATTGCGAAAAACCTCAAGGAATACAATGTTTCATTGCTGGTCGCCGTCCCCGCCGTCATTGAAACCCTTTATAAAAGGCTGATGGATGGTATCCGGAAATCGGGAAAGGAAAAGCTGGTCGGTACGATGATCAAAGTTTCCAATGCGCTTCGAAAGATTGGAATTGATCTGCGCAGAAAGCTGTTTAAAAGCATTTTTGAGCAATTTGCCCCCAACCTTCGCCTGGCTGTATCCGGCGCAGCACCACTGGATCCGGAGGTTGTTATTTGGTTTAAAAGCATAGGGTTTAACGTGGTGCAGGGTTATGGCCTTACGGAAACCTCTCCGGTTGTTGCAGCCAATAATGATTTCGTAAATGAACCGGGAACCATTGGCCATCCGCTTCAAGGCATTGAAACGGCCATCCTCGATCCCGATGAGAGTGGAATTGGTGAAATCGTTACGCGAGGCCCCAATGTAATGCTCGGATATTACGAGGATGAGGCTTCCACAAAAGAGGTGCTCGACGATGCGGGATGGTTCCGCACCGGAGATCTTGGCACGATTGACAAGGAGGGCTTTATCAGAATCACCGGAAGAGCGAAATCGATGATCGTGTTCACCAATGGGAAAAAAGCATTTCCAGAGGAATATGAGCTGCTGCTGAACAACATACCGGGTGTAAAAGACTCCTTTGCCTGGGGCAACAGAGCACCGGACGGTGATATTCAGGTTTGTGCCAAGCTCGTATTGGATCAAGAGGTGCCTGGGAGCATTCCTGATCAGCAGATCGGTGAAAAACTGAACAGCGCCATCAGGGAAATCAACAAAACACTGCCCCAATACAAGATCATCCGCTATTTCTTTTTTACAGATACAGATTTGGTAAAAACAACAACCCTGAAGACCAAAAGAAATATTGAACTGGAAAAGGTATTGGCTGTGGTAAAAAAGTCCGGCACAGACATGAGAAAGCTTTCCGGAAGTCGGGTTGAGTGACGAGCTGCCTGGTAAAAGCAGCAAAACCCAACTGCTATTGAAAATAAAACTCCACTTTAAACAGTGGGGTTTTTTCTGTTCATTGCAAGCAAAGGCGTCCATTGTTATAATGAGGACGGAATGACCTTGGTTTCATGGAGGAAGAGTGGATTTTTTCAGCTATCTTAAGCAGGATTTACATATCAGTTTGAACGAGCAGCAGGCAGAAGCCGTAGTGGCTGCAGACAGACGGATTTTACTCGAAGCTTGTCCTGGCAGCGGAAAGACAACGACTTTGGTTGCACGCATTGCCTATCAGATTCTATGCCGTGATGTTTGTGCGTCAAACATGCTGACGTTGACCTTTAGCCGCGCTTCCGCAAGAGATATGGAAAGAAGGTTTGTTGCTCTGTTTGGCAGTCTGATCTCGCAGCCGGTTCACTTTTCCACCATCCACAGCTTTTGCTACCGGTTTCTTTTTTTCTGTCAGAAAAAACGGCTACTGACCGTACCGGAGCTCATTGAGAAGCAGTATTACAGCGGAAAATCAAAAATATTACGCAGCCTTTTCTTTGAAATTAATCAGGAATACCCGGCAGAGGACCAAACGGAGCAGCTGTCCAACGAGATCAGTTATGTAAAGAATAAGCTGATTGAGCCTGAGCAGTTAAAATCGGATTTCGAGAATTTCCCGATAATTTTCCACCGTTATGAAGCGTATAAACAGGAGAAACGACTGATCGATTTTGATGATATGCTGTCCATGACTTATGAACTCCTTCGAAAGAACAAACAGCTTTACAGGGAATACGGTATTTTCCCTCAGGTGCTTGTCGATGAGGCTCAGGACACTTCACTGCTTCAGCACAGGATTATTGAAGATCTGTCCAGGGAAGGAAGCCTGTTCATGGTGGGGGATACCGATCAATCCATCTACGGCTTCCGCGGGGCGGAACCGGACTATATCGTAAACATCCGGGATTTATATCCGGATGCCAAAATTCTGCGGCTGGAAACCAATTATCGATCTACCGGAAAGATTGTTCAGCTTTCCAATCAGTTTATTAGTCAAAATGTATCCAGGCATCAGAAAAATATGTCCACCGGCAATGAAGCAGGGGAGATGCCTGCTGTTTTTATCATGAAAGATATTGAGGAACAACTTGAAAAGGTGGTACAGCTTGTGGAAGCAGATCCCTGGAAATCGGCTGTACTGTATAGGAACAACCTGTCGGGGCTTCCGGTTGCCTGGGAGTTGATACAAAAGGGGCTTCCGTTTTATATCCATGAAGACTATTCAAGCTTTTTCAGACATTTTGTTGTTGCCGATGTTTTTGCTTTTTTCAGTTTTGCCGCGAACCCCTGCGATCTTGAAAGCTTCAGTAAAATCTACTACAAGATGGGAGCCGCCCTGTCCAAAAACGATCTGCGAAAAGTGGAGGAGAGCCCGGGCAGTTCTTCCGATTTAAAAAAGCACCCACAAACCGACATTCTCACGCTGCTGTTAAGGCTGAACCACCACAGAAAGAATGTGGCCAGCCATCTTTTGCGGATTCGAAAGGGGATGAACAGGATCCTGCGCTCCAATCCCTGGCAGGCGCTTGAGGTGATGGAAGAGGAACTGCAATATGGGGAATACCTGAAGCGAAATACGGGACATGTTCATGTGTTTCATACGCTAAAGCACTTCGCCCGAAATACAAAGACCCTGGAAGAGTTTAAAACCCGGCTTCGAACCTTGAAGAACGGCATCGATCATTACTATAACAAAGCCGCCGCTGACGCGGTTCATCTTCTGACGCTGCATGGCAGCAAGGGGCTTGAATTTGATAATGTCATTGTGGTCGATTTGATAGAAGGCTGGTTTCCCGACGAAACCTCCCTGGATGACCTGAAGGCCGGAACCAGAAAGGCCTATGAAGAGGAAGTGCGGTTGTTTTATGTGGGTGTTACACGGGCGAAGAAGAAGGTTTTCCTGCTGTCACCGCAAAAGGTGGAAGGCAGGAAAGTGGCGCAGTCCCGTTTTATTCGTCAGTTTATACAGCCTGAAAAATTGGAAGAGCTGGGTGAAGGGCAGATCGTCCACCACACAAAATTCGGAGAGGGCGTTGTGAAGCACTGCGAAGATGGTGTGGCGGAGATCCTTTTTAAGAGATACGGCTACCGTAAGCTATCCATCAGGGTTTGTCTGGAATCAGGACTACTGAAAACAGATTAGGCCTGTACTTATCTTGAAAGATTATGCGTCCAGGTTTCGCCTTCTGCCTTGAGACTCTACGAATTGTATGATTTTCCCTTCGCTGGTGTTCACTTTTTGATCGAACTCTCTTTTTCGTTCTTCCAAAGGTTGAAAACAATATGGATTTTTTTTCAGGAACTCTCTCAGCTCACTATAGTTCAAAAGTATCATCTCCCTTATTCGCTTTTTATTAATAATATATGAAACAAGCAGTAAAAGGTTCAATCATCTTTTCAAGGGAAATGTGAATTGATACCGGATGGGTAACATGAAACGGAAACTCTAGCGTATTGAGTTATACCCTAAGCAAATAGCCTGCGCCCCAAACGGTTTCTACGTATTGGGGCTTTTTTGGATCTATTTCTGTTTTCTCACGGATTTTACCCACGTGCACTGTAACCGTACTGGTATCGCCAAAGGCTTCAAAGCCCCAGATTCGGTCAAAAAGCTGATCCTTTGAGAAAACCTTATTGGGGTTTCTTGCAAGAAACAGCAGTATATCAAACTCTTTGGAAGTTAAATCAACAAGCTTCCCGTCGATCTTAACCGTCCGCGCATCCGGATCAATCTCCATACCCCTGATCCTGATCGTCAGCTCCCGGGATACGGTTTTCCCGGTCAGCCTCCGGAACCTTGCCAGGTGGGCCTTTACCCTGGCGACCACCTCTCCGGGGCTGAAGGGTTTTGTAATATAATCATCGGCACCAAGCCCAAGCCCGCGAATTTTATCAATATCCTCACGCCTTGCAGAAACAAGAAGGATGGGTGTATCCTTTACCTCGCGTAATCTTCTCAATACCTCAAAACCATCAATTTCCGGAAGCATCAAATCCAGTAAAACCAGGTCATAATTCTTCTCAAGCGCCATCGCAAGTCCGCTTTTCCCGGTATGCGCCATAGCAGCCTGCATTCCGTTTATTTCAAGGTAATCCCGTAAAAGCTCGGCTATACTGATATCATCCTCAATAATTAGAATACTGTCAGGCATTTTGTGCATTACCTCCATTTTCAAGAAATAACACCGGCAGCGTCCACAAAATGCGTGTAAACTCACCGTAGTGGCTTTCTGCCCATATTCTGCCACCATGATCCTCCACGATTTTCCTGGATATCTGAAGACCAAGTCCGGTTCCTCCCACCGTTGAGGTCCTTGCCGCATCGGCACGATAAAAGCGTTCAAAAATACTCGCCAGAGCGTCTTCCGTAATGCCCGCGCCGTTATCTTCTGTTGAACAAATGACAAAGCCATCTTGTATTCTCGCGTAGAAAACAACCTTCCTGTCTGAATTCCGGGCATATTTGACTGCATTTTCGGTCAGGTTGTATTGCAGCCTTTGTATCATGCTTCGATCCAGCCTGACCATGATATCTGGCGGCAAATCAATGCTGCATTGAACTTCAAAGCCTTTTTCTTCAAGATCCAATCTGGTTTCATTGCACAGTGTCTTGAAGAAATCGGCAGCAGTAACGTTCTCAAAATGATAACCCGCCTTCCCGACATCCAGGCTGGAATACAAAAACAGGTCATCGATCATC
The DNA here is from genome assembly GCA_964450305.1 of uncultured Ruminiclostridium sp. GTDB lineage: Bacteria > Bacillota > Clostridia > DSM-8532 > DSM-8532 > JAAYJG01. The sequence continues at coordinate 22,088 of CAYVFB010000014.1, forward strand.
CGGTCAAGCGCAATGGTTTTGCTGAGGATTGTCTGTGTATACTTCTGCTTTTTTTCAGGGGTATTCGCTGTACCGTCGATTAGGCCCTCAACATAGCCTTTGATTGCAGTGACAGGAGTTTTTAGGTCATGAGAAATATTTGTCACAAGCTCTCTGCGGCTCTCATCTTCTCGAACCTGGGCATCAATGGAGGCTTTCAGGCGAAGCCTCATTTCATCAAAAGCCATGACCACCTGAGCCACTTCGTCCCGTTTATTTGTTTTGATGCTAAAATCCAGATCACCCTCAGATATACGATGAACACCCTTCTTCAACTCTTTCAGAGATTGCATCATGCTGCGTGTGACCATGAAAGTCATCAGCAGGATGATGCCTGTCACAGCGATGAACAGAACAGACATAAAGCGTTTTAGCAGTGTACCGGAAACTTTTTGTGAAGGACCGGTTTCTATGGCAATATAAAGCGTGCCATTGCTTTCTTTCAGAGGTCTTTCCATAACAAGAAAATTATCATCAATACCTAATCTGTGATAATTAGGAGGGAAAAAATGCTCGTTGTCAAAGTGATTATCCATATTAAAAGTTTTGTTTTGTGGAAAGATGATTTTTTGCACCAGACCTCGTTGCACCAAAATATCGGAAGCATAAAACAAAGCTTTTTCACTATCTTGCAGCATTATTCCAATATGGTACCGGGAAACAACCTGATCGATATCCATTAACATATCTCTGTCAAATAAAGCGCTGGGGTTATCCTGTGCCAGTATCTCAATCTTTGACAGATGATTGATACTTACATATATATTATCAGGATCCTCTCCGATGGTCATCAGAAAGGGGTTGTCTGATATTGTTTTGAAGGCCACAAAGGAAACGATGCCCAAAAACAGAAATAATGGAAGAATACCCATGACAAGATAAGAGATGAATATTTTAACCCTGGTTGACATCTTCCGTAGCCCCCTTTCCATACACCATTTTATCTTAATGCATACGCTTTGTGAACACAATAGGTTCTGTATGCTGTTTATAAAGGCACATTGTTACTTTTCACAGGTGAGCAGGCGCAACCCTACGAAGTTAATGCTGCGCATTACTCCAGACAAGATCCTTCGCTGCGCTTAGGATCACATCACTGTGTTCAGGATGACATCGCTATACTAGATATGACATCACAACGTCAGGACGATAATACCGAACGAATGACATCAATTAAGTATGCTATAGTGCCCTAAAAAACCAGTATTAAGGCGATTTTAAATCGTGCATGATGCTTCAACCATATGCTTTCGGTCTATACCATGCGCCGCTCAAACCGAAGTAGTGCAATTCCGCAGGTAAATACTGTCCACAACAGCATCGTCAAAAGAGTGACACATAAGCTTCCAAAAGGAAGATAGATAAAATTAGCCCCGGCACCAAGCCAGCGAATCGGCAGAAAATCATTCAGGCTACCCAACCAGAACTGACTCAGGTTCATCACCAGCGCAAAGCCGACCAACGTCAGAAAAAGTCCGCTGGTGCTCTTTACAAATTGCGTGCCTAATACTGAAAATCCAATCACGACGAGTATTGGGAAAAGAGAACCCAGAGCCTGGAATACGGCGTTTCCAACAGACAGAAGCCATCCTCCCCGGGAAGGAAGAATCAGGCCGAAAAGCAAAGTTGACAGTAAAAGTGCCAGCATCATGAGCGATACCCCTGCAATTGCAGAGGTTAACTTAGCTGCGAAATGGCCGGTTCTGCTGTCGGGCATCAGCACAGACATCCTCATGCTTCCTTTTGCCTGTTCATCTGTGAAAGCATCGGATACTAAAGATATAGCAAACAACGGAAGAATTAATGGTGTAAAAACGCCCAATACCAGCCGAAACAGGTCCTCACGGAAGACAAGGCCTTGATTCCACCCCAGGGCAAGAACGTTTGCCAAAGCAAAGGCCAAAGGTATAATCGCAGCAACAATCATCCCCGTTATTAGTTTTTTTCGGTGGAGCATCCTAAGAAATTCGTTTTTAAAGGTTATCGCAAAGGTCTTCATGCACTTGCCTCCGTTCTGCCTGTTGGTATGCGGATCTGTTCAAGATACCATTTTTCCAGGCTCTTTTTCTCCTTTAAGAAGTCCTGCTTCAAACAGGTTTTCAGGATAATACCATCATGGATAACGGTGATGCGATCGGCGATTTCTTCAGCTTCATGAACCAGATGGGTGCTCAGAAGAATGGATACGCCTTCATTCTTAAGCCTGCGCAGCAGTTCATCCAACTCAGAGCGGCCTTCAATATCCATCCCGTTGGAAGGTTCATCGAGAACAAGATACTTTGGCCTGCCGGTCAGTGCCACTGCAATGCCAAGTCTTTGCTTCATACCTGTTGAGAAGCTGCGGACTTTTTCATTTTGGCGCTCTGCCAGCCCGACTGCCTGTAAAGCCTCTTGGGCGCTATCTTTTCCATCGGCATAATACCTTCCTTTTTGCATCAGGTTTTCAAGGGCTGTCATATAACTAAATGGCTCTGGCTGCTCAATCAGAAAGCCACCATAATAAAGCCTTTCTTTCAGTTCACTGGTATAGTTATTGAAACTCTTGTCATCTTGACCGTAATAAAACACTTCTCCGGAGTCTGGAACCAAAAGCCCGGCAATAGTGCGCATCAATGTGCTCTTTCCTGCACCATTCGCCCCAAGGAGCACATGGATCTCGCCCTGCACCATGGTCAGTGATACATTCTCGATCCCTTTGCTGTTTTTATACTTCTTGGTCACATTTTTTACATTTATAATCTCATTCATTGGTTTTCTCCTTAATCTATATTCACAGCGGAAGCCAGGCATTCACTGCCTGGCCCCCCTTTTGTTTTATCATTTTCCGCATCTTCTGCCAGTGCGTTCAAAAGCCTCACTGTCTATGGTTGTGATTGCTGCAGTATCAGGATTTGCTATATCAGGTACAGTTGTTCCAACATCTGATAGTGTCACAGAGAAGTCAACGTTCAAAGAATGAGCTGCACCATCGGTATCAGTGCCGGAGCAGCGGATCGACATATTCAGCGCGACAGGACATTTTTCCTGGTCAACTGTAAATGAAATTGCTAAACTTTCCAGTTTCTTTTCTGTCAAATCAACATCGTACTCGCAGTCCTTCATGTCGGTAAAGATGCCCTGAAGTTCTTGGGGCAGCAGATTCAGCTGTTCTGGTGTTTCACAGCATTCATTTTCGCGCATGTCTGACAGCTGGAATAGGGTCTGCAGCAATACGGGTATGTTGCCCTCATCAAGCTTCAGGGAAAATGTGCGCAGTCCGTTCTCTTCAGTCATGGTAACCTGATCCTTGTAATCACGCATGATGGTATCAAGAAAAGCATCTTTCATTTGCTTGGCTTTGCTGGAATCCTCGTCTGTGCCTCTGCTAAAGCCTGTGTGATCTTCATTAGATTCTTCGTCTTTACGTGTTGTCTTGTACCAGTTTTCTGAACCCATCAGGTGAAGGAAGAGTTCATCCTTGTTTTCATAAATTTCGAAGGAATTCGTCGTCTTACATGATGCAGCAAATATACCGCTCACCTGTTCACTGGTGGTATCCTTTTTCATGGTGCCATGAAGGGAAATTACAGGTTCACCATTATCCACAGCAACCATAGACATACTTACTGTTGCGTTGTCAATCTTATCATGATCCTGGTTGGATAATGCCTTGAACTGCTCATAAGCGTTTCCTTCAGGATTAAACGCCAATGCGCCCGCCGTGAGCAGCATGCCACTCATGATGACTACTGCAATGATGGTCAGAAATTTTTTGTTTTTCATAATCTTCACACTCCTTTATTTTATGGCGTTAATGCCACTGTTAAGAGTGTAAACGGAAAAAATTAAAATGAAAGAAAACAATTCTAAAGAATTTATAAAGTTTTCAGAACTCATTCATTGCAGAATCGACATCTCTTTTCGAATACCAGGCGAATAAACGTTATGCATTCAACAATACCGGTTTACCTGGACTTCACTGTTCATGCTTAAAAAACAGCATAATATAAAATCATGTGCAATAATATGCATATTTATTGACAGTTCCTGTGGTGTGGTATAAACTGTTAAATGGGTGATACTATGTTTGCTTTCTCGTATAACTACACGCCATATATTGCTGTGATCGGTGATATAGTCAGTTCAAAAAACATTCCTGAACGTAAGGAAATACAGGATAAGCTGACAAGGCTTTTGGATGGTATCAACAAGGCATATCCTCGCGACATTGCTTCACGGTTTATGATCACCCTGGGCGATGAGTTTCAGGGACTGCTCCATGCAGGGGGAAATGTGCTGGAAATGCTTGAAACCATTGATCGTGAAATGCATCCGGTTAAAATGCGCTTTGGTATCGGTGTGGGGGGGATTACAACGGACATAAACCCGCAAGTGCCTTTGGGAGCAGATGGGCCTGCCTACCATCATGCCCGCAGAATGATCCAGGAGCTGAAATCTGCAGAGAAAAAGAAGATGGAATCCAAGTTAAACATGAAAATAGAGATAGAAGCATATCCCGAGATAACTGAGCTTTTGAATACAATATTTACTTTAAATACGGTTCTTAAAGAAAAGTGGACAGATCGGCAAAGAGAAATCATCGGTGAGTACCTGAAAAGCGGCGGAACACAAACAGATACAGCAAAAAAGCTTGATATCCACCAATCAAACGTACAAAGAGCACTGGCCGGATCAGATTTTTATGCTTATCATCGGGCTGTTGGCACAGTGACAAAAATCTTATCCGGAATTGGGGAGAAGAAGGATGTTTAAGGATATATTCAGCTATTTTCTGTTGGTACATATCCTGGGTGATTTTTATTTTCAAAGTGATAAGCTTGCTGAGAAGAAAAGAAACAGATACAGTTATGTTTTGCTTCACGGGCTGATCTATTTTATCGTATCTTTTCTTTGTGCACTTCCGTTTTGGTCGGCGCCCCTGTTCCTTTACTCAGGAATTCTATCGGCCTTACACTGGCTGGCTGACAGCCTGAAATATATGTATTTTAAAAAGGGTAAACGGGAACAAACCGCTTCAATCTATTTTACCGACCAGATCATCCATCTGGGATGTATTGCAGTTGTGGCTTCGCTGTACCTGCATCAGGGGTTTTATTTAAGCTTTTTTTCCGGGCTGGATGATTTTTTTGGTTCAGTACAGATAAACTTATATACAATGATGCGATGGGCCGGATTGCTCCTGATGATGGTGAAGCCCGCGAATATTACTGTCAAACAGCTTGTAAACAAGTACAAACCGCGGGAGGACACTCTTTTTAACACTAATAAAACAGGAGCTTTGATTGGTTCGCTTGAAAGAATGATCATACTGCTGATGTTAAGTGTGGGGCAATACGCGGCTATAGGCCTGGTCCTGACAGCAAAATCTGTTGCGCGGTACAACAAAATCACCGAAGATAAAAACTTTGCCGAATATTACCTTCTTGGAACCCTGCTGAGTGTGCTGTATGCTATCGCGGTATACTTCGTATTAACATAAGTCCTTCAGTTCGAGGTAGCCTGCGCCAGGCATGGATCAAAAACAAACAGTATGAACAATCTCTAAAACCAGATAATGCGCATTTCCCAGCATATGATCGTAATATGAATGTATTTACGCATGAACTGTGTTGTTGTGCATATTTTGCGCATTTTGATCATTTAGCTTATTTTGCTCGTTTTGCTTTTTTTGTTCATTGATTTGCGCTATCAGTTTAAATGCCAGTTCGTACTTATAAACAGATTTATGCTGGGTGGTAAATTTAAAGCGGTATAAATTGTCTTCATAATAAAACTCAAACTTATTGTTGTTCTGAATATTTACACCGGTGATCTTATCAATCGGAAATACATAATCCTTACCCCGTTCAGGCGTAAAAACAATCTGGTTGAAAAACAGCTCCACCCTGCCCAGCCAATAATACTGGCGCAGTTTCCCACGGCGCTTTCCGGTGAACAGCTTTGTTTTAACGTCTGAAAACAAAGCCTTTTCACCCGAGGTGTACTCGCTTTGCGCAAACAGGTCATTCAGCCATGAAGACTGCCATTCGCTCCAGGTTTGTGGATTCAGGAAATAGGGTTCGTCTTTGGTGGAAAAATAGCCGTATTCGTCATATTCCACCGCATATCCACAATGGGTGCAGGAAAGGGTGTTCCCATGACTGTGCAGCGAGCAGAGGTTTTTGCAGCGTGGGCACACCACCAGGAACATGTCCAGATACTCAGCAAGGTTTTTACCCTTGAAGGGGACTCTGTTTTTCTCCTGCCAATCGTATTCGTTCACATGAATGCCTTCAACTATTTTTTTGTAGATCTCGTCTGCAGACATTTCTTTGATTTGCTCCGGCGTTAGTAGAAGGCTGTAATTCAAGTTGATATAACCGTTTCTGGAGCTTCTGGCCCATCTGGGCTTTGTCAGCCCGGCACCTTCCATCGCCGTTGCAATGACCGGAACCTTCAGGCTTTTTATCAGCTTTGCGGTGGGGTAGATGACCTCAATGTTTTTCAGATCCCAGTTTCGTGCACCTTCGGGATATAGCCCGATCACACCGTTGTTTTTAATGACGCTGAGGATGGCGCGGATGGTAGTGGAATCGGCGATCTGTTTTGTTTTTGGAATGCCGCCTATAAGCTTAAAAACCTGCCTTAACCAGAAATTACGAAAGTGAGCGTCGGAAATAACAAAGTAAACCGGGTCGGGTACACCCATGGACAGGATGAACGGATCCCAGGTGCCTACATGGTTACTGATGAGGAGATATGGGGGTTTAACATCCCTGATTTGTTCATTATAAATTCTGACATGAAACCGTTTCAGCAGATAATTGCCAAAGGTATTTCTTAATAAAGTATTAAACCATTTGCTGTAATAGTATTGTCTGGATGCCATGCTTTGTCCCCCATGTCAAAACATAATCTGTAATATACCCAGTTATTTTATCAAACCTGAATCATAAAGTCCATGTATTCCGGAAAGTAACTCCACAGGATGATCATCTGTTACTCCTGTGTAACCTGGCAAAACAAAATCCAGTTATAAAAGAAAATAATCCATTGTTTCTGTTGGGCATCAAGGTTATAATTTTATCAAACGCTAAAAACATGTCATTTGTTTTTTGTTACTGATAGCGTTTAACAGGAGACTGCTTGAACAATCAAATCTAAGGGAGGAAAACCATATGCCAATACTGGACATGCCGCTGGAACAGCTGGTAACTTATACGGGCAGGAACCCAAAGCCCTCTGATCACGAACAATACTGGAAAAGAGCCCTGGAAGAACTGAATAATACCGATCCTCAGACCGAGATCATACCGGCCGGTTATCAAAATCCGGTTGCTGAATGCTTCGACCTGTATTTTACCGGAGTAAAGGGTGCCAGAATCCATACAAAGCTATTAAAGCCCAAATGGACCTCGAATCCTCAGCCTGCATTGCTTCAGTTTCATGGATATTCCATGGACAGCGGAGACTGGCAGAGCAAGTTCGGGTATGTATCCTCCGGTTTCACCGTGGCTGCCATGGATTGCAGGGGACAGGGCGGTAAGTCTGAAGATAAGGGCGGTATATTTGGAAACACCCTTCAGGGCCATATCATCCGTGGGCTGGACGATCCTAACCCGGACAACCTCCTGTTCAGGCAGATCTTTCTGGATACTGCCATGCTGGCGAAGATCGTCATGAACCTGCCCTATGTGGATGAAACCCGTGTTGGCGCAATGGGCGGTTCTCAGGGCGGAGGCCTCACCCTTGCCTGTGCGTCTCTGGTTCCTGAAATCAGACGGCTTGCTCCGGTTTTCCCTTTCCTCAGCGACTATAAGCGGGTATGGGAGATGGACCTGGCCAAGGATGCATACGTTGAACTGACACAGTATTTCAGGCGATTCGATCCACGCCATCAGCGGGAAGAAGAGCTGTTCACAAAGCTTGGTTATATTGATATCCAGTTTCTAACTGAAAGAATAAAGGGTGAGGTGTTAATGGCAACGGGCCTGATGGACAACATATGTCCGCCATCCACTCAGTTCGCGGCATACAACAGAATCACCTCACCAAAGAAGATGGAGATATATCCGGATTTCGGCCATGAATACCTTCCGGAGTTTGATGACTTAATTTATCAATTCATGATGGGAATGTAAGAAAAAAGAGGTTGCAAGCGTGAAAATAATATTCAGACTGCTGGGCTATGCAAAACCATACTGGAAATATTTAATTATAGGGATGATTGCCATCATAGGTTTGACGGTCTGTCAGCTGACAGCCCCCATGATTGTGCGTGAATTAACCGACCTGATCCAAAAAAACGCCCCTGATCTTGGTAAAAAAGCGCTGCAATTCGCATTGATATTAGCGGGTATCTATGCGATACAGGCAGTTTGTACATTCCTTCGATCCTATATCACCCATTACGCCGCCTGGCATTTTGTATCCGATATGCGGGTGCGTGTTTACACCCATATGCAAAAGCTTTCCCTGCGGTATTATCATGACAAGCAAACCGGTCAGCTGATGTCCCGTGCTTCAAATGATGTATCGCTGCTGGAACTGCTGATTGCTCACGCTACACCTGATTTAATAGTCAACGTGCTGATCCTTGTTGGTGTCGCCGCTCTTTTATTTTCCATCAACGTGACACTAGCGTTGCTGAGCCTGGTGACTGTACCCTTCCTGATTGTGGCTATTACCAAATTTGCCAAAAAGGTTCAGCCGCAGTTTAAAACATCACAGCAGAGGCTGGCCGAATTCAACGCCACCCTGCATGACAATCTTTCGGGCATCCGGGAAATTCAGGTTTTCAACCAGCACCACCAGGAAGAGACCAGGGTTCGCAACAGCTCCGGAGCCCATGTGAATCAGGTTTTGAAAGCATTGAAGCTCAGCGCGATTTATCATCCTTCCATCGAATTTTTTAACCACATGGGTACTGTTCTGGTCATCGGCTTTGGCGGGTACCTGGCTTCGCTGAACAGGGTTCCGCTTCCCGATATTGTTGCTTTTATCCTGCTGCTTTCCATGTTTTATCAGCCGATCAGCACGCTGGGAAGGATCAATGAAGACTTGCAGAACGCAATGGCCGGGGCTTCCCGGGTATTTGAGGTGCTCGACACCGAGCCCGATGTCAAGGAAAAGCCTGATGCAGTGACTGTCGGAAAGCTGACTGGAAAAATTCAGTTGCAAAATGTGAGTTTCCAGTACATCCCAGGCCATGATGTTCTGAAGGATATCAATCTTGAGATCAACCCCGGTGAGATGGTCGCGGTCGTCGGGCCCACGGGGGTGGGAAAAACAACACTGGTTAGCCTGCTGGCCAGGTTTTATGATCCAAATCAGGGAGAAATCCTGTTCGATGGGATGGATGTGAAGGATATTACCCTCGAATCTCTGCGGGATAATATCAGTATCGTGCTGCAGGATGTGTTTCTGTTCAACGGAACAGTTGCTGAAAACATCTCATATGGGATGAAGAACGCAACGATTGAACAAATCGCTGAGGCAGCCAAAATTGCCCATGCAGACGAATTCATTCAGGAGATGGAAAACGGTTATGACACGGTGATCGGAGAACGGGGCATTAAATTGTCGGGAGGCCAGAAGCAAAGGCTGTCCATCGCCAGGGCAGTACTGCGCAACACTCCCATCCTCATTCTTGATGAGGCAACTGCCTCGGTGGATATGGAAACCGAAAAGCTGATTCACGAAGCCATCGACAGGGTGATTGAAAACCGCACAACCATAGTCATCGCACACAGGCTGTCCTCAATCCGGAAAGCTGATAAAATTGTTGTGCTCAGTGAGGGCGGCATTTCCGAACAGGGCACCCATGAGGAGCTGATGCGGGAGGAAGGCATTTACAAAAAGCTGTGTCAGATTCAATTCCAGCAATAGGCAGTATCAGATGAAAAAAGCTGAACCTAATTTTAATGAAACTCTAATACATCGTAAAGGGAGCCTTAATATTGCGATTGTACAATAGCCATTGTAAGGTCAAAGGAACTTAAATTTTCATGGAGGTGCAATCATGGTGACCCTTGAACAGGTAGATCAATTAAGAAAACGAACAAACTGCAGCTATGAGGAAGCGAAAGCCTTATTGGAAAGGCATAACGGCGATGTCCTCGAAGCGATTGTAGAATTTGAAAAAGGCAAGCAGAATAAAAGCTTTAGCAATTATAACGGCTGCTGCGACAACCAAGAGTGGAAGAAAAGAGGCGGAGAGTTCTGGCAAAAGTTCAAAGAACTTATCCAAAAGGGTTTTGAAAACAAGGTGATCATTGAAGACAAAAACGGAGTTATTTTGAACATGTCCGTAAACATCCTGCTGCTGCTGATCATTTTCATTCCCTATATCACGCTTCCGGCTTTGTTATTGGTTTTAATACTTGGTTACAAGCTCAGTCTGAAAAAGGTTGAGGGAAAAGAGTATAACATTTCCTCTATGGTGCGCGACGCAGCCGACAGGTTTTCCGGCAGAGGCCAGCAACAGCCTCAGGCAAGCCAGCCAACCCAGGCTCCGAATGTACCGGCTGAAATGCCAAAAGACGATTACAACGAGATGACCATTGAGTAAAAAGAAGGTTTGTTCTTAAAAACGGTATAAAGTCCTCCTGTATAGCCTACAGGAGGATTTGTCACTATATGGGTTATTCGTTTATAGTGATTCCCCTGGGGATATATCGCACCTGTTTTCACACTCCGGAGTACCCTGCCTGGCTGCGATATGGTATGATAAGGTAAGCAGAACTATTTTCCATTTATCCTTCAGGATGAATGGTTTGTAGCAAACAGCGAACCGGAAGGAGTAATCCTGATAATAAATCGACAGCCGAACAGGCCAAAACAACACTCAGGGAGGAATAACATGGCTGAAAGAATTTTAGTGGTGGAAGATGAAAGTAAAATAGCGCGTTTCCTCGAGCTGGAGCTGAAGCATGAAGGATATGAGGTTGAACTGGCGTTTGATGGCCGGGACGGGCTTGAAAAGGCCTTAAGCGGAAACGTCGACCTGGTCATTCTGGATCTGATGCTTCCCATGCTCAGCGGGTTGGAGGTTCTGCGGCGCATCCGGAAAACTTCCGATTTGCCGGTGATCATGCTCACCGCAAAGGACGATGTCTCTGACAAGGTTGGCGGGCTGGACAGCGGCGCGGATGATTATGTGACAAAGCCCTTTGCAATTGAAGAGCTGTTGGCCAGAATACGGGTGGCCCTGAAGCGGAAGGGACATAACGGTAAAAAGGCAGAGGAGGATGTGCTGGAAGCAGGCAGCCTCATCCTGAGCAAGTCCAGCCATAAGGTGACCTGCAAGGGCGAGGAAATTCCACTGTCCAAAAAGGAATATGATCTGCTGGAATATATGATGGAAAACCGGGGTATTGTGCTCACCCGTGAAAAGTTGATTGAAAAGGTCTGGGGCTATGATTATTACGGAGATACCAATGTCACCGATGTTTATATCAGGTACCTGAGGGCAAAGGTTGACCAGAAATACGACCTTTCCTACATCAAAACCATCCGTGGAGTGGGGTATATTTTTGAAGACAAGGAATGAAACACAGAAACTGAATAGCAGGCTGCTCATTTTTCAAAGAAGAAACAAAAAGCCGACTGTAACCGTTGGGAACCATGCAGCAAGCTCAGGGCCCGAACCGCGCAAATACCAGGATTCGCTGAAAAATCAACAGCAGGTCAGGCAAAGCGGAAATCCCCAGCCGGGGTCGGCTCAAACACAAGGGAAACCCTTTATGGTGGAAAGGCCGGCACAGATGGGGCAAACCATCCAAAACCCACGCCCTGGGCAAAACCAGCAAGCTTCAGCTCCGCATATACACATCACAAAGGGCATGCGCAGGCGTGCCATGAAAAAAGCCGGTTTTTCAATGAGCCGCCGCATATCGGCCTCTTATATCCGGATGGTGGTGGATGCTTTTCTATCCTCGCTTGTTTTGATGCTGATTGTTTTTATCGCATACCATTCTCTCGCGCTGGCTCTGAATGTGAAGCAGATATCCGAAGATATCAGCATGACCCAGTCGATCAAGGAAACCGTTTATGATATTGCGATGCAAAGGGATACAGAAATCTCCCTTTCCGACGCATCGGGAGAAATCCTTATCAACACCTTTGGCTTATGGCAAAAGCCTTACGACAGGCTGCCCATATGGTTTTACCGTCGGGGCAATGCTGTTTTCATCATGGTACAAAACTGGGCCACCAGAACCGAGGGCTTATACATCATCAATGTTTTCAGGGATATTACACCGATTTTGACAGAGTTGGTGGTTCTATTCGGTTTCGTAGTCTTTCTGGGTGCTTCAGTGCTGCTGACAATCTATCTCAGAGGACGCTCCGTAACAAGGAATGTGCTTTATCCCATTGCGGAAGTGACGAAGATGACCAGGGAGATCAAGGGTCAGAACCTGAACCTGAGGCTGAATGTGACCAATGCGAAGGACGAACTGAAAGAGCTGATCATCACCTTTAACGAGATGATGGACAGAATTGAAAACGCCTATAATAAGCAAAACCAATTTGTTTCCGATGCTTCGCACGAGCTGCGCACACCCATTTCGGTCATCCAGGGCTATGCCCGCATGCTTGAAAGGTGGGGCAAGGAAGATCCCGAGGTGTTGCAGGAATCCATAGAAGCCATCCGCAACGAATCCGAGAATATGAAGGAACTGGTGGATAAGCTGCTGTTTATCGCCAGAAACGACAAGGACACGCTGATTCTGACGAAAGAAACCTTCTCCTTGAGTGAAATGATGGAGGAGCTGGTGAAGGAAACAAAGATGGTGGATGAACAGCACACCATCGAGGGCTTCGTCGAGCAGGAAATTGAAACCAATGGTGACAGAAGCAGAATCAAGCAGGCCATGCGCATCTTTGTTGATAATGCACTAAAGTATACCGAGCCTGGTAAAACGGTTGCCATCAGCCTGAAAAGGGAGGGGAAAACCGCCGTTCTCTCTGTGAAGGATTCCGGTTGCGGAATTTCCGCGAATGATCTGCAGAACGTATTTGACCGGTTTTTCCGTGCCGATGAGTCCAGGGATCGCAATAAAGGCGGTCATGGCCTGGGCCTTTCCATTGCTAAAATCATTGTGCTGCGCCATGGCGGAAAGATCAACGTCCGAAGCAAGGTTGGGGAAGGCAGTGTTTTCTCAATCATTCTAAATATAGAACCGAAGGCTGTAAAAACCGGTGTGGAATAGTTTCGTTTGACATAATATTACAATAGCGGTACGATGATAGTATGAATGGCAATGGGTCATTCAAACGCTGTTCAACACCAGGAGCGGGTTTTTATGAGGTTCTTGAATCAATTGAAACACAACCCATTCAAATATTCATCCCTCTTCATGATTATCCTTCTGATCCTGTGCTCATGCACAATGGGTAAACCCTCGCAAGCCACAGAGCCTGCGAATGCAAACCAAGTGCAAAATGGCATTTCCAATGAAGCTGCAACGATTACTGAGAGTCTGTCTGAAACAGTTCCGAAAATTAACCTAACCGGCGTTCATTCCGTTGAAGTGATGGATAACGATAAAAACGGTTTATATGAAGCTCTTGCTGCTGAGGTTGAAGTGTTCTCAGACAGTGATGGAACAACCCCTTTTGAAGCTTTTCTGCTTTCATCCGATGGCAGTATTATTGATCGCGGGAACCTTATTCCCGATTCACAGATTCAAATGGCAACAGAGATTACCCAAAGATATCTGCAACAGGGTGTGCAAAAGCTTCGCTTTTATTTTAACGGGCGAACGATCCGCGGTTCAAAGACAGACGGCCCATACTCGATTCATGTTCAGGTTTTGGGCACTTCAAACGAAGAAACTTCGCTGGAGATTTCGACGAAGCCTTATCGTGCCGATGAATTTCAGGGGTTGCTCGCTGAAAATCACAGCATCACAGAATACAGGGGAGACACCGACCATGACGGGCTTTATAATGAATTGGTCATTCAGGTAGAAATGGATGTCCTGGCACGCGGAGATTTTTTCACTACCGGTTCTCTTTTTGCCGGTGATACGGCAGCAGGGCACAAGGTTGTGGAGAAGACGCTGAAGAAAGGACGGAATACCGTTCGTCTGGCGTTTGATGGAAGGGCGCTGCGCAGCCTGGAAACCGATGGTTCCTATCAGGTTTATATTACGATAGACGATGGGTTTTACAGTGAAAATATCGCATATGAAACCAAGGCCTGCCTTTATTCTGAATTCCAGCAGACAGAAGCTTTTTTTACCGGTGATATCACCGATAGTCCGGTAGATTCTGATGGTGATGGACAGTACGATGCCCTAAACATTCATGCACAGGTTCAGGCTGACGTGTGGGGCCTTTATGAGGTTCAATGCATTCTGGAAGGTGAGGATGGCGCTTTTCTTGGGACTTCAGAGAAAAAAGTGAACCTGAAGGGAAAGCCTACGGAAGTTGTTCTGGAATTTGATGGTTTGAGAATTTATCGATCAGGGGTTAACGGCCCATATAAGGCCACGTTGGTGATACTGGATTTATCCGGCCAGGAGGTTGCGGGTAAGCTTTATCAAACCTGGCCATACGAACGTGCTTCTTTTCAGCACCCGAAGGCTGAAATCAATGAAGTGATTTCAAGCACGCCCATTGATTTGAACGCAGACGGTGTATATGATCACCTCAGGTTTCATATGGAAGCAGAGGCTGTGCAAGCGGGTGTTTACAAAGTGGAAAGCACACTTTATTCTTACGGGCAGGGGCAATGGGTTACCAGTGTAGAAAAGGAATTCAACCTGGTCGAGGGTAAAAATACATTGGCATTAGACTTTGACGGAGAAGAAATCCACAATTCCGGTATTGATGGGCCGTATAAAGTTCAAATCGCCCTTTATGATTCGCACGGCGAGTGGGTATCAAACCTACCGGGAGTATACAAAACCGACTTCTATGCCTGCAAAGCATTCCAGCCCTCCGATGTTTTTACCACCGGAACATTCAGCTGCCATGGAGAAGACAGTGATCAAAACAGTTTGTATGAATACCTTGTGGCCAGTGTAGAGCTCTCAGTGCTGAAGGAAGGTGTTTATGATTTCCAGGCAGGGCTTGCCGATTCCGAAGGGAAGGAAATTGTGTGCAGCTACGAACACGCTACTCTTCAGGCAGGCATTCAAACGATCACGTTCAGGTTTAACGGGCAGTTCATTTACGACAGCCAAACCGATGGGCCATATACCATCAAAGATCTCTACATATACTGCAGGGAAGACGAAGCCGGAACAGAGTTTACCGATGTGTTCCTTACGCAGCTATGGCGGTGGAATGAGTTCCAGCAAATCGGCAGATACGATAAGACTTCGGGTCCACCCTAAGCACCATCGAACCATTTTGCCCATCAAATCTTTCAGCTGTTCTGAATATTTTTCTTGCTGAAGCATTTTTTCTGCTGTTCTATATAGGTTGTCTTACTAAAGTATTTCCTTCAATTGTTCTATTTAGTTTTCTGCTGAAGCATTTTTTTCGCTGTTCTGTTTAATTGTCCTGCTGAAGCATTTTCCGCTTGAGCGGAAACAATATCGCAGTTCAGCATAAAGAGCTTGCTATGACTATATAGGAGAATTATCCGAAGTGATATGAAATGGATGATCCGGGGTTCTCATTACTTGAGTCCCGGATCATCCATGGGGAGAATTCCTGCATAAGCTTGTTCAAAACCTGGGGCCAATCCTGCAGGATGAACCCAGTCTTCAGATTTGGGGGGAGGCTGCGGTGCTTTTTTTTACACAGAGCCTCCTGACTTCATGCCCATCAGGCTATGGAAGTGCTGTGTATAAAACATTGCTGTTGATTTTTTTGTCATTGTATACTGCAGTAATTCGGACGTAGTATTTCTCTCCCGATATCAGCTGACCGCCAAAGTCTCCGCTGTTATACCAGTCCCCAATATCTATTGCTTCAACGGTATGGCTTGCGTCACTGATCACATATAAGTAGCCGTCATCCGGGTAGGATGGGGTGGAATTATATTTTGAAAGCACCACCTTGTAGTAGTTAAAGCCATTGTTCGACAATGGATTCCAGGATAATACAAGCTTGCCGTCCAGAATGGTTGAGGATAGGTTCAGTGTTTCGGAAGTTTCGGGCGTTGTTTTGGACTCACCGGGCATGGTCATTTTCACTGCGTTACCCCTGACATTTTCATCATTGTAGCATGAGGTGATCGAGAAATAGTATTCTTCTCCGGGCATCACTTTCCCTCCGATATCGCCCCCGTTGTATCCTGCGTTCGGCTGTACAAAATAGCTCGTCGTATTCACATCGGAAAAATAAGTGATATAGCCATCGTTCGGGTATGATGGGGAGTCATTGTATTTCGAAATAACGACCTTATAGTATACAAAGCTGCTGCTGTCGGTCCTGTTCCAGTTCAGCTGTATGCCCGATTCGGTTACGGTTGCCTTTACGGTTGCCTTACGCACGGTGCACGATGTTTCTGCCTGACCGGGCATGGTCATTTTCACTGCGTTACCCTTCACATTCTCGCCATCGTAGCATGCGGTGATGGAGAAATAGTACTCTTCTCCGGGCCTTACTTTCCCTCCGAAATCGCCCCCGTTATATCCTGCGTTTGGCTGTATAAAATAGCTCGTCGTATTCACATCGGAGATATAAGTGATATAGCCGTCATTGGGGTAAGATGGGGCGTCATTGTATTTTGAAATAACGACTTTATAATATACAAAGTTACTGCTGTCGGTCCTGTTCCAGTTCAGCTGTATGCCTGATTCGGTTGCGGTAGCCTTTACGGTTGCCTTGCGCACGGTGCTTGATGTTTCCACCTGGCCGGGCATGGTCTTCCTCACCGCGTTACCCCTGATATTTTCATCTTTGTAGCATGCGGTGATGGAGAAATAGTATTCTTCTCCGGGCCTTACTTTCCCTCCGAAATCGCCCCCGTTATATCCTGCGTTTGGCTGTATAAAATAGCTCGTCGTATTCACATCGGAGATATAAGTGATATAGCCGTCATTGGGGTAAGATGGGGCGTCATTGTATTTTGAAATAACGACTTTATAATATACAAAGCTGCTGCTGGCGGTTTTGTTCCAATTAAGCTGTATGCCCGATTCGGTTACAGTTGCCTTTACGGTAGCTTTGCGTGGGTTTGCTACTGCAGTGGGTTTTGGTGTAGGTTTAGGTGTTGGCGTGGGCTCGGGTGTTGGCGTGGGCTCGGGTGTAGGTGTGGGCTCGGGTGTGGGTGTTGGTGTAGGTGTAGGTTCAGGAGTAGCTGTGGGTTCGGGAGTGGGTGAAGCCGTTGGTACGGCTGTGGGCTCCGGTGCAGGGCTGATGACATCGGCCATAACAACCTTGGTTACCCCTGTGGAGTTATCTTCAGTAGATTCCTTGGAATCCAGAATGGTGTAGATATACGATGTTTCTGATTCCTTTATCTCATCCAGAGAAATGTCCTCACCATTCTTGTTGGCATGGAGGAAGGCAGCCTGTCTGGCAAGGGTGATTCCGTTTTCCTTTGCAGCGGCTTTCATTTCAGGGGATACCTTCACGGCCTGGCTTAGAATCTCAAAGTCCTTCATTTTTTCATTGTTGACAATGGACAAGAGCACATCCTCGAGCATTTCTTCATTCGCATCCGAGTCCTTGTTCAGCTGATCAACAGCGCCGGATACCAGCATGAAGGAAGAATCAAACTCCATGGATTTCGCTTTCTCTGTAAAAAGAATAATGGCATCGGTAATATCCTTCCCTTTAAAATCCATTCCCTCCAAAAGCTTGGTTGCATCGTCATTCAAGGATTCCACACTGATAACCTTCGCGTTTTTGTCGATGGAAAAGGATACACTGGGGTTGATATCCACGTCGATATAAGCAAAAACCTGAGGCGCAATGGAGAATAGACCCGTTATGAGCTTGGTGCCAACAAAGATGATAAGAATCAATGCGAGTGCGCTGGCGATGGCGCCTAAAGCTATGGACGGCCTGAATTTCGTGATAAACATGGGTTTACTGACCGGTTCTGTTTTGATATCAATGTCAATCTCCGCGCCGGCTTCCATTTGGGGTTTTCTTAAAATCCTTTTAAACTCACAGCCTTCGGTCATGACGATCGCTGAGAGTAATGATACCTTGATGATGGTCGCTTTAGTTTGCATTCAACTCACTCCTTCCACAGTTGGAAATATACCCTTTCATTGTTTCGAATTTGCTGTCGAGTATAACCACAAGAGCGATAATGTACTTTCTGTTCTGTTCGATGGTTTTGCGGCATACCGGGGATAGCTCCATCAGCTCTTTAATCGGGATGCCTTTTGTACGCTTTAGCTTTGAAAGAAGGGGACTGTTATCATGAATCAATCTGGCCAGATGAATCATTCGTTTTCGTGTGTCGACCTGTTTGGGTGACCGATGAATCAGATCGCTCAGGGAAATTTGATATTGCTTTAATTCCTGAATCAGCGCGTTGATTTCATCTCTTACCTCCAACCCCAAAAAAGACTTGTCCTCTGTCGGGACATCGTAAGGGTGGTTCTCTTCATTGTCGCCGCGCAGGCTTTCAAGCGATACAACCTGCTTATCCTTCTGTTTTTTTCTTGCATAATCGTTTAGACGGTTGCGGATCACAATCTGAGAAAAATTCAAAAAGGACATGCCCTTTACGATTTTATATGTATTGATCGCTTCATTGAACGCGATGAGGGCGATGCTGAATTCATCACTGCTGTAGTCATTCTCAAGACTGTGGTTATACATCGATACACATTTCAGGATAAAAGGCTTGTACTCTAAAATAAGCTTTTCTCTCAGCGCAAAATCGCCTTGCTGTATGCTGTTGATAGTATCTTCGATTTTGTGCGGTTTCTCTGCGATGTTTTTATTTCTTACAAAAGACAGCACAGCGTAACCCTCCTCATGCCATGAATTTTTCCTGTTCCATATCTCTATTTCATTGAAGCATAAATATCCTTTATATAATATATATGCGCAAGACTTCTACAATTTGATAGGGTAGTTTCCATGAAAAACGATAATTTTGTTAAAATGAGGCTTTTTACATGTTTTTATCAGGAATTATGCATGAACAGAAGCTGTTCAGCTGCGTTGCTATCGAGATCCTTATGGCCATATCATGATTATACAATATACGAAGTCCTGGAGATAGCAAATTGTGTATAGAAACCGATGTACAGTAACCTCCGGGTGCATTATAAATGCTCTAATGCCATTGAACTGGAACTTGAAAGGAATACATCCTGTTCAAACCCACTTTTCATCAATACATATGTTACCACAAAGATATGTGTTATAACACGAGATAACGATGTCCCTGAGCGCAGTGATTTCATCCTGAGCATAGCGGTGTCATCATAGCGCATTGATGAAATCCTGAGCACAGCGGCGTCATCCTGAGCGTAGCGAAGGATCTTTGAGCAATGTGAGATCCTACACTTCAGGGCTGTGCCTGCTTACCTCTGAAAAGTTCTCCATAACCAAAAAAACGACAAGAAACCATTAACAGGTTTCACAGGAGTAATGATTACTCGCAGTATTCAAAGAACACAATGATTTATAGCAGACAAAATGAAACATATGGAGTAAAATAGTTATGGGATAATACTCAGTTCGCAAATTCTTAAAACAATGGAGGAACCGGTTATGAGCTTTGAAGGCTTTACTGCGGACGCGCTGAAAATCTTAATGGAGAATAAAATCAACAACAGCAAGCAATGGTATGACGACCACAAGGACGAGTATAAGCGATTGGTCTACAACCCTTTTACCGAGCTGGTAAAGGAGCTGGGGCCTGCAATGCTTCAAATTGACAGCCAGATCATCATTAAGCCCACAAAGGTGATCTCCAGGGTGCGCAGAGATACCCGGTTCACCCATGATAAAAGCCTATACCGGGACAATATCTGGATCAGCTTCCTGCGGGACAAGGCACGAATGTCCACTGCAGCCTGCTATTGGTTTGATATTGGCCAATGGGGTTCAAGCCACGGCGTGGGATTTTATGGCGCCACACCCCAATCCATGGCCCGCATGCGCGAGATGATCATCAACAATCACCCGGCATTTCAGTTTGCGCGTGAATGCTATGAAAGCCAAAGCCGGTTTGTCATCGGCGGGGAAACCTATAAACGCAGCAAATTCCCGGATCAGCCCGAGAACCTTAAAGCTTGGCTGGATAGAAAAAACATCTTTTTTGAAGCTTCTGAAACGAGCTTCAAGCATGCTTTTTCAAAGGAGCTTCCGGCGTTTTTAAAGGAAGGTTTTCAAATGCTGAAGCCGATCTATGACTTTTTATGTATTATTGATGAATGATGATATTCCCTGATTTTCGATATGCCTCTTCGCACATGCAAGCATTCTGAACCATATGTATGATTAGCCTGTTTTTATGCTTAAAGTAATTTTTCCGGTTGTTTAAGCACAAAAACAGGCTGTTTTTGTATTTCCGTTGACTTCTATTTTTTGCTTAGCTACGATGGTGTGGAATCGATAATTCCGGGGAGAAGTGTTGTGAAACAGAATAACAGGAAGAAAGACGAGGCTTTTTGTCCGGGGGACTACAGTGTATACCGGTATGAGCTTCAAGAATGGCTGCTTTGCGCGGGCATTGGGGCGGGGGTCATGGGCCTTGTCGGATGGGTGTTTTACAGAAGCTTTTTCATTGTTATCATCGCTGCAGCGCTTGGGCTTGTCTATCCCGGAATCCGGAAAAAAGCCATGGCTGAAAAAAGGCGTAATGTCCTCAGGGTTCAATTCAAGGACTTGTTGTACTATTTGGGGTCTTCGCTGTCTGCCGGGAAATCGGTGGAACAGGCCGTCGGCCAGGCATATATCATCCTGCAGAGCCTGTACCCCGGTAAAAAGTCCGATATCGTACGGGAAACAGAGCTCATTTTACGCAGGCTTCAGATGAATGAAAACATCGAAGGAATTCTAAAGGATTTTGCTATCCGGTCAGGCATTGAAGAAATACACCACTTCGCAGATGTTTTTTCAGTTTGCAAAAGAACGGGCGGGAACCTGATCGAGGTCATCCGAACAACGGCTGCAATGATCAGCGAACGCATCGAAATCAAACAGGAGATCGAAACGGGGCTTGCTGCCAAAAAACAGGAGCAAAGGCTTCTGTCACTGTCGCCCGTGGCGATGGTCATGTTTATTTCAGGCATGAGTGGAGAGTTCATGGAGCCATTGTTTACCACACCTGCAGGAAGGGTGGTTATGACGATCAGCATGCTCATGTCCGGCCTTGGGGTTTTGATCTCCAACCGCATTATGAATATAAGGTTTTGAAGGCGGGGTTATATTTGACTGTAATCTATTTCATCCTGATGATCGGGATCATTCTGGTTTACCTGATTATCAACGGAAGTGTCCGGCAGCGGTACGTTGAACAGATGGAACCGCTTGATGAAAAGGAATTTGCCTGTAAAGGGTTGTTGCCTTTTGGGCTATGGTTCCATGATGAAATAAAGGTACCATCGTCGGGTTCGTATTTTGTTTTTCTTTATCAGCGGGTTGTAATGGTGTACGGCACAAGATACGCCAGTTATTATCTGAAGATACTTTGGGCTGAAAAAATCATGTATTTTTGTCTGGGGATGGCCGTCACATCATTCTTAGGGGCAGCATCTGGTTTTGGTGCGGGTTTTCTTGCCATCATCCCCGTTGCCGGGGGATTGCTGTTTTTTTTAGCCGACAGAAACCTGGATGAAAAGGCAAAAAAGCGAAAGCTTCAGATGATGATGGATTTCCCGATCTTTATCAGCAAGCTGACGCTTCTGATGAATGCCGGAATGCACCTGCGACAATCCCTGGAAAAGATCTATGCGGATGTCATGGAAAGAACCCCACTTTACGTAGAGCTTGGTACCGTGCTGGAGGATATCTCGGCAGGCACTACCGAAAGCCAGGCATGGCAGGAATTTTCTGAAAGATGCAAGGTCAGGGAGATCACATCCTTTGCCAGCATCATTTCTCAGAACGCGAAAATTGGCGGCAGTAAAATGGTAGACGAGCTGAAGCGGATGACCCATGAAACCTGGGAAATGCGCAAGCATGCGGCCAGGCAAATGGGTGAAACGGCAGCCGCCAAGCTCATTTTTCCATTAATGCTGATGTTTATATCCATACTGGCTATTGTCATAACACCTGCAATTTTACAGTTTTCTACAGGTTTTTAGCTTGGCTGTCCATATGCTTGAACCTGGGCTGCCTGGTAAACCCGGTAGTTGGCCTGAAAATCACTGAACGCCTGATGAAGGTAATTGGTACCCGCCACCACACATTTTTTCGCCTCTGGTAAAACCCGTAATACCACTGTTCTCACATCTGGTAAAACCTGCAATATCACTTTTTTAGCCTTTGGCGAAACTCGTTAGATCATGTTTTTCTTCTGACAATAACATTAGCTGGGGCGGCGGACCTTTAACCTCGTTATAGAAGAATAATCTTTTCCAATCAGACCGCAAGGAGGAATGTAAAGTGAGAAAGTTTTTTGTAGCACTCGTCCGAAATGAAAAGGGGATCAACACGGTGGAAATCGTTGTGCTTGTCGCCATAGCCATTGGTCTTGCGCTGATTTTCCGTGAACAGCTTTTGGGCTTTGTCAATGCAGTAGTCGGAAATGCCCTCGATCCAACGCTGGTTGCAGTACCCACACCCACTCCGTGATCACAAAATCGGTTATGGAAAATTCCATCGTATACAAGCCGGTTACATATTGCAAAGCTGTAAAAACAGGCCATTCCAAAATGGGGGCTATGACAGTTGAATATGCAATGATATTTCCATTTGTCATACTCATTATCATGCTTTTGATTTACTTTGGAATGATCTATTACCAACAGGCATTGCTGCAGTCTGTTGTCAGCAAAAACACACAGGACTGGGCTTTCCTGTGGGGATATGACGCACAAAAAATTCAACCGGGAGAAGGGATTCTCAACCGCGAGGGGTATGGCAGCGAGGGGCTTTACTGGCAGGTGTTTTCGGGTGCCAAGCAGAAAAAGGAAATTATCAGCAACGCCATTTTGAAAGAATATACTGAAAAAAGCCTTCTCAAATCCAATCGGAATATCCAGGTTGCAGTTATATATGAGAATTATGTCATTTTTCATCAGGTCGGTGTGAAAGCTGTGGCAATATACCCGATGCCGATGAAAGGCCTGTTCCGAGCTTTTGGCCTGGCAGGGGATATCACACTGCAGGCCAGCAGTGAAACGACTGTCCATGATCCAAGGGAATTTATACAAAATGTGGATCTTTTATTACAGTTTTATGAAGAGTCCGGAGCGAAGGAGTGGGTAATGGAGAAATGCAAGCCCTTGACCGACTCCCTGAAAAAGTTGAAAGATCAGTTCGAATAAGGTTTATGTAATGGGTTCAGTTATAAAAAGAGGCAGCGAAAAGAAAAGCAGAGGGAATCATGAAAATGAAAGGCAGCATTACAGTTTTTATGAGCATTATTCTGTCAGTGCTCATTGCTTTTTCAGGCGTGATGGTCGATCTGTCAAGGCGACAAAGCGCGGAAAAGCATGCCCGCGGTGCTGTACAGCTATCAGTTCAGTCGGCACTGTCACAATATCTCGCACCGCTGAAAGAGGACTATGGCATGATGGCCATGGGCCTCGATCAGGACGAATTAGAGGCCTTGATCGGTGATTTACTGATAAAAAACCTTGCGGCTGAAAATCAATATATGCCTGGTTACACCGATTTATATGGTTTCGAGGTTGAAAACGTAACAGTTACTCCCATGTTTAACCTCTCCGAAGACTATGTTTTGGAACAACAAATCACCCAGTTTATGAAATATCGTGCACCTGCCTCCACCATCGGAAATTTTGTTGAAAAGCTGAAATCCTTGAATACTTGCATGGCTCAATCCGGTCTTTTGAACAACAAGATGGAGTTGGAAAAGAAACTTCAAAAGATCAGGGAAGAACAGGTCTATTTGCAGTTGTTGATTTCAGAAAGAATTAGCGGGTTTACCCTTGGTAAAAATCCTGGCAACGATATGAAAAATAAGCTTGATGCCATTCAACAGTCCTGCGATGAGATCTGTCAAGCGGAAAGCTATGAAGGACAGCTGAACACAGCGTGGAATAAAATACCGGATTTTACGCAAAAAATTTCCGAAACAAGAAGCGCAATCAACAGTTTGGATAGCGAGAAGTCTGAGTTACAGCAAGAACACTCATCATATAAACAACAGTATAGTTCTCTCCAATCACAAATAGAGAGCGTTTTAAAAAAAACAGAAAACCTGGATAAAGATATTCAAAGGCTTGAAAAGGATCTCTCCAAAGAAGAAGAGAAGAAGAAACCTGATGCTGATAAAATAGATTTAATCAAAAAAAAAATCACCTCCCATCAGCTGTCAATACACAGTTACGAAGATGACATGACCGCACTCCAATCAGATCAGGATGATGTTTCAGAAAACATCAGCAAAACAGCACAAAGCATCCAATCAAAGGAATCTGATATCAGTTCATTGCAAGGAGCCGTTAAAAACGAAATCTTTGCATTGCAGGAGGAAATTAACAGCTGTCTTGCGGTTTTAACCAGTAATCGGGAAAAAATGAGCATGGCTCGCGACCAAATTTCTGGGATCCAATCGGAGGCTGAAAAATATATCCGTTACCATCAAGAGGCACTTAAGCTGATCACTGAATCACAAAGAGGTTGTGAAGAGGTGCAAACCCTCACCGCACAGATCAACCAGGAAATCGCCGATCAAACCAGTAAGGCGGATAATTCGTTTCTTACCCGGATGAGGGCTGATATTCAAAAGCTTGTTCTGAATGCGGATCCAACCATATTATCATCCATTGGAAACGAATTGAATGGAAATTTGACCATCCTTTCAAACATCGATGCTGTAGCCTTGTCAGCCTATGAGCAAATCACGGAAAACCTGAACAGCCTGGATCAATTTATTGAAGATACCGGTAAAATTCCGCAAACCTGTACGCCCTTCGAACGGGTTGAATTTGGAACTGCCGTAGACAAGATTTCCAAAAGTCTGAGCGAGCAAATCACACTAAATACTCAATCCTACAAAAATCCGGAATATTCAGTACAGCCTGCGATTAACCAAAAAGAGAAAAATGCGTTTTATCGATGGTGCAACAAAGTGCTTGCGGAAAATAATGTAACAGACACCAGTAAGGATAAGGGACAGCAAAAAAAGCTTAAGCAGAACATAAAGAAAAAAGACAATGAAGAGAAAGAACAGCAAAAGGCCTTTAATGGCTCGGACGACAAGCTTTCCAGCGATGAACTGGAAGAGTTGTTTTTAACGCTTCCTTCTTACCGGGATGATGAAGGTAACTACCCTAATGTGGTCAACAGCCAAGCTGTTCCTCCCTCTTCACAACAAGCATCCTTATTGCCTGAAACACAGGAAGATGAAAACATTGATATTGAACAAAGCTATAGCAATTCACTCAATCAAAATGGAAGCATTGCAAAAATCATTGGAAATGCGATGGCCAATGCCGGTGAAGCATTTTTAAAAAGTCTGTATGTCAATGAATTTGTTGTCAGCGCATTCAAAAACGCCAACATGGACAGCGACAGCAGAACCATGCTTCTTTACACCCGTCAATCCGGTGAAACATTTTATGAAAAAGCAGAGGCGGAGTATGTTCTGTTCGGTTGCAAAAAGGAAAAAGTGAACGCAAACCTTGCCCAAACGTCTATTTTTGGAATACGGATGGGTTTGAACCTGATCCATGTCTACACAAGTACCGATAAATCAGCTTCCGCATTAACCGCAGCTACCGCAATCGCCGGATGGACGGGCTTTGGGGTTCCGGTGGTTAAGAACCTGATTCTTGTCGGCTGGGCGGCAGGCGAGTCCTGGATGGACGTGAAGGATATCAACAATGGAAAGCCGGTGGCTGTTTACAAAACAAAAAACACCTGGAAGACCAATTTGAAGTCTCTTTTTTCCGGAGTGGCCGATGAGATCCTGAAAGATTCCTCACAGTGGCTAAAGCAAACCACCGGAGATCTGATCACCGATGCAGACAAGGCTTTGCAGGACGCTGTTACCGACATCGTCGCCAGCGCTGTTCATGAAGCCTTTTTACCACTGGAAGAAACCATTTCAGATTTCGGGCAGGCAGGGGAAGGCACAGTGGAACCTGGTGACGCCGGGTTTCATCTGCCAGGCGAGATCAACAGCATGGAGGATATACAATCATGGATAACCGATATGGCACGCAGCCAGTTCGAGGCCATTAAAAACCAATCTGTGGAATGGACACAGGTAAAGGTTGAGGAAATAAAAAAGAAAGTTCAGGAGAAAATCCTTGAATTTATTTTTAAGTCCGAGGCTTATAAGGGTTTTGTTTCAAAAATCAGGGGCGGGCTAAATGATCTGATCAATTCCGGGACCGAACAAATCAGTGATGTTATTGCTAAATTGGGAAACAAAGTTGGTGATACCGGTACAACCAGCCAACTGGTTGGCACAGTGGTAAACTTCGATTATGCCGACTATCTGCGGCTTTTGCTGTTTGTTGTCCCACAAAAAACCAAACTGTTGCGCTGTGCCGATCTGATGCAGTTAAATCTGCGCAAAACCCTGGATAATCCGGAATTCCTGATGTCGGATTATCATAGCTGTGTGGTTGTGGAAGCCGATATTTCCATGCGCTATATGTTTGTGCCAAAAGGCTTTATGGACAACAGAGGGCATATCAGGGTTCGATGGGGATATGGATATTAATTATGGGAAAAGGAATTTGCCGGACGAAACAAATCAATGGAAAAAAAGGGACAGCCACCATAGAAGCGGCATTGGTTCTGCCCATAGTCATGCTGGCAATTTTGGCGGTTTTGTCTATTATCAGAATCACCGGAACCTATTCAAGAATGCAGCATGCTTTGAACCAGGTAGCTGAAGACATGTCACAATATAGCTACTTATATGCCATATCAGGCCTGAAAGAAAAGCATGATACGCTGGTAGACAATATCACAGCAGCGCAGGATGAACTGATGGATCAGCAAGAAGCCGTGGGCACCTTCTACCAGTCCATCCAGAGTGTAGCCGGGAACGTGAGCAATTTGGGAAACGGGGTTGATTTCAATGATTTTTTACAAACACTTAATGATCTGGATGATATAAACAGTTCATTTGAGGGGTTATCCACACAAATAGAAACAATTTTGGAGGATCCGATGGGCGAGCTTCGTTTGATAGGCGTGTCATTATCGGGTCCCCTGGTAAGCGAAGCAAAAACCGCGTTGCTTGGCTTTGTCGCGAAGGGCATGCTGAAAGCCAGGCTTTCCAATGATTTAAACATTCCAGTCAAAGATTTGGATCAACGACTTAGATTGTCTGATGGTGTACAAGCATTGGATTTTTCATGCTCTACCTTTTTTGAAGATAAGCAGACCATTGATCTAATAATGGAATACACGGTAAAGCCCATGCCCAATTTTTTGTTTCTGCCTGAGATCAGGCTGCGAAACCGTGCCTGCGTGCTGGCATGGACCTGGGGTGTCGATCGGCAGGAGCAGCAGCCCATTCCCGAGGGAGATAGTATTTGGAATTACGGGGAAAATGGAAGCTTTTTCAAGCAAAACTCAGTTCGTGGTATTTCAGGGGAGGATCGCTACGCACAGGAGCTGGTGAAAAAGCTTGGAAATAACTCAAAAGCGACCCCGTACTTCTTTCCAACTGTGGATGTGATCGAATACGCCCATGGTAAGGAACCGGGAAAGCTGATCACGATTTTTACGTTGAACCCGTTTTTGAACTCCTATCAAGCCAAAGGCTCGGTTTATTATGCTATCAATAGAAAAATGAAAGACATTAAGAAATTTACAGCCGCCACAAAAGACGACTGCTATATCGATGTGTCAGGTGGAAACTACACGAGAATTCTTTACCTGATCATTCCTGAAAATGATGAAATACCAGAGTTCTTCCAGCCAGATTATGAAAGAGCTCAGGAGGAAGCAAAAAAACTGGGCATCGAGCTTCATCTGCTCAAAAAATATGGCGAATATACAAAGCCTTACCAAAACCCACAGGAAGAGTCTTCGAACCAGGAATGAACAAAGGTGGAAAACTATTTTTGAAGAATGAAAGAATGAATATGAAAGAAACACCCGCCTTCTTGGAAAAACAAACAGTAGTACGCTCAAGGCTGCCAGATCAGGAAGCCTTATCTACCGATTGGGAAAAAAGCATATGGTTCATCATCGGTTGTGCAGTCTTAACCATCTTGTATGTTTTTGCAGCGATCATTTTTCCGTTTTGTGAAAATACATGGCACATTCTATCTTGCATTTTACTGATGACGGCAGCGTCCTTTGCAGATATTCAAAAAAATCATATTCCTGTAGGGGTGCTCGGTAGTTATTTCGTCATCAACATTGTACGCAGTGCTTTTTTCATTGGTAGTTTTTCCTCATGGGTCATTGCTGCAGTATTTTCTGCTGTTCTGTTTGGGGTTCATCTGATAAAAAAGAATGCTATTGGAACAGGGGATATCATGATGCTGGGGCTAGGTATTTCGTCGCTTGCAGCACAGAACACCCTGCCCTTTCTTTTTCTTTCATTTATATTATCCTCGCTTTATGGCTTTGTGCTGCTGGTAGTAAAGAAGAACCACAAAACCATTGCGGTTCCGATGGCTCCATGCATTACTATAGCATGGATCACAGGCCTCGCATTATTTTCATGAAGAAAGGAATATCTTATGAGAAGCTTTGATGATTTTCAAAAAGAATATACCGCTGATGGGGAGAAGAGCTATCTCACCTTATCCATGCCGGTGGATAAACAGCTTAAGCAATATCAAATCGGCATGCTGGAGAAAAACCGTTTGGATTTATTATTACCCCTGGTGGTTCAAAGAGTGAATGATGATTGGAAGCTGTCCTGCGATATCACATCCAAAATTCCGCTTGGCAGGATACTGGAAAGAAAATCATTACGGCATCATGAATTTGTTTTTATCATCAGACAGTTTGCTGAATTGGTGCATGCTCTGAAGGAATATCTTCTGGATCTTCCCTGCGTTGTGTTCGACAAAAACTTTATCTTTTGTGATCCAGCCGAGTTTACATTATATTTTGTTTACATACCGGTGAAATCCTCTGAAAGGGAACCTGAGCGCATCAAAAATTTCCTCAGAAAGCTAATCGTCGAAGACATCCATCTGGTGGATGATGTGTCGGGCTCTGTGTTAAAGAAGTTGCTTGAAGCTTTAAAATCTGAAACATTTACATCTGAACTGCTCTATCAATGCCTGGACGGTGCCGATATTCATAAGGAAGCCCATAGGGTTACCGGTGGAAATGAACATACATCAGACGCAACCGAGCCAAAAGAGGAATCTGGCAGTCAAGCTTTCATTTCAGAAGTTCAGGTCGTTACAGCACCCAGACCGGATAATTCTTTGGGGGGCGGCAAGCGCGATGGAAACAGAAGCCCACAACAGCAGAACAATCATCCTTTTCCACGTACAAACAGGGAAGACACTCCGCCATCCAGAGCAAATAAAACTGGGAAAATTCCTCCCAACAATCCTATAAAGATGGTTAGAAGCCCTGAAACGATTTCTTCCCAAAATTCTGGGGTCCATCCCTTGAAATCCGGAAATCATTTGTTCGCATTCCTGCGAAAATATCCAAAGCCTTCATGGTTTATCGCTGGGGGTGCGAATCTGCTGCTAGTTGGGATTCTTGTATATATAATCGCATCATATGGGAAAAACCCGGGCAATGCAGTTAGCAATATCGCAGGCTTCTTACTGATTGCAGCAGCTGGTAACTACTTTTTACTCACAAAGCTTTTCTCGAAGGATAAAAGGGTTTCGGATGTTGAAGTGCCCAATGCACCATGGGGTGCATCTATCAGTAAACGGTTTCATCCTGAAAATGGTGACGAAGATATTATTCTGCCTAAAAATCCTGCGGCGCGGATTCGGGGTGAGAGCTACCGGGAAAAAGTTGAACTTCCTCCTGTTTCGCAGGCAACAGCATCGTCTGCCAACCATGCAGTCCATGGCAGCTATAGAGCACAGGTGGGTAGCAACCAGGAAGTAAACCAAGTAGTTGGTAAAAATCAGGAGAACAACAGAAAGTTGAATCAGGAAGAGCAAGTGTTTGAAATGGGAACAAACAGAGCCGTTTTTAACGATTTAAACATAGAACCGGAAATAGACAAAACATATCATCAAGCAGCTTTCATCCAAAGCGAGGAACAAATCACAACAGTTCATGCAACTAAAGGTAACGAGAAGCTGCCCTCAAAGGACGCAATTTCTTCAAAAGTCATCATACAGAATTCTTCACATAGCATCATTGAACCAGTCAGGCCACAAGGTGGCTCTGGTGAATACTACAGTGATTTTCATACATCCGATATAAGGCTGGAGGCAAACCAGAGCTTCCCTGACAAGACCATGATCCTTGGCAGCCCGTCACAGCAGGTTCCCTGTCTTGTCAGCCTTTTACGGCCTTATGAAAAAATATTGTTGGATAAAACACCGCTGATGATTGGAAGGCTGGCCGACAGCGTTGATTATGTCATCCAAAACCGGGCGATTGGCAAAATACATGCTGAGATCATAAAGAGCGGGGACAATTACTATATTATTGACCTGAACTC
>CAYVFB010000015.1:0-50894 GCA_964450305.1 uncultured Ruminiclostridium sp.
CTGCAGCCTTGCTGCGATATGATACCAGGTTCTGAAACACTGGGAAATTGAATAAATATATGTATTAAACACCGGAAGAACTTGATTTTGTCGGAAATTAATTATATTCTTATAGTATGGGTCTATACATTTGTAAATAGGAGGGGATACATATGGCATTCATGGACGATCTGAAAAAATTCGGTAAGAACGTTGCTCAAAAATCCAGTGACATGGTAGAGACCACCAAAATCAACATGAGCATTTCCCAGGAGAAGGAAAAGATTAACAAAATCTTTCATGAGATGGGCGCTGCTGTTTATGAGCAATATAAGGCGGGCAACGATGTGGGTCTTGGCGAGCTGTGCATGCAGGTTGCTGAAATGGACGCTAAAATTGCAGAGCTCCAGGCAAAGATCATGGAGATCAAAAACACTGCAAAATGTCCGGGCTGTGGCGCTGAAGTCAGTGCTGAAACCGTATTTTGCGCTAACTGCGGAACAAAGCTGAAATAGGCTTTTCTCCTGTTTTTATCAGCAGAATAAGATGTAGGGGGATATCATCCCTCGTTAATAACGGTTACCCTGTTCAGTGATAATCCAGCTGCGTGGGAAAGCCTGTTTGTGTATGCAGGCAATTTGGGTATACCAGTATTACTTCAAAGGAATAAGAAGGGCGGTTCATTGAACCGCCTGTTTTATCAAATGATGGGTAATCAATCAGTAAACGGAATGATCAAGAAAGAACTGCGTAAAAGCGCACTACTTATCAGAAGCGGGTTTTCTGCACAACAGGTGGGGGATGCAAGCGATCAGATTATGAATAAACTGCTGAAGCATCCCTGGTACCGGCAATGCAGCACGCTTTTCATTTATGTGTCCATGGACAACGAGGTGCAAACCCATAAGTTGATTCAAAAGGCTATCGATGATGGGAAACGGGTTTGTGTTCCAAGGGTGGTTCCAGGAAAGCACATGGAAGCTGTACCAATTCTGAATATGCACAGCGACCTTGCTAAGGGCTTTTTCAATGTGCTCGAGCCCGTAGCGGGTTTACCCTCTGTTTCACCTGTAGAAGTAGATCTGGTGGTGGTTCCCGGGCTGTTATTCGATCGGGAGGGTTACCGGATTGGTTATGGCGGCGGTTATTACGACAAATACCTTACCGGCATTGCGCAGCATTGTCATACTGCAGGTCTGACCTTTCAGGCATTACTCATTGAAAAAATTCCCCGCGAAGCCCACGACGAGAAAGTGATGCTTGTGATAACCGAAAATGAGATGATAGGGTGATGTTTTGAATTCAAAATCACTGGCTGCCAGAACCAACCTGCTTGTTCTTTGCGTTGTGGCGATCTATCTGATGACACAATTGGCTGCCCAGTTCACCCTGGGGCAAGGATGGCTGTCAAAGAACCTGTACCTTTTCCTCGTCGGTATTCAAATCTTTATCATTTTTCTACCCGGTTTGTTCTTCCTTCACGCTCATAAGCTTCGTCCGGCAGCCTTCTTACATATCCATAAGCTTTCAGTTACAGAGGCGTTTTTGATTGTTTTGATGGCTGGCGCATCCGGCTTTATTGCCTCTGTTCTGAATGCATATGCTGTGTTTATGCTTGAAAAGTTGGGCCCCGTGAAAGTGGGGGGAATTCCAGCGCCAAAAAACGCCAGTGAGCTGTGGCTTCAGATTCTAGTTTTTGCTCTTTTGCCGGCAGTGTGTGAAGAGTTTTTTTTCAGAGGAATCATTTACCGCTCGTTTGAAAGCCTGGGGTCCGGGGTGGCCATGGGGATATCGGCCATTTACTTCGCCCTTTTCCATTTTGATCTGCGAAACTTTCTTGGGCCGCTCTTCCTGGGTATCTTGATCACCTGGTATTGTTACCGCACCAATTCCATTTTTGCCGCCGTTCTTGCTCATTTTGTCAATAACCTATTGGCCGTGCTGGCTGGCTGGTTTGGCAGGGAGACTGCCGAGGCGTCCATGGTTTTGGACAGGGACACTTTAGGGCAAATGTTTTCATTGGCCTGTTTTGCCGGGGTGGTTTTATTCATTCTGATGAAAGCTTTTGAAGGGATCACCCGTAAAAAGGTTCCTAAAAAGCTTCAGAACAGCTTTTCGGTATCCATTGTTTTGCACTGGCCTGTATGCCTGTTTCTTGGTACATATGTTATAATAGGTGTTGTATTCTTATCTTCCTTATTAAAACAATAGGTGGCTTCATCGCATATGGGCATTGAAAGCGAACATACTGAAATATTTGTATTTCCACAGTACTATTCGGTGGGTTGATCAAAGCCGGATTATAAGGTTTACATTCTTCTAATCAGATGGTCGCTCAGAGTTGGGCTTTCCCGAATAAAATCCTCTATATAACGGGCCGCTCAGAGCTGGATCTTCCAGAGGAAAATCCTCTGTTTATTGGAATGAGTTTTTGCGATGAAATCATCAATGCATTATATTTGAAAGGAAAAACAAAAACATGCAGGTATATCTTTGTTATCCGGGTGGCAGGCACAAAGCCCTGACAATGAGCTACGATGATGGAACCGATCATGACAGAAGGCTTGTTCAAATTTTCAATCAATACGGCATTCGCGGTACCTTTCATTTGAATTCCGGGTTACTGGGGCAGCCGGGAAGAATCTCCGCCGAAGAGGTGAAGGCTCTGTATCAGGGGCATGAGGTGTCAGCCCATACCCATTCCCATCCGACCATTGAAAGATGCCCCAGAGAACAGATTGCCAGGGAATTACTCGATGACAGGACAAGCCTTGAATCGATTATGGGTTATCCTGTCAGGGGGCTGTCCTACCCCAATGGTTCCCACAACAGTCAAATCAGAGAGCTGTTGCCCCATCTGGGTTTTGAGTATGCAAGAGTAGTGCCGGAGACAAAGGATTTCCATTTACCGGAAGACTTTTATCAATGGAAGGCAACCTGCCATCATAAACATGACCTTATTCGTCTGGGTGAAGAATTTATCAAGCTGTTCAAGAAGCAGTATCTGTATTTGATGTATGTCTGGGGTCACAGCTATGAATTCGATCGTGAGCATAACTGGGAGCTTATCGAGCAGTTCTGCCAGATGGTGGGCAACAGGGAAGACATCTGGTATGCAACCAATATTGAAATTGTTGATTATCTCAAGGCCTATGATGCACTTCAGTTTTCCGCCAATATGGATTTTGTCGTGAACCCTTGGGCATGTTCGGTTTGGTTGAGTGCAGGCGGAAATGTACTGGAAGCAAAAGGCGGATGCTTGACAAGGCTGAAGTAAGTTTGCAAAGCAAAGGCTTCTGTTGCTATAATACTTATATACATCGAAGGAATTGTGAGGAACTGATGGGGTCATTTGTTCATCTGCACGTTCATACAGAATACAGCCTTCTCGACGGTGCCAACCGCATTAGTCCACTGGTGGAAAAAGTAAAGGAAATGGGGATGGATTCCATCGCCATCACCGACCACGGTGTGATGTATGGCGTCATCGAGTTTTATAAGGCCTGCATAAAACAGGGCATCAAACCCATTCTGGGATGCGAGGTTTATACTGCCGCACGTTCAAGGCTTGACAAGGACGCGCGACTGGACGCTGATCAAGGGCACCTTGTTTTGCTGGCAAAGAACAATACCGGTTACAAAAATTTAATGAAGCTGGTTTCAACGGCCTTTATCGATGGCTTTTATTATAAGCCCAGGGTTGATATTACGCTTTTGCAGCAATACCATGAGGGGCTTATCGCACTCAGTGCGTGTCTGGCCGGCGATATTCCCAGAGCCCTGGCAGAAGGCCGTTATGAGAGCGCAAAATCACTTGCACTGCAATTCCAGGATATTTTTGGTCCGGGAAATTTCTATCTGGAGCTTCAACACAATGGTATCGAAGAGCAAAAGCTGGTGAATCAGCAGCTGTTGAAGCTTTCCAGGGAAACGGGTATCCCGTTGGTTGCGACCAATGATGTTCATTATTTGAACAAAGAGGACGCCCGGGCTCAGGAGATTCTCATCTGCATTCAAACCGCCAAGACCATTGAAGATGAAGACCGCATGCAGTTCTCTACCGACGAGCTGTATCTTAAACCGCCCCCGGTCATGGCCGAACAGTTTCATTACTGCCCCGAGGCTTTGGAGAACACGGCCAGGATCGCCGAGATGTGCGATGTTCAGCTGGAGTTTGGCAAGCTCCACCTTCCGAAGTTTGATGTACCAAACAACCGGGACGCCTTTGAATATCTTCAGGAACTATGCCTGCGGGGCTTTCATAAACGATACCCCGACGAGAAGCAGCTTTTGGAACGTCTGGATTACGAGCTTTCAGTGATCCGCCAGATGGGCTATGTGGACTATTTTCTGATCGTATGGGATTTTATCCGTTATGCCAAAGAAAACGGCATCATGGTTGGGCCGGGCAGGGGATCCGCCGCGGGCAGCATCGTATCCTATTGCCTTGGAATCACCAATGTAGACCCGATCCGTTACCAATTAATTTTTGAGCGTTTCCTGAACCCGGAACGCATCAGCATGCCCGATATCGATATCGATTTCTGCTTCGAGCGACGGGCTGAGGTCATCGATTACGTGGTGGAAAAGTATGGCAAGGACAGGGTTGCCCAGATCATTACCTTTGGTACGATGGCAGCCCGGGGGGCCATCCGGGATGTGGGAAGGGCTTTGGCCATTCCTTACGGCGAGGTAGACAAGGTTGCCAAAATGATTCCCATGCAGATTGGTATGACCTTGGAAAAAGCGCTGGGGCTTAGCTCCGAACTGAAACAGGCTTATGAAAACGACAGCCGCATTCATGAACTGATCAGTACCGCCCTGCTGCTCGAAGGGATGCCTCGACACGCGTCCACCCATGCGGCCGGCGTGGTGATATCCAACGAACCGATAACCGAATATGTTCCACTGTACCAGAACGAAGGAAACCTGAGCACACAGTTCCCAATGACAACCCTGGAGGAACTGGGGATGCTGAAAATGGATTTCCTTGGGCTGCGCACGCTGACGGTCATCCGGGATGCTGTGCGGATGGTGCAGGGGAATCACAATATCAGTTTGGACATGGATCATGTGGACATGAATGATCCGCAGGTTTATCAGATGATAGGCCGCGGGGAAACCTCCGGCATCTTTCAGCTTGAAAGCGCCGGAATGACCCAGTTTATGACGGAGCTGAAGCCCACTTCCATTGAAGATATCATTGCGGGAATATCGCTGTACCGTCCCGGACCCATGGACCAAATTCCGCGATACATCCGCAACAAGAACAACTCGGGAAATATCCCGTATGCACACCCGCTGTTAAAGCCCATTTTAAATGTTACCTATGGCTGTATGGTCTATCAGGAACAGGTCATGCAGATCGTGCGTGATATGGCCGGTTATTCGTGGGGACGCTCCGATCTGGTCCGCCGGGCTATGTCTAAAAAGAAAAAAGAAGTGATGGAAGAGGAACGACAGAAGTTTGTTTACGGGCAAGCCGATGCCGA
Organism: uncultured Ruminiclostridium sp.; assembly: GCA_964450305.1. Lineage (GTDB taxonomy): Bacteria > Bacillota > Clostridia > DSM-8532 > DSM-8532 > JAAYJG01. The sequence goes on from CAYVFB010000015.1 coordinate 5,472, forward strand.
CGGCAAGGTGATCATCCAGGGGGCAATCCGCAACGGTGTGGATGAAAAGACCGCCAACACTATTTTTGATGAAATGATGGACTTTGCCAGCTATGCCTTCAATAAATCCCATGCGGCCGCTTATGCGGTGGTTGGGTACCAGACGGCATGGTTGAAGTATTATTATCCCGTGGAGTTTATGGCCGCGATGCTGAATAGCTTTCTGGGGTCACCGGGGAAAATCAGCCAGTATGTACTGGAGTGCAAAAGGCATGGTATTCCTGTCTTGCCGCCGGATGTCAATGAAAGCGGGGAGGGCTTTACAGTTTCAAACGGGAAAATACGGTTTGGGCTGGCTGCCGTAAAAAACGTCGGAAGCCATGTTGTGAAGCAGATGATTGCCGAGCGCCGAAAATCCGGCCTGTACAAAAGCTTTCCCGAATTGATCGAAAGGATGGAAGGGAAGGATTTAAACAAGCGTTGCGTGGAAAGCCTGATCAAAAGCGGAGCCTTTGATTCTCTGAAGGTATACCGATCCAGGCTTATCAACACCTATGAAAAAATCATGGACAATGTCTCCCAGCTGAAAAAAATGAGAATGGAAGGTCAGCTGTCCTTCTTTGAAGCAGAGGGGAGTAACTGTGTTGAAATTTGCTGGCCAGAGCTTGAAGAATACGATTACAGGCTTCTTTTGGCAATGGAAAAGGATATGCTGGGGCTATACCTGTCCGGGCACCCCTTAAGTGAGTTTGAACAGGACATTAAGGCTGGCGTCACGCACTATTCCACCAGCTTTATTGTGGAGGAAAAAGAGGAGGACGCGGTTGAAAGCCAGGTTACCGATGGCGCATTTGCGCGGGTAGCCGGTATTATTGTAGATATGAAAACCATCACCACCCGTTCAAACCAGCTGATGGCCTTTGTCACCCTTGAGGATCTTGCAGGTCAGATGGAGGTGATAGTATTTCCCAACACCCTCGAGAAATATGCGGATTTGCTCAAACCCGAGCTGCCGCTTTGGGTGGAAGGGAAAATCAGCGTGCGGGAAGATGAAGCCCCCAAAATTCTTGTGGATTTTGTGAAGCCGTTGGTTAAAGGTGATAGATTACCGGCTGGTAAAAGCAGCGCAGTGAACGTGGGTTATGGAAATAATGGAGGCCGGGAAAACCATCATCCGCGGCAGGTGAAGGAGTCCGGTACTGTCCGGTATATTGCAATCAATGAGGCTTTACAGGATAAAAATGCTTCAGTTTTGCAGGATAATTGTTTTATGATGGATTGTCTGAAGGTGCGCATTCCGCAAGAAGCAAATGCTCAGATTTTAACAGCGGTTACCGCACTACTGAAGTATTTTGACGGAAACGTCCCGGTTTATCTATACCACCAGGGCCGTACGGAAAAGGGGTTCAGGGTCTCTTACAACCAAACCCTGCACGCAGAATTGGTAGAATTGGTGGGGGAAATGAATGTTAAATATGAAAGGGTAAGGATTAAAACACAGTAAGGATCCCAGTGGGCAGTATTGCTATCAGACTGGTTTTTCTTGCGTTTTTCAAGAAAATAATATATAGTAGTTGCGAGGTAAAGAATTTATCGGATCGGTTGGGAAATAACCCCTCCACTGAAGAAAAGTTTTTTTATTCGCTGAAATAAAAGAATAATGAAAGAACGACAAACCCAAAATAGTAATACTGTATGACATGATTTCACTGCAAGAGCTTATTCCAATGAATAAGTATGCATGAAATATGAGTTATTAAGTGAATGCAGTGAAATCATCATCAGATGATTTGGGGGCTGTTTGAACCTGATGGTTGCAGGGGGGATTTGAAATGTGGACTGTTGTATATATGGCACAAAATAAAGATATGGCCGAAAAGCTAAAAACGATTCTGGATGCTGAAGGTATTTTGGTGAAGCTGAATCCCGTCAGCCAGAAGGAAAAAAACGATAATTATTTTGAAATTTCAGTTCCGGAAGGGGAAGTCGAAGAGGCACATGGCATCATTATTGAAAAAGGCTTCTGATTCGGAACATTTTATTACACTGGATTATACCGAACACTCGCAGGTCATGAAAAGGGTAAATTCACTGCATAACCTCATGAAGTGCCGTGAGTGGATGCAGTGAAATTATCGGGTGATTAAGCAAAAGGATACCATTCAACATGTTTTCATAGTACACCGTTGCTGGTTCAGGCCCGTGTGAAAACACGGGCTGTTGCTTATGTCGCTCCTGTGGAACTGATCCGGTATTGGGTTGATGAGCGTTCTAAAAATGAAGAAGTTGGTGAGAAGATGAAACAGATCAAAACAATTGGTGTTTTAACCAGCGGCGGGGATGCCCCGGGGATGAATGCTGCGGTTCGTGCGGTTGTGCGGGCAGGTGTTTTTTATGGCTTTAAGGTTTTAGGCGTCAGAAAAGGTTATGAAGGCCTTCTGAATGGTGAAATCATCGAAATGAACCTGCGTTCGGTGGGTGATATCATTCACAGGGGAGGAACGGTTTTGCAAACCGCCAGATCCGCTGAATTCAACACCGAAGCGGGCGTTCAGAAAGCAATTTCCATTGCGCAGGTGTTTGGGATAGACGCGCTGATCGTCATCGGTGGGGATGGTTCATTCCGCGGAGCGCTGGATCTGACCAAAAAAGGGTTCATCACGATGGGCATTCCCGGAACCATAGACAATGATATCGCATGCTCGGAATATACCATTGGTTTTGACACCTGCATGAACACTGTACAGGATGCCATCGATAAAATCAGAGATACCGCTTACTCCCATGAAAGGTGCAGCGTGCTTGAGGTCATGGGCCGTAAGGCAGGGTACATCGCATTGAACGTAGCCATTTCCGGCGGTGCTGAAGCGGTCATACTGCCCGAAAAGGAATTCAATATCGACAGGGATATCATCAAGCCCATTATCGAGGGTCGCAATCGCGGGAAGAAGCATTACCTTGTCATTATCGCTGAAGGCGTAGGCGGTGCGGTGGAGATTGCCCAATACATTGAAGAAAAAACCGATGTCAAGTCAAGGGCTACCATCCTCGGGCACATTCAGCGCGGAGGCAGCCCCACGGTTTATGACAGGGTTATGGCAAGCCGCATGGGCGCACAGACGGTGAAACTGCTGAAAGAAGGCATTTCCAACCGCGTTGTTGCCGTGCAAGGGGGAGCGCTTGTAGATCTGGATATCCAGGAGGCTTTGGGGATGACCAAATCCATTGACGAAGATATGATACAGCTGAACAAAATTCTGGCACTGTGATCGGGAGAAGAATGGTATGGGTTCGGAAACGAAATTAATTGTTCGGTACCAGGAAACCGATCAAATGGGTATAGTTCATCACTCTGTTTACCCCATTTGGTTTGAATGCGGAAGGACCGATTATATCAAAAGCATGGGCATGTCCTATGGGCAGATGGAGAAAAACGGGGTTATGCTGCCGCTTTTAAGCATGAGGTGCCAGTACCGGTATCCATCCTATTACGAGGACGAAATCACTGTACAATCAAAAATGCAAAGCTTAACACCAACCAGGATCACCTTTCATTATGATATTTACCGCAAGGGTCATGATAAACCTGTGGTTCAGGGTGAAACCGAGCATGTTTGGACCGATGACGGCATGAGGCCTGTGAACCTGAAAAAATTCAGGCCGCGGCTATTCGAGTTTATGAACAACTTGTATTTACAGGAAGGAAGCAATGAACAAAAACAAGAGTAAATGGCGACATATCCCCAATATCCTCACGGTGCTTCGGCTTTTGGCCGTGCCTTTGATGGCGGTCTGGATGCTCGCCGGGAAATGGACCGAAAGCCTGGTTCTTTTTTTGCTGGCCGAGGTGACAGACATCCTGGACGGGGCCATAGCTCGCCGCTTTCAGTTTATATCCAATTTTGGCAAGCTGGTTGATCCCCTTGCGGACAAGCTTCTTCAGCTTACCGCACTGTTGCTGCTGTCGGTTGGGAACAGGCTGCCGCCTGTGTTTTTCTATATCCTTTGCGCCAAAGAGCTTGCGATGGTTGTGGGTTCGCTGTTCTTCCTGAAAAAAGATATTGTTGTTTCCTCCAACTGGGTTGGCAAAGCGGCCGCAGCGGTTTTATTTGCCGGTATTGTGCTGGCGTTCTTAAACATTGCGGCAGCGGCTTATGTTTTATGGCTGGGTGTGGGTGTTTCACTGGCTGCGGCAATCGTATATCTGAGGGGTTACTTAAAACAAATCAAAGAAAAAGAAGCTTAATAAATTGAACACCAGACAAATAAAAGAAGCGGGTTACCGCTTCTTTTATCGTACAATCTGCAATTTCTGTAAGCTCTTTGAGCGTTCAAAAGCTTCATTCCCTAGCATTTTTCTCTGCAGTCAAAGCCCTGGTTAAAGAACAGGCACAGGAAAATCAGAATGAAAAATAAAATTTCGCTATTGTCAAAATTGCCGAAAAAGCCGTCTCCCATGATTTTTTCCCTCCTTTGCAGTAAGATCTCATCTTTTTCGATCTGCTGTTGATTCACCTTAAACGTTATAGTCATGATTTGGGAAGTGTCTGAACCCCTGTACGTGACAGGGGTTTAAACACCAACTGTCAGTCACAACATCCGCGACCGGTGTCCCAGAACAGGAGCAGGAATAGGATGATGAAAAACAATATCTCACTGTTGTCCCCGAAGAATCCCCTCTTATCTCCCATGTTCTTAACCCCCCCTGAGTTATATTTCAATAACAGTGTATTCAGGTTAACGTAATGATGTTACAGCTTTCATGTGATAATTCAACAATGACAAATGAAGGTTCTGTACGATTGGAAAACCCGGAAATTTGCTGACAATATGTCTTTGGACTTCCTCCGGTTCTAAAATATTTTTCTATGCATACATTGAACCAAACTTTATTTTTGGGGGACAGAGTATGCAGGAAAAAACAGGAGGTCAGAGTGCGGCAGCAAAGGCTGGTTATGGAATCGCTTCGGCGTTGCTCATGGCATTTTGCATCACCATTCCCGTGATGCTGGTATTGGCTGCAATATTAACCTTTACTGATTTCCCGGAGAAATATACGACGATTGGGGTTGTGCTGGCAACGCTGTCCGGGTTATTTGCAGCCGGGTTCAGAGCAGGTATGGGCAACGAAAAAAACGGAATGCTAAGAGGAGGCTTGACTGGGCTGGCATATATGGTAATTCTGTACCTTGTCAGCAGCATCCTTTTCAAGGATTTTTCGCTGAGCCAAAGAGCGATCATCATGATCATCACCGGTTTGCTGGCCGGTGCCGTCGGTGGTTTACTGGGAGGAAACAGGAAGCCAAAACCTTTCAGCAAGCTCAACAGCTTTGGGGGTAAATCAGATTCATTCAGAAAGTATATGAAATAGTGCAGGCTTTCGACAATTGAATATATATGATTCTTTTGGTATAATGAGTAGCAGGTACGAAAAGCCTGTTACCCGTCCATTTGGTTCATTACCCCGGGTTACACCCGGGGTTTTTGCTGTAACAGCATTACTCATGAAATCCGGGTGTTTAGGGCTTGAATCGCGCATGAACTCATGCATATACACTTATTAGGTATCATCCGGTTTTACGAGCCGGCTCCCGGGAGGAGAAGGATGGAAAAGCAGGGCATGCTTCACCTTTATATCGGAAACGGAAAAGGGAAAACCACTGCGGCGGTGGGCCTTGCCATTCGTGCTCTTGGACAGGGCTTCAGGGTTTTGTTTGCTCAGTTTTTAAAGAATACTCAAACCGGAGAAAAAACCATTCTTGAGGGCTATCCGAACAAGCTGTTGTTCTTCAGGCCTAATCAACGGCATAACGCCTTTCTTTGGAATATGACCGGGGAGCAGTTGGAACAAACAAGAGATGATATTCTACTTGGATGGGAAAGCTTGAAACAACAGATGCAAACCGGGGAGTGGGACCTGGTGGTGCTGGATGAAATACTGGATTGCATCCAGTGCAATCTTCTTGTGGAAGAGGATGTTTACAAGGCAATTGCCGGCAGACCCTGCAGTGTGGAGGTTGTATTAACGGGCAGAAATGCTTCTCAAGCTTTTTGCAGTTTAGCCGATTATATATCTGTAATCGATGCGTTCAAGCATCCATTTACAAAAGGGATCCCTGCCAGGCGGGGAATAGAATTTTAATCATACCAGCTGCGGAGGACATGTGCAGCAAAGCCGGTTCAAATATCGGCTTTGGGGAAACCTGCGCAAGCCGTATTACTGTATACATGTTGTGAGGAAACCTGCTGAAAACTATATTACTGAATACAGGCTGTGCGGAAACCTGCAGCAAAACCGTATTACTGAATACAGACGGTGAGAAAACCTGCAGCAAGACCGGTTCACGAATATCGGTTGAATGAATTTAAATTAGGAGATGAACCAAAGATGAGAAAAAAATACTTGCGATTGCTGATTATATTGCTCTTAGCGCTGGCCTTACTGATGATTGTATCGTGCAAACCGGATACGAAAAATCCCAGGAACGCGAACCCTACGCCCACCCCAACAACCCAATCGGGGAACCAGGCATCTGCCGGCCAGCCCACCGCTGCACAGGATCCGTCTGTTATCCAGCCTACCGCTGCGCCAGATCCACAGTCGGTTCAACCCACAACTGCGCCGGAACCCCAAACAGCCGCACAACCTTCATCCCCGACAAAGCCTCAGGTGGTACCTACCTCCATCCCTGTAGATTATTCCGCGGTAAAGCCTAATGAGATAGGGGAGATCCCTATTGTCATGTTCCATAATTTTGTCGAGAACCTTGAAGAAACCACTGACACGGATTATACAACTTCTTTCAGAGATTTTAAGCTTCTGCTTGAAACGCTGTATGCGCAAGACTACAGGCTGATTAGCATGAAAGACTTTATCGACCATAATATATCGGTGCCTGCAGGAAAAATTCCCATGGTATTCACCTTTGATGATGGGTCGGCAGGCCAGTTCAACCTTATTGAAGAAAACGGCAGCCTCATTGTGAACCCGAAATCTGCAGTGGGTATCATGATGGCCTTCCATGAGAAGCATCCCGATTTCGGTTTGAAGGGGATATTTTACCTGAACATGGACAAGGAACTGAAAACCTTCGAAGGTTCAGGAACCCTGGAACAAAGGCTCAACACCCTTCTTGGCCTTGGTTTTGAGGTGGGCAACCATACATGGGGGCATTTTGACTTTTCAACCTCAAAGGATAAGACGCAGATCCAGGAGAAACTGGGCAAAAACGAAAAGCGTCTGGAAGAAATATTGCCACAGGTTCAGTTCTATTCACTGGCGCTGCCATTTGGCGGAAAGGCTCCCGAAGCATTGACCGATGCAGTGCAGGAGGGTAAATATGAAGGAACAGCCTATATTAATGAAACCATCATGGCTGTCGGGTATCTTCCCAGCGTTCCTTCCATTCATCAGGACTATGATCCGGCTTATGTCAGACGCATCCGGTCCAGCGGCAAGGTTGAAATCCAGTTCGATTTGGGTTACTGGCTGCCACGGATGACCCGGGAAAGAATGTATATCAGCGACGGAGATCCTTTCACGGTGGCGATACCGAAGGGCAAGGAAGGAAAGTTGAATTCGGACAGGCTAAGCGGTAAAAACCTGGTTATATATTGAAAAATCAAGTAAACAGAAGGAATCTCTGTATAACTGTGAGCATAATTACAAAATAAGTGCACTCTCATTTGCATTTCTCAACGGGATAAGGTATAATGTGGTTATCCGCAAGTATTTGTGCTGCGGATAGCCATTCAGGTTTTATTTCTGAACATTTTGCGCATTTAAGAAAAACAGCAACCCCTGCAAATCGATTTAACGGCTATGATGAAAAGACGTTCCCCTGTTTTGTCATAATAAAAAACGCAGGAGGAAATAGTATAACGCAGTTGGTTTTTGCGCAGGGTAAAGTTTTCTGAATGCATGTTTTCATCGGGCTGGTCATCGGATGAAAAGCTTATGAAAACATTATATTTTTATACCGTTTTGGTTTTTGTTATAAGGTTTTATTGTAATAAAACAGAAGAAAGGAGTATCGGTGATGGAAGAAAGACAAGAGAAAAAGAGTGTTAAAAAGCAGCTTACAGATGCTGACGTGAAAAGAAAAGCCGTTAAGCTTGTGGTGGCCCACTTGAAGAAAAAAGCTGCCGGTGGTGAGTTCATGGGGATTGATTACCTTTTGGACTGGGTGGATGAAATTGAACATTTGTTAAAGCAGGAAGAATTTGATATTCGTGAATATCATAAAATGCGTAAACAGTTTAATGATGTGATTGAAAGTACTTTGGATGCCGAGATGCGGAAAAAGTTAAGAGATTCCTGGTACAGCATGGGGAAAGCTCTTGATAAAAAGGCAAAACCTTATTGAAGCCTCCGGAGTACAGCCGGAGGCTTTGTTTTTGTTTCGGCAAACACAGTTTCCGGGCAAAGCTAACAAAGCAATGTGAAAAGGACAGGTGAAATGCCTGTCCTTTGTTTTTGGTTAAAAATGAGTGAGGCGTGAAAGCTGAGTTACTTGCTTATTCCATCAGTTGTTCCTTTGCCTTTTGAATGGATGCCTTTACGCTATCAGCGGCGGGTCCGCCGGGAAGTCTTCTGCCGTTGACGCAGGTTTCCAGGGAGATAGCAGCATAGACGTCTTCTTCAAACCTTGCGGAGAACTCCTTCAACTCCTGCAGGCTCAGTTCATCAATGCTTTTGTTGTTTTTAATGCAATAAGCTACCATCTTGCCGATAATTCCATGGGAATCCCTGAATGGAACACCCTTTTTCACAAGATAATCGGCAATATCGGTTGCATTGGTGAACCCACCCTTTGCAGCATTCAACATTTTATCATTTCGAACTTTCATGGTAAGAACCATTTGTGTAAAAACAGGCAGGCACATTTTTACCGTATCCACACTGTCGAAGATGGCTTCCTTGTCCTCCTGCATATCTTTGTTATAGGCCAGCGGAAGCCCTTTCATGACCGTCAGCAGCGCCATCAGGTTGCCATATACCCTTCCTGTTTTCCCGCGAACCAGCTCTGCAACGTCCGGGTTTTTCTTTTGGGGCATGATACTGCTTCCGGTACTGAAGGCATCATCGAGCTCTATGAAAGAGAACTCGTGAGAGCTCCATAATATGATTTCCTCGCAGAAACGGCTCAGATGCATCATCAGGATTGACAACGCCGATGCCAGCTCCAAAACGAAATCCCTGTCGCTAACCCCGTCCAGACTGTTGGCGGTGATCCCATCAAACCCCAGTTCTTTCGCCACAAAAACCCTGTCAAGGGGGTAGGTTGTTCCGGCAAGAGCACCTGAACCCAACGGCATCACATTCATCCTGCGATAACAATCCTGCAGCCTGTCAACGTCTCTTAAGAACATTTGCACATATGTCATCAGATGATGAGCGAGGGTGATGGGCTGAGCCCGCTGCAGGTGTGTGTAGCCGGGCATGATGGTATCCAGGTTTTTTTCGGCCATGCCAATTAAGCCCTGTATAAGCTTTTTCAGCAGCGATTGCATTTCGGTGACCTCTTCCTTCAGCAGCATGCGGATATCCAACGCGACCTGATCGTTGCGGCTTCTTCCGGTGTGCAGGCGTTTGCCCACATCTCCGATGCGTTCGATCAGTATCTTCTCTATATTCATATGGATATCTTCTGCGCCGATTTCAAAGGTGACTTTTCCGTTTTCAATATCCACCAGGATTTCCTGCAGGGTTTTATAGATCAGCACGGCATCCTGTACAGGGATGATGCCGCATTCCCCAAGCATTTTTGCATGGGCCATGCTTCCCTGGATATCCTGTCTGTACATGCGGCTGTCAAAGCGGATGGAGGAATGGAAATCGTCCACCATAGGGTCGGTAGATTTTGAAAAGCGACCATCCCATAGCTTCATGGCAATTCTCCTTCTAAGGTAAGGGGACACGCCCAGGTTGCATGGGCGAGCAGTCAGGATGCATGGGCGAGCAGTAAGCTTTAGCTTACGACCAGCCAAGCTTTAGATTACGACCAGCCCAGGTTGCATGGGCGAGCAGTAAGCTTTAGCTTACGACCAGCCGCTGCTTCGCGAGAGTGAATTTCTGCGGAATGTCCCCCAACTGATGTTTAACTTCATCTCTTCGGGCTAAGGTTGTCATTACTTTATGTTTCTTTTCATCATGGCCTGAACCTTCATGGGCAGGCCAAACAGGTTGATAAAGCCTTCTGCATCCTTTTGGTTGTACACATCATCTCTGCCAAAGGTGCAAAGCTCTTCGCTGAACAGGGAATAGGGCGATTCGCTTCCGGCCGGGGTGATATTCCCCTTGTAGAGCTTCAGTTTTACCTTGCCGGTGACATATTGCTGCGTAACATCAACAAATGCAGAAATAGCTTCGCGAAGCGGGCAGAACCATTGCCCGTAATAAACCAGCTCGGCAAATCTTTGTGCAACAATGTCCTTGTAATGCAGGGTATCCCTGTCTACACACAAAAGTTCCAGCTCACGGTGGGCAGCATACAGAATGGTGCCGCCTGGAGTTTCATAAACACCACGGGATTTCATGCCAACCAAACGGTTCTCAACGATATCAATGATCCCAATCCCGTTTTCACCGCCGACCTTATTCAGTTCAGTCAACAGCTCCACAGGCTTCAGTGCTTTTCCGTTCAGTTTTACCGGAATGCCCTTTTCAAACTCAAGCTCAATATAGGTTGCCTTGTCCGGAGCTTTTTCCGGGGTAACCGAAAGCTTTAGAAGCCTGTCATAGAAGGGCTCGTTGAGTGGGTCCTCCAGCTCGGAGCCCTCATGGCTTAAATGCCACAGGTTGCGGTCACGGCTGTAATTGTCTTTTTTGGTGACTGGAATTGGGATGTTTCTGGCAGTAGCATAATCGATTGCATCATCGCGTGAGCGAATATCCCAGATCCTCCACGGAGCGATGATTTTCAGCTCGGGTGCCAGTGCCTTTACGGTAAGCTCAAAGCGAACCTGGTCATTTCCTTTTCCGGTAGCTCCATGTGCGATCGCGACTGCGCCTTCTTTTTTAGCGATTTCAACCATACGTTTTGCAATGATAGGCCTTGCAAAGGAGGTGCCAAGCAGGTATTTCCCCTCATATTTTGCACCGGCCTTCAGCGTAGGGTAGATATAGTCGGTAATGAATTCTTCCTTTAAATCTTCAATATACAGTTTTTCCGCACCGGTCTTCTTTGCTTTCTCGTGCAGCGGATCCAGCTCTTCGCCCTGACCGACATCGGCTGCCATGGCGATCACGTCGTAATCATAATTTTCTTTCAGCCATGGAATGATAATGGAAGTATCCAGCCCTCCGGAGTAGGCCAGTACAACTTTTTCCTTTTTCCCCATACAAAATCTCTCCATTCTGTGTTAGAATATACCTGTGTTGATTTTAACAAGGTGATTAAATAATTATACATAGTAATGCATAATTATTCAATACCCAATTTTGGATTTATTCAATAAAGTCATGCGGGACGTTCCACAAAAGAACAGGCATCCATTATGCAAAGAGCCTGAAAAAAGGGGTAATTATTTTGATCATCATGGGCATTGACCCTGGTTTTGCCATCACGGGGTATGGTATTGTTCAATATTTGGGTAATCATTTTGAAGTTTTGGGTTATGGAGCGGTCACCACCAATGCCGGTATTCCTCTGGAAAAACGCCTGCTGTTGCTTGAAGAGGGGCTGGTTCAGCTGCTGAACCAGTACAAGCCTGAAGCAGTAGCGGTAGAGGAGCTATTCTTCAACAATAATGCCAAAACCGCGCTGAAGGTTGGTCAGGGCAGGGGTGTAGCGCTCTTGTGCGCAGCCCGCGAGAATCTCCCGGTGTTTGAATATACGCCCCTGCAGGTAAAACAGGGCGTCACCGGATATGGCCGGGCTGATAAAAAGCAGATACAACAGATGGTTAAGCTATTGCTTGGCCTTTCAGATATCCCAAAACCTGATGATGCCGCCGATGCGTTGGCGATTGCCATATGCCACGCACACAGTTTCCGTGATTTAAGCAGGTTTCAGGGCTTTCAGGGGTAAACTCGCTGTGCGCATACTGTGCACATTTTTACAAAAACGTGCAATTCAACCGGTGATCTACCACATCCTCGGCACAAACCCAACGAGAGAAGTGGTAGTCATCATCATTTGATGAAAAGGAGAATACTATGTTTGCTTACATAAAAGGTACTTTGGCATATAAGGGGAATGATGCTATTGTCGTTGAAACAGGCGGCATTGGCTACAAAGTTACGGTACCTGTTACCGCATTGGAAGCCTTGAAAATTGGTATGGAGCTCAAGGTGCACACCTATTTGAATATTCGGGAGGACGCCTGGTTGTTGTTTGGCTTTTTAACCGAGGAAGAGCTGAAGATGTTCGAGCAACTGCTGAAGGTTTCGGGCGTAGGCCCGAAAGCGGCCATGTCATTGGTTTCACATATCCCGCCGTCACGTTTTGGTCTGGCTGTTTTAACCGATGATGCCGATGCCTTTGTGAAAGCACCGGGAATCGGGAAAAAGACGGCACTGCGGATTATCCTTGAACTGAAGGACAAACTTAAAAAGGAACAGGGAAGCGAACTGAAGGCAATTGCTGGCGGGGCAGACCGGGATGAAAAACCGGCAAGCAAAATTCAGGAAGCCGTTAGTGCACTGATGATGCTGGGTTATTCCAGCCAGGAGGCGAACCGGGCGGTATCTTCGGTATACAGCGATGAAAAAAGCCTGGAGACCATCATTCGTGATGCGCTAAAAGGTTTGGTTGTTTAGGCATCTGTTGTGATGCGCTGAAGGGCCTGGTTGTCTAGACAGCTGCCATGAAGTGCTGAAGGGTTTGGTTGTTTAAGCAACTGCTGTCTGCAGAATTTATTCCTTTTCCCAACCAGCAGCACAATTGCACAAACCACTGCGGGATGCTCCTGATTTGTGGGATTTCATCTTGAAGTTTAGCTTCAGGGAAATTGAAATGGAGGCGTTTTATTTGGAAGAAAGGCTTATCGGCAGTGATTTCCGCCAGGAAGATTATGAAGAGGCGGGTTTACGTCCAAGAAGCTTTGACGAGTATATCGGGCAGGAAAAAGTAAAGGAAAACCTGATGGTGTTTATCGAGGCGGCCAAACAGCGCAAGGAAGCACTGGATCATGTGCTGCTTTACGGGCCTCCGGGCCTGGGGAAAACAACGCTGTCAGGCATTATTGCATCCGCGATGGGGGTGAACATCAAGGTTACGTCCGGCCCGGCCATTGAGAAAGCGGGAGACTTGGCAGCCATTCTTACAAACCTTGGGCCATTGGATGTATTGTTTATCGACGAAATTCACCGTTTAAACCGGGCTGTGGAAGAAATTCTGTACCCTGCGATGGAAGATTATGCACTGGATATCATTATCGGCAAGGGGCCAAGTGCCCGCTCAATCCGGCTGGATCTATCCAAATTTACACTGATAGGGGCTACTACCCGTGCAGGTCTGCTCACTTCTCCGCTGAGAGATCGTTTCGGCATTATCAACCGTCTGGAACTATATACCCATGATGAATTGAAAAGCATCGTCATCCGCTCGGCAAAAATTCTGAACATTCAGATCGATGATGAGGCTGCCTATGAAATCGCATCCAGGTCAAGGGGGACGCCGCGCATCGCCAACCGCCTGCTGCGCAGAATAAGGGATTTCGCACAGGTTCGGTCCAACGGTATAATCGATTTACCTATCACCCGGTTTGGTCTGGAAGCTCTGGAGGTGGATGAAAAAGGCCTGGACAGGGTTGACAGAAATTTACTGTACTGTATCATCCAGAAATTCGAAGGCGGCCCGGTAGGCCTGGAGACTCTGGCTGCGTCCACCGGTGAGGAAGCCGATACTATCGAAGATGTCTATGAACCTTTTCTGATGCAGCTTGGCTTCCTGCAGAAAACCCCAAGGGGGAGGAAAGCAACTCTTCTGGCTTACCGCCACCTGAATCTCGAGCCCACTCAGAACGGTCAAATCAGCCTGAGCGATTAATACAACCTCGGTGAAAGCAATAAAATAACCATCAACATTTTTTTGAAACCGGGTTGAAAAGATGATACAATTGGTTTTAATTATTCCATTATTTACAGCTTACTTAACTTTCCCGCAGCGTATGGTCGCTTGCCTGCACAGAAGGCTGCCGACGGTGGTGTGATATCACACCTGAGCATGTTGGTATCCGCGTCTCAAAACACTACTCAAAAGTTGTGGTGGGAAAATTGAGTTACTTGAATAGAAAAGAGGAATGGGACAATGGCAGTTACGATAGGTTTTATCGGCGCAGGGAACATGGGCGGAGCTTTAATCAGGGGGCTTTCCGGCCATCAGGGGCAGTATGAGCTTGTGGTCTATGATTTGAACACCGCTTTGACGGCCGAAATGAGCAAACAATACCCTGTCAGAATAGTGCAATCCGCTGCGCAGCTCACCAGCGAATGCCAGGTTATAATTGCAGCAGTGAAACCCAAAATCATGGAGAGTGTGCTCAAAGAGATCACCCAGGCTATGGATCCTTCCAAGCTTTTCATTACAGTGGCAGCAGGCCTGCCCATTGGTTTTTACATGAAAAACCTGGGGGATGACTGTAAAATCGTTCGAACCATGCCAAACACACCCGCGCTGATCGGCCAGGGTATGACAGTGGTTTCTTATGGTGAACATGTAAGCCAGGAAGAAAAACAGCTTGTCCGGGAAATTTTTCAATGCGTCGGTGAGGTAGAAGAACTGGAAGAAAAGCTGATGAGCGAGGTTATAGCCCTTACCAGCAGCAGCCCCGCCTATGTTTTCATGTTTATCGAAGCCATGGCGGACGCAGCTGTTCAATCCGGCCTTCCAAGAAGCTTAAGCTACAACCTGGCAGCTCAGGCTGTCATGGGCTCTGCCCGGATGGTTCTTGAAACCGGCAAGCATCCCGGCGAATTGAAGGATATGGTTTGTTCACCGGCCGGCACAACCATTGAAGCCGTTGCCGCCCTGGAACGCAAAGGCTTTCGTGACTGCATCATCACAGCCATGAAGAAATGTACCGCCAGAGCCAGAGAAATCGGCAGGGAGACAGGTCAATGAAGGAAGTAGAAATCTATACCGATGGCGCTTGCTCCGGAAACCCGGGGAAAGGCGGTTGGGGAACAATTCTTGTGTACAGGGGAAATGAAAAAATCATTTCCGGCTATGAGGAGGAAACCACCAACAACCGGATGGAACTGACGGCTGCGATTGAAGGGCTGAAAGCGCTGAAACAGCCGTGCCAGGTAAAGCTCTACAGTGACAGTGCTTACTTGGTGGATGCCCTGCAAAAGGGCTGGATATGGGGCTGGAAAAGAAATGGCTGGGCTCGCGGTAAGGGAAAGGAAGAACTGAAAAACGCCGATCTGTGGCAGGAGATAGAACGTCTGGTTCATCTGCATACGGTTGAATGGGTGAAGGTGAAGGGTCATTCCGACAACGAGCTGAACAACCGGTGTGATAAGCTTGCCACGGGTGAGATCGCAGCAAGAACGAAAATGAACGGTAACGGCCCGACCCAAAAGGCCGATGAAACATAAAACAGTAACATCACAAACAACTGCTTGTGCTGCTAACAAAACGACATGGCTGGCGCAGCAACAAGCTTGGGAGGCAAAGGAGAACAATCATGGACTATGAAGAAAAAACCATCAGCGAAGAGCGGAAATATTCGGGAAATATTATCAATGTCAACAGGGCAACCGTGCTATTGCCCGGCGGTAAGCAGGCTACACGGGATATCGTCAGGCATCCCGGAGCATCCGTTGTCGTTCCCATCACCGATGACTGGGAGTTGTTGCTTGTAAAGCAGTACAGAAAACCCTGTGAGATGGTATCCCTGGAATTGCCCGCTGGAAAGCTCGATGAGGGAGAATTGCCTGAAACCTGTGCTATTCGCGAGCTTCACGAGGAAACAGGGTATGTGCCCGAAAACATCCAAAAGGTGATGGATATCCATTCCACGCCGGGTTTTTCGGACGAGGTTTTACATATGTATGTGGCTACGGGGTTAAAGGAAGGCACTTCCTGCCCTGATGAGGATGAGTTTATTTCCTGCTGGAAATACCCTGTTTCACAGTGCATCCAGATGGTCCAGAACGGTCAGATCACCGATGCCAAAACCATTATAGGCATCTACCTGGCTGACAGGATAAAAAAAGGCGAACATAAATTACGTTAAGTTTGCATAAATATGAATTATGTGGTAAATTAATATTACTGGGCAGATAAAGTATTTTGCTTCATGATGAAACCTTGATTCAAAGCTCACAAACACAGTCCGTTGATTAGGACCCCGGCACGCGATGTTTCGTTCTTTTACCACAGGGGATACTAATTTGATCATAGTGGTTCATATTCGGCCCGAATACGCACAGCTATGCCTCAGGCTAAAAAGGATGGTTCAGCTAGATGATAGGGGTGAAAACAAATGGATAATCTGGTTACGGCATTCATTCAATATCTCAGGGAAGAGAAGAAGCTTTCCCAGAACACTCTGCTGTCTTATCAAAGGGATATTGAACAATACATCGGGTTTCTTCAGGAGAAGAATGTAAAAAACATTCAACAAAGCTCCAAAACAACCATTTCTGCTTATATGACATGGCAAAACAACCAGGGGCGCGCAATTACCACAATATCCAGAAGCCTTGCTTCCATTCGGGCGTTTTACAGGTTTTTGATTTCTCACGATTTTATCATTGGCAATCCTACCATCGGGCTGGAATCCCCGAAAGTGGAGAAAAAGCTGCCCCAGATTCTGTCGGTGGAGGAAGTGGAAATCCTGTTGAGTCAACCTAAAAAGATGGGCCTTAAAGGAGTGCGGGATAAGGCCATGCTTGAGTTGTTATATTCAACCGGTATCCGTGTATCCGAACTGATTGCGCTGAATGTATCCGATCTGGATCTCCAGGGCTTAAGTTTAACCTGCACGCACAGCAACCGCGAGCGAAAAATACCCGTTGGCAGGGGCTGCAGCGATATTATGAAGGAATACCTGGATATGGTCAGGCCGTTTATGCTTCGTGAAAAGACCGAGCAAGCCCTGTTTGTCAACACAAACGGCAACAGGCTCACACGGCAGGGGTTCTGGAAAATCGTCAAATACTATACTTCCAAGGCCAATATCCAGAAGGATATCACCCCGCATACACTGCGCCATTCATTTGCCGCTCATCTGGTGCAAAGAGGCAAGAACCTGAAGGATGTGCAAATGATGCTGGGTCATTCCGACATTTCATCCACGCAGGTTTACCTGCAGATCGCCAACGGAAACGTATAATCTGTACCCATGTCTGCGTGAAAAACCTTCTAATGCACATGATTTAAACCAATTTTAAAGCTCTTGATGTCAAGGGCTTTTTACTTTTGCTAAAAAGAGGCCTTGGGATTTAACCGCAGGATGGGCTTGACGCGAGAGCGGGGGATGGATTAGAATGAGTAGAATCAGGTAGTACGGAAGTACGGTAGCAGGAGGAAAAATATGATTATTGTAATGAAACCAGGGGCAAGCCGGGA
Organism: uncultured Ruminiclostridium sp.; assembly: GCA_964450305.1. Taxonomy (GTDB): domain Bacteria; phylum Bacillota; class Clostridia; order DSM-8532; family DSM-8532; genus JAAYJG01. The sequence goes on from CAYVFB010000015.1 coordinate 22,976, forward strand.
AAACATCCAGCGGGTGGTTGCCGTGCTGGAGGAGCATCAGCTGCAGGCGCACCTGTCCACGGGCAAACAGGTGACTATTATCGGAGTGGTGGGGGACAAATCGGTTTTGTCCAATACCAACCTGGATCTGATGGAAGGTGTTGACAAGCTCGTTCCCATTACAGAAACCTATAAGCTGAGCAATAAGAAGTTCAATCCCGAACCAAGCGTGATCAAGGTGAAGGATTTTACCGTCGGTGGTGACGGGTTTTCAATCGTTGCTGGTCCATGCTCAGTAGAAAGCAGGGAACAGATCCTTAAGTCCGCCACATTCCTGAAGGGGTGCGGTGTCAATTTCCTGCGTGGCGGCACGTTCAAACCCAGAACCTCGCCATACGCATTCCAGGGGCTTGGCCGTGAAGGCCTTGAATATATGAAGGAAGCGGCTGAAGTGACGGGTATGGCCATCATCACCGAAGTGACCAGCCTGAAGACCCTTGAAATTGCGATGGATTATGTGGATGTATTCCAGATTGGTGCAAGGAACATGTCAAGCTTCGAGCTGCTGAAGGAAGTCGGAAAAACCGAAAAACCGGTTGTGTTGAAAAGGGGTTTGTCGGCGACGATTGATGAATGGTTGAACGCAGCCGAATATATCATGACAGAGGGGAACCCGAACGTTATTTTGTGCGAGCGGGGTATCCGTACCTTTGAAACGTCTACCAGGAACACACTGGATATCAGTGCAGTACCGGTCATCCGTCAAAAATCCCATTTGCCCATCCTGGTCGATCCCAGCCATGCGGCAGGCGTACGGGAGTATATTCCGGCACTTTGCAGGGCTGCTTTGGCTGTTGGCGCGGACGGCATTATGGTCGAAGTTCATCCGCAACCGTCAAAAGCGCTTTCGGACGGGGCCCAATCCCTGGATTTTGAACAGTTCCAGTCGATATTACAGGTATTAAAGCCTCTCGCGGCGATTTGCGGGAAGGTGATGTAAGCATGAAAAAAGTGGGCGTTGTCGGGCTTGGCATCATCGGAGGCTCACTGGTAAAGGCGATACATAAAAAGAAGCTGGCCGATTGGGTTGTTGCGTATAACCGAAATCCCCAGGCCACTGAAATAGCTTTGAAGGAAGGCACCATCCAACAGGCGGCCAATGAAATCGATGCTTCGTTTGCAGGCTGTGAGCTCATTTTCATTTGCGTTCCTGTGGATAAGATTCCACAAATCGTTCAAAGGCTTGCCAGTATTGTGGATAAGGATTGCATTCTTACCGATGTTGGCAGCACGAAAAGCGATGTGATCCGGGCCATTGAAACGATTCCACTGCACTGTCCCTTTATCGGAGGACACCCCATGGCCGGCTCCGAGGCCACGGGCTATAGAGCGGCCCGGGCAAATCTGTTTGAGAATGCGTACTATATTTTAACCCCTGCGGAGGGGACTGAAAACCGGTATGTCGAAAAGTTGTCGGGTTTTATTCAGGCCTTTGGAGCATTGCCCATTGTTCTTGAACCCTCCAGACATGATTATGCCACGGCGGCAATCAGTCATGTTCCTCATGTGCTGGCCTCCACCCTTGTGAATATTATTCATCATTTGGACGGGGAGGATAAAATCATGCATACGCTTGCTGCCGGTGGCTTCAAGGATATCACCCGAATTGCATCCTCTTCACCGGAGATATGGCAAAGCATTTGCCGCACCAACCGGGAGAATATTGTTGAAATACTGGAGCGGTATGTGAAGTGTATCGATGATTTTAAAACCGTTTTGTGTGGGGAAGAGGAGGAACCGCTGAGACGGTTTTTCTTCAGCGCAAAACAATACAGGGATTCTTTTCTGGACAACAGAATTGGCGGTATTGTGAAGACCTATGACATTGTTGTGGATGTGGAGGATAAACCCGGCGTCATCGCAGCAATTGCTTCTTTGCTGGGTGAACACCAAATCAATATTAAAAACATCGGCATTAACAACAGCAGGGAAATGGAGGGCGGAGCCATGGAAATCTGCTTTTACGATGTGGACAGCCAGGCCCGCAGCCTGGAAATCCTAAAGTCCGCCGGGTATACTGTAATCATGAGATAAGACGAAATGAACACAAGGGGACGGTTCTTCTGTGTTACCGAGTAACACAGAAGAACCGTCCCCTTGTGTTCCTGTCAAAGCTCAAAAAGCTCTGATTCGGCAGAAAAAATAAGTTTTTTTACATTTCTTGCAATTCATCCTGGTTTCATATACAATCGAGTTAATACAAAAAACATATATTCATCAAGCCGGTAGCAGTTCTGTCATTTGGTCTGAGCGGGTGATGGTGAGTTATATATTGATAATGGGGTCGGAAACATGAGAAAGAAGCAATTCAAAGAAATATTCAGCCTGACGGCAGTGCTTGTTTTTTTCATGAACACCGGCAGTACCGCTTTTGCTAATCCCATTGGCTTTGCACCATTTTACAGATGTTCGCTCTTTGATGCTATTCAGCCTTTTTGTGATTGCCCTTGCTCTCGGATTCTTGCTCATTATCGATTTGATCCGCAAAAAAAGAAAAAAATGATCTGTAGTTTATACACAACCGCCAAGGGGGGAAATCATGAACAAAAAATGGGGGCTTATCCTCTATAGCCTGGGCCATCTGCTTGTGGATGGGGTGTGCTGTCTGGTGATGCTTTCTTCAACGTCAGGGTCAGATGAAAATACGCAGAACCTTGCGTTGGCTATTATTCTTTACAACACGATAGCTTTCGGGCTTCAGCCCTTCTTCGGATTGTTGGCAGATAAAATCGGTTACACTAATTTCATCGCATGCTGCGGCTGCATCCTTGTCGGAAGCTCGGCAGCCTTCATGCACGCTCCTTTTGCTGCGGCGATGGCGGCTGGCCTTGGTAACGCGATGTTTCACATTGGAGGGGGAGTCTACAGCCTGAACATAGACAGGCAGAGGGCTGCTTATGCCGGGGTTTTCGTTGCGCCCGGTGCCATAGGCCTTTTTTTGGGAGGCCTTGTATCACAAACTCTGGATTTCAAACCATGGTTTGTCATCGTTCCGATGGCTCTTACTGCCATAGCGGTTTTGCCAATCCCGCATTTACCCTGTAACATTCCCACTGCAGCACCAAAGCAAAACAGGAATTTAACACTGCTGCCCCTTCTGCTGCTGTTGCTCGTAATTGTTCTGCGTTCAGTTGTGGGTTCAGTGGGGGTTTATCCATGGAAAAGCACGAATGCAATCGGGTTGCTGATGGTGATGACGATAGCGCTGGGCAAAGCTGCAGGAGGGGTTTTATCCGATTGGACCGGCAGGCGAAACACTACAGTCATCGCTCTTTTATTATCCGCACCGTTGCTTGCCTTCTGTGAGTCGGGTATAGTTCTTTCGCTGGCTGGGTTGTTTTTATTCAACCTGACAATGGCCGTCACAGTCACTGAAATTGCCGATCATCTTCAGGGCTATTCCGGCTTCGCCTTTGGCTTAACAACACTGGCCCTTATCATAGGAAACTATTTTATTTATTTTGGTTGGAAAGAATTCTTTGCGAACCAATGGATAACCTTTATCTGTATTATTCTCAGTGCTATTCTGATGTTTTTCTCCATACCGCAGAAAAAATATGTTCTTACAGGGGGTCAAAGTCATGAAAAAAAATCTGTTCATAAAGGGAGTCAAAGTCATGAGGGAGAATCTGTTCAAACCACTATGTAGCCTGATGGTGGGAATTGCTATGTTTCTTTTTACAGGTAACGTCGCCTTTGCTGATGTTGTTGCCGGTCCCGTCGGCCCTGACGCGGGGCTGGTTGTGATACTCGGTATGGTTTGTATTGCACTTGCAGTAATAGCTATCGTTATCATCCTGAACATCCGTAAAAAAAATGCAAAGCAGTGAGCTCCTCGTACAATTTGGCTATGCTTTGCTGCTGACCATCGTGCTTGAGGAAGTTGTGGCGGCATTCTTCTTTGGTACGAAATGGATTGGCTACTTGCTGGTTCTCTTGGTGAATGTAGTGACCAACCCTGTTCTCAATATCATTTACAGGTGGATATACTTGATATATCCTGTTCCGCCCTGCAGTCTGGTTATCATCGTACTGGAAGTGGCGGTTGTTTGGGTGGAGTACAGGCTGATCTGCCATGGGCTGAACAATAATACGAAACGGTGGTTCTTCCTGTCGCTGGCGGCGAATACATTTTCCTATACAGTTGGACTGATTTTAATGTAAGCAATCCAACTCTCCCATAAGTGTTACGAACGCCTCCCTCCATAGCAGGCTACCGACGGTGGTGAGATATCACTATTTGTAACAAGGCTAAGTTGTTCCGTACCTATGCAACTTTTCAGCCAGGGGCTGATAAAGCTATACGAATAGAAATGCTTGTTAATGATGAAAGGAGAACTCAATATGAAGAAGGTATTATTAAAGTGGAGCTTATGCCTTATGACCTTTCTTTTTACAGTGTTTGCAGGCAATCAGGCTGTATTCGCCGACCATGCTCCGGAGCCTTACCCGATTCAGCGGGGAAAACTGCTAATTCCGGCTGTTATTGTTATTGTGCTCGCTGTGGCGGCTTTCATTACCATAACGGTCATCCGAAGCAAGCAGAAAAAAGATTAGGATCAGTTGACACATTCATGTCTCATACATTCCAACCCTGAATATCTTTATTGTATGAAGATGTTTAAGTTTCACAGGAAGTACTTGGTTTTTTCCTGGAAGAGAAAGCGCATCCTTGTGTTTTGAAAGGGGAGTGTCATGGGACGAAGAATTATTCATGCATGTAAAGAAACACAAACCGGGTCGGCGATACAAACATTTTTCAAAACGGTTCCGACGGTAATACCGAAGAATGCGGCGGAGCAGCCCGCCGAACCCCAGCTTGCTGCGGATGATTACAAAATGAAGGTCATCAAGTATATTCCCACGGAGATCATTGCAGCCTATGTTACCCTGGAGGGAATCATCAATGCATCCAATCAGGCCCCTGCAGGGGCATACTGGATGGTGTTTGTCATTTTATTGATTCTAACACCTCTTTATGTATGGCGCATTACGAATCAAGCCCATCAGAAGCCGGCCTGGGATCAAATCATCGTGTCTTTTTTTTCATTTATCATTTGGGTAATGGCTTTAGGAGGCCCGTTTGCCACTTTGTCCTGGTACCAGCCCATATATCCCGCGTTGTTGCTGCCAATTTTCACATTGATTGTTCCATTGTTTAACGTCACAAAATAAGCATTGAAACTGCTTTGATAAAAGAAAGCAGAACACAAGGGGACAGTTCTTCTGTGCATTTTTGTTAACACAGCAGAACCGTCCCCTTGTGCTAAAAATTCCCCATTCTTTTTTTCTGTTTATTCCACATGGAAATATCCTTGTGACACTTTTCTTTTTGGCGTAAATATCCCGCCTTGTCATCTGTGAATTTAATTTCACGCTTTAGTCCGTTATAGCTGTTCCATCTGTCCAGGGAAAGCTCTCCGGTCTCAAGGGCTGCTTTCACAGCGCATCCAGGCTCGGTTTGGTGTCTGCAGTCGGCAAACCTGCAGTGTCCCAAAAACTGCTCCACATCGCTGAAGGCCTCGCCAAGACCGGTTCCTGCATCCCACATGCCAAGCTCCCGCATGCCAGGCGTATCGATGATCATCACACCGCTTTTCAGCATGATCAGCTGGCGGTGAGTGGTGGTATGGCGGCCTCTGCTGTCATCCTCGCGAATGTCGTTCACCGTCATGACCTCTTCGCCGGCCAGTACGTTCACCAGGCTTGATTTGCCAACGCCTGAAGAACCAAGAAAGACAATGGTTTTTCGCGGATTCAGGCAATCTGACAGTAAATCAAGCCCGAAACCGGTTTTTGCGCTTACTGCATAAACGGCAACCCCGGCAGCAATCTTTTCCACTTCCCGGATTTGCCCGGAAAAATCCTCAACCAGGTCGGCTTTCGTCAGAATGACCACCGGCACGGCTCCGCTCTGCCAGGCAAGGGTCAGGTAGCGCTCAATACGTCTTACATTAAAGTCCTTGTTCAGGGATGCCAGGATAAACACATCATCAAAATTCGCCGCAACCACCTGTTCCAAAACCGTCTTCACATATCCTGCGGCATGACCTGAAAAGTCGTTGCGCGCAAATTTTGATTTCCTGGGCAGTGTTTTCAAAATCAGGCTATCCCCGCTTGGGTTGTAGTTGATGGTTACGAAATCCCCTGTTGTAGGAAACTCTTCTGAACCATCTCCATAATAGACGCTTGACTTCAACCGACCAAAACATTCACCCATTTCACAAACAAGCTCATATCTTTCCTTGTGAACCGCTGTAATTCTGGCGAAAATCCCTTCGTTTTTTTCATATAACATATCTGGATTCAATCCGTAATCCAATAAATTCATGGTATCATTCCTCCAACTATCCAATAAGTTCATCGTTTTGTTGCTCTGACTGTCAAATACGTTCATGGTTTTACTGCTGTGTTCGTGCAATGTTTCAATACCTCCAATTGTTCAGTCATTCCATGGTTTTGTAACTTCATTGTTTGTAAATAATCCAAATTACAAGCGCATTTACTCATGAAACATCAACTCCTTTCAAGGGTTTGTTGAAAACTCCGTCGTCACAGAGTCGGCTTTTCCGGGCACAAAAATACCGCAACAAGCAGCCTTCTCAGCTGCAAACTGCGGTTTAACCAGGAGTAGCGGAAATAAAAAAGGTACACCTGTTCGATGTACCCGTGATAGTTTACAGTATTTACGAAAGGTTAGCTTGGCGGCACGGGAAAAAATGAGAACCTGGAACGCAACCTCTTACGTTGCTCCGTAACTGGATCGATTCTCCGGTTGCTTCCTGAAAGAGTTTACCGTGCCCAATATTCTGTTTTAATCGAAGACCACCTTACTATCAAAACTCATGAAACAGAACAGCTCCTTTCGTTCCTGCAAGGATGCAGGCTTTGCATTAAGATAAGATTGTATCCAGCATACCACCTTTTCCCTGAGAAATCAATCTTTTCATGCGAAATAGGGCACAACCTGATGAAGAACAAAAGCCTATATCATCGTCTGCACCAGCTCCAGTTTTCGGAAGGAGAATCATAACACGAAGGGGAGTTGTTTGTGGAAATATCCGTTAATGGTGCCTTCCGCCATTAAACAAGCGCGGTAGTGGTAGAAAACATTACGGCTATTTTCATGCTTCGCAGTTTGCAACCTCGCTGTGATATGATATAGTAGGGATGAATGGAATGTCTGGAGGGAACAGCCGTGAGTGAAAAGATACAAAAGAAAAGCACAGACCATCGTGCTAAAAACAGCAGCAAATCCATTTCTTCAAAAACGCCGGTGAAGGGCGCAGGAACGAAAAAACCCGTGAAAAGCAGTCAGACCAGCTCAAAAAAAGCTGTTTCACAAACCAGGCAGAAAAGCCTGGAAAAGAAGAGGCAGCATAAAGAGTTCGCCGGCATTTTACTCATCGCTTTCAGCATTTTATGCGGTCTTAGCATTTATATCCGGGATCTGACAGGGCTTGTGGGTGAAATTATTCTGTACATATCTACGGGGATACTCGGTTCCATCGCATACCTTCTGCCGCCAATCCTGCTTGTTTACGGCATTCTGATAATCTTTTATCCGCAAAGGCCCCAAATTGGGAATAAGACAATTCAGGTTTTTCTGCTTCTTGTGGTGGTGGGGGCCATCTTTCATGCCGGTTCATACGATAAGGACATTTATGAGAATATGTCGTTTCTAAAATATTTGAATCAATTTTTTCGGGAAGGTCGTATGGTTATCAAACCTCCCCATACCATCAACGGTGGTTTGCTGGGAGGGCTATTGAGTGTTCCATTGTGCATGATCCTTCAAAGAACGGGTACTATCATCGTACTGGGTGCGTTTGGCATTGTGCTGGCTCTGATGATTACAGAGGTTTCAGTCAAGAACATGGTCACCACAACGGTCGGACAGGTGAAACAGCTGTATGCATCAAAGGAAAACAATAACGGGGATACAGAAGAAGTTGATAAACCTGTTTTTATAAAAGAACTGGATGAACCGGTACCGGCCAGGGCAGAGCCTTCCATTGCGCATGAGCCGTCCAGGGAGGCCAACCGCGGGAAAATCATCGATTTTCCACTGGAGAGAAAGCCCGCCAATAAAGAGGAGCCCGGCAGAGAAGCCCAGACTGAACCCAAACCGGTACCTGCCGAACAAATCCCCATCCAGCTAAAGGAAAAGAAAGAACCCAAAAAGCAAGCGTTGCCCGATGAAGAGCCCCCGATCAGCAGTATCCGTGTGAAGCCCATGCTCGATCGTGAATACCAGTTTCCTCCTTTTTCATGCATGAATGCTCCGGCCGATGGTGGGTTGAACACCAGAAAAGTAAAAGCCACAGCGGTAGAGAATGTGAAAAAACTGGAGGACACCCTTTTAAGCTTTGGTATCGATGCCAGAATCATCAATGTATCCATCGGGCCTGCCTTTACACGGTATGAGCTTGCACCCAGCCCGGGTGTGCGTGTCAGCCGCATTGTTGCTCTTGTGGATGACATTGCGTTGTCTTTGGCAACCCAGGGAATCCGTATCGAGGCCCCCATTCCGGGCAAGGCTGCTGTGGGCATCGAGGTACCCAACCAGGAGGTTGCGCCCATTATGCTGCGCGAGGTTCTTGAAACCCCGGATTTTGTAAAGTATAAATCCCGCATGGCGGTTGGTCTGGGCAAGGACATCTCCGGCGAAAATGTGATCATCGACCTGGCGAAAATGCCCCATCTGCTCATAGCCGGCGCCACAGGTTCCGGAAAAAGCGTGTGTATTAACTCCATTATTTGCAGTATATTATACAAGGCTACCCCTGAAGAGGTAAAGCTTTTGATGATCGACCCGAAGGTGGTCGAGCTTGGTGTCTATAATGGCATCCCACATCTTTTAATCCCTGTGGTTACCGATCCATCCAAGGCAGCCGGGGCTCTGCAGTGGGCTGTACAGGAAATGGTTATGCGGTATAAGCTGTTTGCAGATGCGGGCGTTCGCGATCTTGCCGGCTACAATCAACACATCGAAGCGGCGGGACAGGGCTTCAAGCTGCCGCAGATCGTCATCATCATCGATGAGCTGGCGGATCTGATGATGGTTGCGCCCCATGACGTGGAGGATTCCATCTGCCGGCTTGCCCAAATGGCTCGTGCTGCCGGAATGCACCTTGTCATCGCCACACAGCGGCCGTCGGTGAATGTCATCACCGGCGTAATCAAGGCCAATATCCCCTCAAGAATCGCCTTTGCGGTTTCCTCACAGGTAGACTCCAGAACCATTCTGGACATGGCCGGCGCTGAAAAGCTTCTGGGCAAGGGCGACATGCTGTATTACCCGGTGGGGCTGCAAAAACCCATTCGCGTGAAGGGAACCTTTGTATCCGACAAAGAGGTGGAGCAGGTCGTCGAGTATGTCAAAAGCCAGGTCGTGGTACAATATAATGAAGACATTATTGATAAGATTGCCGCCACCAACACTGATTCCCCCGATCAGGAGATGGAGGTCGATGAGCTTTTGCCCCAGGTGATCGAAATGTTCATCGATTGCGGGCAGGCATCGGTTTCTTTGATCCAAAGGCGCTTCAAGGTCGGATACGCCCGAGCAGGGCGAATGATCGACCAGATTGCCGAAAGGGGAATTATCAGCGGCTTTGAGGGCAGCAAACCAAGAAGGATCCTGATCAGCAGGGAACAATGGGAAGAGATGAAGATGAGCAGCTTTGATCAGGGCTGAATCAGAGAACCAAACGGAGGACGAGAATGAAGATTCCATTAATATTTACGGCTGTTTTAATTTGCCTGTTGGCGCTGTATATCATGAATCGTTTCGTCAAAAAGCCCGGTCCGGGATCCATTCTGATTTTGGTTCTGCAGTTTATGGCCGCAACGGTAACGGTTTTTTCTCTGTTTGAAAACGTTCTGACAACCGCGGCGGTCGAGCTTGGGATTATCGTTGCCGGCATTATCCTGCCCCTGCCTGTGGTGGTGTTTGATCATATCGCCTTCTCCAAAAGGCTTCAAAAAGCGGGGGCTCGCGAGCCCTTCCTGGAGAAAAAAGCAGGGATAAAGTCCGGTATATGGAATGTCACAAGCTTTACAACCAATGCCGAGCTGTGGAAAAATGAGATTCAAGCCATGGATGTATATCGCAGCATCACACTTGGTGACGAACAGGTTCTGGAAAACGTAAAAAAACAATTGATCCTTGCTCAGCGCCTGATCAACCTGGATAGGTATGAAATCGCCGCTGAAAAATACAGGATGCTATCAGCCATTCTGCCCGTGTCGCCCGGTGTTGCTTATAATGCGGGTTATTTACATTGCTTTATTGGCAAATACCGTGAGGCTTATAAATTTTTAAACAACGGCCTGAAGTTTGTTCAGAAGGAACAACGCACTGCGAAGGAATCAAACGAAAACAACAAACAAAAAAAATACACACCCCAAGAGATGGAAACCATGCTTCATTTCTATTTGGGCTATGCCCTGTATCATTTGGGCAAATATGAACATGCCCTTCGGCATTACCAAAAGGTACTGGAAACAAAACCGGATTTGACGGTGGTTTTTAAGAATATTGCCCGTGCTTATCTGGCCATGGAAATGAGCGAAAAGGCTATCGAATATCTTGAAAAAGGGCGGGGTGACCTGCGGGATAACAGCATGAGGATTGTACTTGGAAGCATCTATTACCAGAAGGGTGAAACGAAAAAAGCCCTTGATGTGCTGGATGAGGTGGCAAAAGCGGATGATAAGCAGCTGGAAGCCCTGAAATGGAAGGGTAAGTCGGCACTGAAGGAAAAGATGTTTGACAAAGCGGAGGAGTGTTTCTCAGAGCTGATTGATCTGGAACCCACTGAACCCTCTCATTTTTATCACCTGGCGCTGGCCCAGCGATCCCGCGGGGAAAAGACAAAAGCTCTGAAAACCTACGAAGCAGGGATTGCAGCCCATCCGCAAAGCAGTATTCTTCTGTACAATGCGGGTACACTGATGGACGAAATGGGGCAAAAGGAGAAAGCTGCGGAAGTTCTGTATAAAGCCCTGCAGGGGGATGACTACCAGGAGGACGCAGTGAATTATCTTGGGGTTTTGCTGGGGCAGATGAAGCAATACCGGGAATCGGTTCAGGTTTTCGACAAGGGGCTCGTTCAGTTTGATAAATCCTATCAACTGTGGTTTAACCGCGGTATCGTGCTGGATATGGCCAGGCGTCAGGAAGATGCCGTGGCGTCTTTCGACAGGGCTTATGAACTGAATCAGGAGGATCCGGTTCTTGTCAACTATTTTACCGGTGCGTTGCTGCAAACCCGGGATTACTCAAAAGCCATCCGCATATTAAAACAGGGCCTGAACAATCATCCGGATGATGCAGAACTGATGTATGGTTTGTCAAAGGTATACTCACATATGGGAGAAAAGGATGTGGCGGTGGATCTGTTAAAGCGTGTCATTGAGCTGGATCCGGTTTACCTTACCCGAATAAAAAAGGATTTGGATTTCAAAACACTGCAGAATCATCCCGGATACAAATCCCTGATGGTATCGTAACAGACACAGGAAATTTGGCTTCAACTTCAGTATAAATTGTAAAAACATTTTCCTGAAAGGATGTTGGATGAACGGTTTTTTACCTGTCAATCGGACTGAAATGAAAGAACGAGGCTGGGACAGCCTTGATTTTTTGTTGGTCAGCGGAGATGCCTATGTGGATCATCCCAGCTTCGGTCACGCGATTCTTGGCAGACTGCTCGAGCATGAAGGCTACAGGGTGGGAATCATTGCCCAGCCCGACTGGAACAATGTTGAAGACTTCAAACGCATGGGAACACCAACGCTTGGCGTTCTGATCATTCCAGGCGTACTGGATTCAATGGTGAACAATTACACGGCATCGGGCCTTCCAAGAAGAAAAGACACTTATTCACCGGGGGGTGAAAGGGGACACAAGCCTGACAGGGCAGCGATTGTCTATTCAAACAGGGCCAGGGAAGCCTTTGCGGATACCCCGATACTTCTTGGTGGAATGGAAGCAAGCCTTCGCAGGTTTGCCCATTATGATTTCTGGCAGAACAGGGTCAGAGCGTCGGTGCTGGCGGATTGCGCCGCTGATTTGCTGATATACGGCGAAGGTGAAAACACCATTTTAGAAATTGCCGCCCTCTTGCAAAAAGGAGTTCCCGTTCATAAGCTGAAGGCCATTCGCGGAACCTGTTATATGGCGGCGGCAGATGAAAACCTGCCGAATGAGGTACAGCAGGCGTTAAAGCAAGAGAAATGTGAAACAGGTAAGGTGCTGGTGCTTCCGTCCTGCGAGGAGGTTACAGCAAGCAAAAGAATATTTGCCCAGGCATTTATGCTGCAATACCGGCAGCAGGATCCTTTTTGGGGTCGTACGGTCATCCAGCCGCACGGAAAAAGGTTCCTGGTTCAGAACCCTCCGAGGTTACCCATGACCACCGAAGAGATGGACAGGGTTTACGGGCTTGGCTATACGGGCACCTGGCACCCTTCCTATCTTCAAAAGGGAGGGGTACCGGCGCTGGATGAAGTAAAGTTCAGCATCACCAGTCATCGTGGTTGTTTTGGCAGCTGTGCCTTTTGTTCCATTACCTTTCATCAGGGCAGGATTATTCGATCCAGAAGCAAAGCTTCCATTGTCAGTGAAGTGGAAGCCATGGCCGCAAACCCGGATTTCAAGGGTTACATCCACGATATCGGAGGGCCTACGGCCAATTTCAGAAAACCGGCCTGTAAAAAGCAGGCTGCTCAAGGCTCGTGTAAGAACAGGGAATGCATGTTTCCCGAACCCTGCAAAAACCTGCAGACAGACCATGGGGAGTACCTGGACATCCTGAAGGCCGCCCGAAGTGTCCCCGGAGTTAAGAAGGTATTTATTCGATCCGGGATTCGATACGACTTTTTGCTTCGCGACACCAACAGCCAGTTCTTCAATGAACTGTGCAAAAACCATATCAGCGGGCAACTGAAGGTGGCTCCGGAGCATGTATCCAAACGGGTGCTCAGGCTGATGCGCAAGCCCGGACCCGAGGTGTATGAAGCATTCAGGCAGAAATATGAAGCATGGAATCAAAAAAACAACAGGAAACAGTACCTCGTCCCCTATTTTATATCCGGGCACCCTGGCAGCACCTTGCAGGACGCGGTGGAGCTGGCTGTATATATGAAAAAAACGGGGTTTGTTCCTGATCAGGTTCAGCAGTTCTATCCTACGCCGGGAACCATTGCTACCTGCATGTATTACACTGGAGTTCATCCTGAAACCGGTGAAGAGGTGTATGTTCCCAAAAGCAAAAAGGAAATGGCCATGCAAAGGGCGCTGCTGCAGTTTTATAAACCCGGCAATCATGCATTGGTCAAAGAAGCACTGCGGCTTACAAAAAATGAAGAATTAATTGGCTTCCTGCTTTCTCCAGGATCTGAAAGGCCTGCTGCACAGACAAAGAAAAAAACAAGAGGTAAAAGGAACGAAATAAAGAAAGCAGGAAAAGGGAAAACTGTTTATCAAAAAACTACATCACTGCATCAGAAAAAAAGCGATGCATAAGCAACAGAAAAAATTTTGTCGAAATGACAGATATTTTGGTTTAGCAAAACCTTCCAAGGGTAAAGAATAAATTGAAATAGTCAGGACTGGAGTTAATGGCTTATGAACTTCATGGTGATTGTATATTTACTGACAAGCATTTTTTACGTTTTGATTGGTACCTTTTCATTGATGTATGATATCAAGAACAAACTGAACCGTATTTTTTTTGTGTTCTGCCTGGATTTATCGCTGTGGTCCACGACACTGATGCTGATGAATGCCGCCTCTGATGCTGCAACAGCGACAGTTTTCAGACAGACTGCAACAATTTTCTGGAGTATGGTTTACTGCCTGATGCTTCATTTCCTGCTGGTACTGGTCGAGAAAGACAGGCTGTTGAGTAATCCCTGGTTTCTGGGTCTGTTTTACCTGCCCGCCATGATTTCCATTTACATTTACTATATCTACCACCCTGTTACCGAAGATTTGATCGTCAGGTCGAAATATGGCTGGTCCTATTGGAACAGCGGTGGAAACGGTCCGCTGATTGATTTTTATTTGCCCCTTTATTATTGTACCTACGTGTTGGCCAGCATTTTCATAATTCTGTTCTGGGGAAAACAGTCACCGTTGAAAAGAGAAAAAAAACAGGCCAAAATCATTGTTGTTACTATCATCGCCGTTTTTGCGCTGGGCTCGCTGACAGACATCATTCTTCCTGTTCTTGGAAAGCCAATTGTACCCGCATTAACGGTTTGCTTTATTGTTATTCCGGTTTATGGTATTTGGTATTCCATCAAAAGGTATCGCCTGATGAACCTGAACCCTCAGAATATTGTTGTTGAAGTGTTGAGAACCATGAAGGAAGGGATGCTTATCACCGACCGAAGCCATTGCATCAGGGATATCAATGAAGGGGCAAGAATGATGCTGGGCTACAGTAGAGAAGAACTACTGGGCAAACCGCTGGATTTTGTGGTAAAGAACATGCACGACAACACTATCAAACCCGCCGACGAATTATTGCTCCTGCGAAAGGACAATCAGATGCTGGAGGTGTCTTTTTCTTCCTCTACGCTGCTTGATGAATGGAATGAGCTGTATGGAACAGTGTTGTTGTTTCAGGATCTATCTGAAAACAAGAGAATCCAGAAAGAATTACAGGCATCTCATGATGAGCTGGAGCAAAAGGTTCTTGACAGAACAAGGGAATTAAATGCTGCCAACCGGGAACTTCAAATTGAGATAGACTCCCGTATTGGTATGGAAAAGGAGATTCGCAAGCTCGCTTTTTATGATCATCTGACAGGGTTACCCAACAATAAAAGGTTTATTGATTCTGTGAATAGAGTGATAGCGGAAAAACAGGCTCAGGACTTTTCCATGGCCCTGCTTTACCTCGATCTGGATTCCTTTAAGATCATCAACGATACCATGGGTCATGCACAGGGGGATCAGCTGCTGAAAATGGTTTCACGGCGGCTTGTTTCCATCGTTGGATCCAGCGACTTCATCGCACGGGTAGGTGGTGATGAATTCCTGATTCTCGTTACAGGCGAGGCGGATGAAGCCTCTGTGGGTATCCTTGCATCCAGGCTGAATGAAGCATTTCGCCGCAAGTTCGATCTTTCCGGCAATGAAGTCTACGTCACCGCAAGTATCGGGGTTGCCCTCTATCCTGTGGACGGTGAAGATGCGCAAACCCTGATGAAGAACGCTGATATTGCCATGCACAAGGCTAAGGAAAAGGGAAAAAACAAGTATGAGGTTTGCACTCCGGTCATGAAAAGCACTCTTGGGGAGATCATGAATCTGACCAATCAGATGTATAAGGCTGTAAACCGCAATGAATTTGAACTGCAGTATCAGCCACAGGTAGATATCAGCTCGGGAATGATTGTGGGCTTTGAAGCGTTGATTCGGTGGAACCACCCAGAGTTGGGCTTGATCTCTCCGGGGAAGTTCATCCCCATTGCTGAAAAAACCGGTCTGATCCTGCCCATTGGGGAATGGGTGTTGAAAAATGCCTGCAAACAGATGAAGGACTGGCACGATCAGGGCTTTCAAAGGGTTCCTGTAGCCGTTAATTTGTCAGTGAGACAGTTTGTGGAGTATGACCTTGTGGGGGTTGTTGCTCAAGTGCTTCAGGAAACAGGGCTGGAGCCGGGGTATCTGGAATTGGAAATCACTGAAAGCATCCTGATGGAAGATACGAAATCCATTTCAGAAACGCTGCAGCGTTTGGACAATATGGGTGTAAAAGTCGCGATGGATGATTTCGGAATGAAATACTCTTCCCTGAATTATCTGAAACAGATTCCACTGCACCGGTTGAAGATAGACATGAGCTTTGTGCAGGGGATCACCGTGAACCGAAAGGATGAAATTATTATTGACGGCATTATCACTCTGGCAAAAAACCTTGGCATCGATGTTCTGGCAGAAGGGGTTGAAACCCTGCCACAGTTGGACTTTTTGAAGAATGCCCGTTGTTTTATTGTCCAGGGCTTCTATCTGTACAAGCCCATGACTGTTGAAAAAGTATCCGGAACCCTTGTAAAAAGCGCGTAAGTCTTCAGCTAATAATCAGACCGCCACAGGATCGTCAGCCATGAGAAGCTTGTGTGGCGGTGGGTGTGCTATGCTGACAGAAGGAAAATCAGCTTTGCTGTCATTGTGTTTCTATAATCTTCAAATTTACATCGTCAATTTCTTGACACCTATTTTAAAAAAGTTTAGAATATTGATAGTATGGACATTTTGTGTCATATGCTATTTTTGATTTTGCGTTGTTTGCTTAACAATGAAATGAAACCATGTGAAAGAAAAAGTACCTTGCATAAATCCTTTCAACAGCGAAATATACTTAATTGAATACTATACGTTGTTACATGAGATAAAAGTGCAAGTTACAGTAGACAAGGAGGTGAGGGAGATCTTTATCTATGTGTTGATTGGCCTGGGAGCAGGCATAATCATTGCTGTTATCAGTTCACTTATTATGTTCCGTAAAGGAATTGAACATAGAAAACGAGTGGCGGAAGCCGAAATCGGCAGTGCCGAAAAGGAAGGCCAGCGTATTGTAAGTGAAGCTGAGAAAATTGCTGAAAGAAAGAAGAGAGAAGCACTTTTTGAAGCCAGGGACGAGATTCACAAAAGCAGAGTGGATTTGGAAAAGGAAGTGAAGGAAAGAAGGATAGAAATCCAACGGACCGAAAGAAGACTTCAACAAAAAGATGAAACTTTGGAAAAGAAGATGGATACCCTGGAAAGAAAAGAAGAAGGGTTGAACAAACAGATCAAGGAGATCGAGGTCCGGCAGGATGAGATCGACGATCTGCACAGGCAGGAGCTTGAAAAGCTTGAAAGCATATCCGGCTTGTCCGTGGAAGATGCAAAGGAATATCTTCTGAAAAACATTGAGGACGAAGTGAAACATGAAGCGGCTATTTTGGTGAAGGACGTTTACGAGAAGGCAAAAGAGGAATCAAACCGGAAAGCCAAGGAAATTCTGTCCACTGCAATCCAAAAATGTGCTGCAGACCATGCATCCGAAATTACTGTTTCAGTGGTGTCGCTGCCCAATGATGAGATGAAGGGGCGTATTATCGGGCGTGAAGGACGAAACATCCGTGCGCTTGAAACCCTGACGGGGATCGATTTGATCATCGATGATACCCCGGAAGCCGTCATTCTGTCGGGTTTCGACCCTATTCGCAGGGAAGTTGCCCGTATTACGCTTGAAAAGCTGATACTCGACGGAAGAATCCACCCCGCTCGTATTGAAGAGATGGTGGAAAAAGCGAAAAAAGAGGTTGAGAACACCATCCGTGAAGAGGGAGATCGTGCTACCTTCGAAACGGGTGTATACGGTTTGCATCCCGAACTGGTCCGGTTGCTTGGCAAGCTGAAGTACAGAACCAGTTACGGGCAGAACGTGTTGAATCACTCCATCGAGGTTGCCCATCTGGCTGGCTTGATGGCAGGTGAGCTGGGAGAAGACATCACACTGGCAAAGCGTGCCGGTCTTCTTCATGACATCGGAAAAGCCGTGGATCATGAAATGGAAGGTTCCCATGTTACCATCGGTGCCGATTTATGCAGAAAATATCATGAAAGTGGTGTGATCATCGACTCTATCATGGCGCATCACGGCGATGAAGAACCGAATTCCATCATCGCAATCCTCATTCAGGCCGCCGATTCTATTTCGGCAGCACGTCCTGGTGCCAGAAGAGAAACGCTGGAATCCTATATCAAGAGGCTGCAGAAGCTTGAGGAAATTGCAAATTCCTTCACAGGCGTCGACAAGTCTTTTGCGATTCAGGCGGGACGCGAAGTACGCATCATGGTAAAACCCGAGGATGTAAACGACGAAGGCATGGTTATCGTGGCCAGGGACATCTGCAAGCGGATCGAGAGTGAACTGGATTACCCGGGGCAAATCAAGGTGAATGTGATCCGGGAAACCCGAACCATCGATTACGCAAAGTAGAAGCCCAAATACTAATTGAATGAAACATCCGTTTATTCGTTAAGAAGCGTGTTAACGCTTCTTAACGTTATTTTTACGGTTACCCACGCTTCTTAATCGCATTGGAAAGGCGGTATGGTTTGAAGGTTTTTTTTATCGGTGATATTTTTGCCAAGACAGGAAGATCGGTTCTGACAGACAGGCTAAAAGGTTTGAAAGACCTGTATGGCTGGGATTTTTGTATCGCAAACGCGGAGAATGCCGCAGGTGGTAAGGGCATCAATTTTAACACCGCCGATGATATTTTTAATTGCGGTGTCGATGCGATCACCATGGGAAATCATACCTGGGCGCGCAAGGAAATTCTCAATTTTATCGATTCATGTTCCAAATTAATCCGGCCGGCGAACTATCCAAAGGGTGTACCGGGAAAAGGCCGTATGGTTCTTGAGAAGAACGGTATAAGGCTGGGGCTTGTGAACCTGCTGGGCAGAATCTATATGGATATGCCCTGTGATTGCCCGTTTCAGGCTGCAGACAGGGAGATCTCCGTTTTAAAGCAGCAATGTCAGGCCATTTTAATTGATATCCACGCGGAAGCTACCAGTGAGAAAGCTGCCCTTGCCCATTACGTGGATGGACGTGCCAGTGCCGTCCTTGGTACCCATACCCATGTTCAAACTGCTGATGAACGAATACTCAGCGGCGGCACCGCCTTCATTACGGATGTGGGCATGACAGGCCCCATGGACGGGATTATCGGGGTTGACAAGGCTCAAATCATCCAAAAGTTTATCACAGGTCTGCCCGGTCATTTTGAACCGGCTGAAGGCCGCTTGATGCTGAATGCGGTGCTTGTTACAATTGACGATAAGACCGGCAGGGCGCTTGAAATCAAACGCATTTCTGAAACATACAGGTAACATAAATCTTATTAGGTAAACGGGAGTGATTTTTATGGGGACCATGAAACAATACAAAAACTGGTTGGAGCATCCATACTTTGATGAGTCCACAAAATCTGAGCTTGCTGCCATAGCAAACAACCACAAGGAAATTGAGGACAGGTTCTACAGGGATTTGGAATTTGGAACAGGTGGCCTGCGGGGCTTGATCGGTGCAGGGACAAACCGGATGAACCGGTATGTGGTGCGCAAGACCTCACAGGGGTTGGCGAATTTTTTGAAAAAGCAGAAATCCACGGCTTTGTCTATTGCAATAGCCTATGACTCCAGGCATAAATCCCGTGAATTCGCGGAAGAAAGCGCACGGGTTTTTACCCGCAATGGGATCAAAACCTATTTGTTCGATGAATTAAGGCCCACACCCGAGCTGTCATTTGCCGTAAGGCATTTGCATTGCAATGCGGGCATTGTTATTACTGCCAGCCACAATCCAAAGGAATATAACGGATACAAGGTATATGGCGAAGATGGCGGCCAGCTTCCCCTCGAGCTTTCCAACGCTGTTCTGGCAGAAGTAGACGCTATTTCCGATATCACCACAATCCAGGTGATGGAGCTTGACAAGGCCAAAGCAGCAGGGCTGCTGGTGATGATTGGTCAACAGGTGGATGATGCCTATATGGCGGCCTTAAAATCCCTGTCGGTCACCCGGCTGGATCAGGGCATCAATTATCCTATCATCTACACTCCCATTCATGGTTCCGGAAATAAACCAGTAAGGCGCATATTGAAGGAAATTGGGTTTAATCATGTTTATGTTGTCCCACAGCAGGAGTTACCCGACCCGGATTTCAGTACCGTCAAATATCCAAATCCGGAAGAACGCACGGTTTTTGAACTGGCTATTGAAATGGCCAGGCAAAAGGATGCAGAGATGATCATTGGAACCGATCCCGATTGCGACAGGATCGGGGTTGTTGTTCGAAACCGCGATGGCCAATATGCTACACTCAGCGGAAACCAGACCGGTTGCCTGATGATGGAGTTTATTTTGAACAACCTGCAGCAGCAGGGAAGACTGCCCTCCAATGGTTTTGTGGTTAAAACCATCGTTACCACCGAGCTTGCCAGGGCTATTGCAAAGGCATACCGAGTGAAACTGATCGAGGTTTTAACGGGCTTTAAGTTTATTGGGGAGCAAATCCTCCTGCGTGAGGAAAGAGGGAATGAAAAATATCTGTTTGGCTTTGAGGAAAGCTACGGATATCTGGCAGGCACCTTTGCCCGGGATAAGGATGCAGTGGTTGCGGCAATGCTGATAGCACAAATGTACGCGTGGTATAAGTCCAGGGGAATGACCCTTGATGATGGTATGACTGAATTGTATGAAAAGTACGGGTTTGCAAGGGAAGGCCTGGACTCCTTTACCTTAAAGGGGAAGGATGGACTTGAAAAAATCCAGCAGGCCATGAGCCTGCTCAGACAAAAGAAAGCAGAGCTCTTTGGGGATATTGGTATCAGGGCTGTACGCGATTATGAATGCGGTATCCGCACCGTTGTTGAGACGGGTAAGGAAGAACCAACCGGGCTTCCCGAATCCAATGTGTTGTATTATGAAACGGTAAACAACTTATGGTTCTGTGTACGGCCTTCAGGGACCGAACCCAAAATAAAAATCTATTACGGAGTGACAGGCCAAACCCTCATGGAGTCCGAAAAAGCTTTGGAACTGTTGAAAAACCAGGTGTTGTCTGTTTTAAAACCATTACTAACGGAATAACAGGTTTCATTTACTCAAAAATCTTATATTGCATGATGCGCTTCTGTTTTAAAAGGAAAAAACTCCCACATGTTGTGGGAGTTTTTTACGTTCTGAAATTAAAACTACCTGGACATAATAAATTTGAAACAGGATTTTTTGCAGCCAATGCTGCAAGAGTATACATTGGGCAAGGGTTTCAAACAAAACATCCCAACTTGCTTTACTTTTAAAAGGAGGAGTAAAATGAACGATTCTTCAGAGAAAAAAGCAGCTGACAGCAGGGAAGAGATGAAAATGGCAAATGAAAGGCGCATTGAAGAACTGATGAACATCAACAACCGGTATGTCCGCACCGAAAGACATCTCGAGCAGCACTCCGATATCTCCAATCCAGATAATCTTCAGCACAGTGAACAGGTTCAGCAGGAAAGACAGCAGCAAATGGATAACCTGAAAAACATTATTGCTTTCGGAACGCATGAAATGGAAGATCAGAAGGAAAATCTGCTAAGAAGAATGGAGTATACGGATGGCTACCTGAATTACAACGCCCAGCACATGGATAAGGAAACGCTTGAAAAAACACTGGAAAAGCAGGAACACAGAAAAGAACAACTGGACTTTATGAGTTGAACAATATGCACCTTTGTAAATAAGCAAAGAAACGGTAAAACTGCCCTGCTGTCGGACGTTGGTATCTGCAACAGATACCAACGATACTGTTTAGCATAAATTGACTAAAAATTAGAAAGATGCTATAATTTAAAAAAATGTAAAATAACAAAATTAAACATCCGATATATATAAGGGTATTTATCAACTTATTGTTTAATCAGATATTTCCGCTGTTTGAAGGATAAGCTGTAGTGTTGTGCAAGTTGTTTTCTTTCGATACGAAGGATCGGGTTGAACGGGCTAATCCATCGGATAGCCAGCTTGCGCTTTTATAACAGGTGCAGCTCTTGTTGCTTATTTTTTTTATCTTATCTTATTCATATGTTTTGGGAGGCTGCCCAGGGTGCGAAGGATAAACCTTGATCAGATTCAAGTGGGTTCAATACTGGCGAAAACAATTATGACGCTGGAAGGAACGGTATTGCTTTCTTCCGGTACTGAACTGAACGATGAGTACATCAAAAGGCTTCAATTAAACGGTATAACAGAGATTTTCATTGAAGATGATATTTCCAGAGGCATTCATGTACCTGAGTTCATCCATGAAGAGATAGTTACCGAGGCAAAACAGCTTGTCAGGGAAACCATGGTCAATACATCCATCACCACCAGCATAGATGGTAAAAAGGTCATGGAGGTCGTCGATAAAATTATTGATGGCATCCTGGCCAATGAAGATATCATCGTCACTCTTTCTGATATACGCTCTGTAGATGATTACACATTTTCTCACAGCGTCAACGTCTGTATCTATTCACTGGTCATCGGCATAGGCCTGGGCTATGAAGGGGACAAGCTTCGCGAAATTGGTGTGGGGTCCATCCTGCATGATATCGGTAAAATAAAGATTCCACAACAAATTTTGAAGAAACCAGGCAGGCTCACCCCGGATGAGTTTGAAGAGATTAAAAAACATACCTTGTATGGCTATGAAATCCTGAAGGGTGTGGAAGGGATCAGCATAGCCGCTCTGCTCATCGCATTGGGGCACCACGAGCGTTCAGATGGGAGCGGTTATCCGCATCACCTGCGAAAGGACAATATACATAAGGCCGCAAGGGTTGTGGCTGTATCAGATGTTTATGACGCATTGACATCTGACAGGGTTTACCGAAAAAAGCTGATGCACCATGAAGTGGTTGACTATATCACCTCTTTGGCTTCTCATCATTTTGATCAGGAAATCGTAGATACCTTCATTCGATATGTCGCTTATTATCCTGTCGGTACAGCTATTATTCTGAACAATGGGGAGAAGGGGCTGGTATCAAGATACAATAAATATTTCCCCACCCGGCCTGTCGTCAGGATCGTCATGGACGAAGAAGGAAAAATGCTTCCGCGACATAAAGAAATTAACTTGAACGAAAAGCTTGAATATCATATTGTTAAGGTATGGGATATATAAAGGGCGAGCGGAGTCATCAACATTATATTTACACACCGGCTCCGACCATCACCGGCGAACCGAAAATTTTGGAGGCTTTATGCGTTTTGACGGAATTGCAATCGCAGACCTGGAATGCGGGAATGTGATTAATGGAATATACATCCTAAGAAAGAAAGAACTCAAGGAAACCGCGGGGAAAAAGCAATACGCCGATCTGGTTTTTTTGGATAAAACGGGTGAGATCAACGGCAAATTCTGGGATGTCAATGAAGGTTTTTTTCAAACCCTCCAACTGAACAAGCTTTATTATATCAACGCGAAAGTGGACAGCTGGAAAGAGGCTCTTCAGCTGAATGTGAACAAAATGCGCCTGGCCGATCCTGAAGATCAGAAAGAGATCGTGGCATTTGTTCCATCAGCACCCTTACCGGCACAGGAAATGCTGGATGAGATTTTCGAATATGCGCACAAAATCCTTCATTCTGATATAAAAGCGCTTGTCCTGAAACTGCTCAAAGCAAAGAGTGACAAGCTTCTGTACTGGCCTGCGGCACGCTCACTGCACCATTCCATCCGAAGCGGTTTACTGTATCATCTTGTTAGAATGCTAAGAACCGCGCAAGTGCTTAAAAATGTCTATACCGAGCTTAACATGGACCTTCTGTATGCGGGGATATTGCTTCACGATCTTTCTAAAATCGGCGAACTGGATTCCGATGACCTTGGGTTTTCAGAGTATTCCAGGGAGGGTCAGCTTTTAGGCCATTTGGTGATGGGCGTCAAAGAAATCGAAATTGCCGGAAAGCAGCTGGGTATATCCGATGAGGTTATCCTCGTGCTTGAACACCTGGTTGTCAGCCATCATTATGAACCTGATTATGGAAGCCCGAAAAAGCCCATGTTTCTTGAGGCTGAACTGCTGCATCATATCGATCTGATCGATGCGCGGGTTTATGATTATGAAAATGCCTTAAAGAATACGGATAAAGGAGATTTTTCTGAACCTGTCTGGTCTTTGGATAAACGCAAGCTTTACAAAGTTGATCTATAGCCCTGTTACTCCTAAAACAAAAGGGAGCAACAGGTTCGCACCATATCTGCTTCAATCTTGTCGCATAGGATTCATTTCCAACCTGAAATTCAACAGACGAGCAAAGAGGTTCAAATATATTTGCTTTTCTCCCGCTTACAGGCGGATATAAGCGTTTGATGAACCACTGGTCCTGCTTCATAGGACAGGATTCCTATAGCATTCCCATTCCGAATAGAAGAAAATAGAGATAGAAGGGTATATTTCGAAATACCAGAACACGGAGGTGTTGATTATGCGGAAAACACTCGTTTTTTTACTGGTCACGGCAATCATGCTCACATCATTTACGATCATGGCTGCGGCTCAACCCGAACATAAGAAGTCTGAGTTTACAGATGTTAATAAGGATCATTGGGCGTACGAAAGTGTAAAGAGCGTGGTTGAAGCGGGGATTATGGATAAGGATTCGAAGGGTCGTTTCAACCCGGGTGAAAAAGTATCCAGAGGGGAATTTGCCATCCTCATGGTCAAGGTATTGGACCTGCCGCTGGTGAATCCGCAGCAGGGCACTTTTCTGGATATTCCCATAACATCACAGTACTATAAATATGTTGAAACTGCAAAATACTACCTGACAGGTTATCGAACAGCCAGGGGCGATTCTTTCCGGCCCGAGGAGGATTCAGTTCGGGAAGACATTGCCGTCGCGTTGGTCAAAGCGCTGGGCTATAAACCCATCAGCAATTATAATGACATCCTGAAAGGCTACGAAGATATTGAAGAAATCTCTCCAAACCTGCGGTCTTACGTTGCATCTGTTGTAGAAAACAAGATCATGATTGGCACGGGTTCCGGCGGGAAGAAGATCTTCAGCCCACAGCTGAAATTGACAAGGGCAGAGGTTGCACAGCTGATCTACAACTTGATCCTGGTTGAAAAGATAACCTACGACGAAGGGGAAAAGATAACCTATGAGGAGGAACCCACTTCCACTCCTACTCCTTCTCCCATTCCCGAACCAACAGTGACACCTGTTCCCGAAACAAATTTCACCCCCGATGTCAGTGTGAAAGTGGTCGATAAGGGGTTGAAGGTTGAATGGACAAAAACGCCTTCAGAAGATTTTAGCTATTACAAGGTGGTCATGTCCAAATCTGATTCCAGCCCATCCTACCCGGATGATGGCTATATTGCAGTCATCTCTGATGCCAGTCAGACCAGCTATACGATTAAGGCGGGAAGTGGTTACAACGGCGGAGATGTTGGGTCAGTGACTGCAGGACAAAAATACTATATCACAATCACAGCAGTATACAACCACGGTAAATATACCGGAAATGTAGTTCGTAAAACGGTCCCGGAAGCTGAGGCTGAAAATGAAGGTTCTTACACGCCACAGGTCACTGTTGAGGCTTACGATGGAAACCTGAGGGTGAACTGGACTAAGACCCCGGGAGATAGCTTTACCTATTACAAGGTGGTCATGTCCAAATCCGATTCCAGCCCATCCTATCCGGATGATGGATACATTACATATATCTCCGATGTGAACCAGACCAGCTATACAATATCTCCAGGGGCTGGTTACAGCGGGGGAGATGTCGGGACAGTGACCTCGGGGCAGGAATACTATATTACTGTTACAGCAGTGTACGGCCATGGAAAATACACGGGAAATGTCGTTCAAAAGGAAATGCCGTAAGATTGTAATTACCTGGAAATCTGCGCAACTGCCCATATAAGGATATAATAAGCCTGTGACAGAAAGTCACAGGCTTTTTGCCGCTCTTAAGCTTGATTTTGGGGCTGGTCGCAAGCTAAAGCTTGGCTGGTCGTAAGCTAAAGCTTACTGCTCGCCCATGCGTCCTGGCTGCTCGTCTATGCAACTTATGTGTTGCGATTGCAAGCAATCGCTTCTGTTGTTATAATAAATAAAGATTAATTTTTAGTGCCTGGCTTCATATGCTGTAATACAAGCTCCATAAAGGCAGAGGTGTTTAGTATGGTTACAATCTGCGAGGTAAAAACAAAACATCAGCTAAAAGAGTTTATCAGGTTTCCGAACTACCTGTATAAGGATAACCCAAACTATGTTCCGCCGCTTTTTATGGATGAAATCGCTACCCTCAGCCCCAAAAATCCGGCAAGGGAATACTGTCGTGCAACCTATTGGCTGGCATACAGGGACAACCAAATTGTTGGCAGGATAGCGGGGATTATCAACGACGAATATATTCAAAAATGGAAGAACAATTATGCCAGGTTCGGATGGATTGATTTTATTGATGACAGGGAGGTATCTTCAGCTTTATTCAATACGGTTGAAGAATGGGCGCGCAGACAGGGTATGCAAGGGGTTCACGGGCCTCTCGGTTTTTGTGATCTGGACAAGGAAGGGCTTCTGATCGAAGGCTTTGAAGAAATGGGTTCCATCATAACCATGTACCATTTTCCATATTATCGTGATCATATTGAAGCATTGGGGTATGCGAAAGACATTGATTGGTTTGAATTTGATATCACCATGCCGGAAGATAAGCCAAACAAGATTCTTAGCACCATTGCACAGCGGACAATACAAAAATATGGTCTGCACATTTTGAAAATAGATAAGATCAAGGACGCCATGCCCTATGTACCGCAAATGTTTGAGCTTATCAACACTGCTTATGAAAACCTGTATGGGGTTGTTCATCTTACTGAAAAGCAGATCAAGGCTTACACGAAGCAGTATATCGGTTTTTGCAACCCTGAGTATATCAGTTTTGTCATGGACGGGGAGAACAAGCTCGCCGGGTTTGCTCTGGTTATGCCATCACTTTCGAAGGCTTCACGTAAAAACGGGGGAAAGCTTTTTCCCTTTGGCTTTATTGGATTGCTCAAGGCGATTCGGCAGAACGATGTTTTGGACCTGTATCTGACAGCCGTGCGACCGGAATATAGAAACACCGGTGTTTCAGCAATCTGCCTTGAGCACCTCACCCGCAATGCAATTAAAAACGGTGTAAAACACTCCATCGGAAGCCCTCAGTTGGAAACAAACCATGCGATACATTCCTTCTGGCGCTTTTTTGATGATGTCAGAATTCACAGAAAACGCAGGTGCTACCTGAAGAAGCTTGGTTAAGCCAGTGAGATCCGCAATGCATACTTGAAGTCATGCCAAATATATATATAACCGCATCATATGATGTATGAAACAAGTCCCACCTCAAAAATATGCGGTTTTTACTCTGACCGCAGGTTATCAGGTTCAGTTAAAGAAACCTGGTAGAATTAATGTTTTGAGGAAAAAAGCAATATTAATCCCTTTACTTAACGCCACTTATCCTTTTCAAACTATCCGGGACATCATGACTGAAGATTAATGCTCGGGTATCTGTATTGACGTATCACCAATAAGGATTGACTTTAGATGAATAACCGTTTAAGATTTAAGAGAATCAACAATAAAAGTAATACATTCAGTCTTAAGTGCCGAGGTAGTGATGAGAATCAGCAATATAGTCAATCCGGTAACTTCATGCCCAAAGCGACTACCTCAGCGCAGACCGCATCCGGGTACGGCATGGCAACCCGCGAGGCGGCCGTTCTGATGACGGTGCAGACCTACGATGCCATGGAATAATTCAACTGACAATCAACCGGGGAGGAGTGCCTTTGCACGCTCTGCCCCGGTATCTCGGAGGTGACAGATGAAAGAGCGACATTTTAAACTCTGTTATTCCAACGCCAGACTGCTTGTTCTGGCCATTTGCGTCGTGGCGGTCCTCTCGGGCTGCGGCGGAGCAGCCAGGAAAACGCCGGGAAACCAGCAACCCGGTATCGCACAGGTTAAGAAGGAAGCTGCAGACGAAACTCCTGCTATCGGCCCTTATTGGCAGATTGAGGTCTCGGACACAAAAAACTTTTCTTACGCTATTCCGGTCGGTAATGGCGGCACTATTGATATGACAGCCACGCTTTACTTTATTGCCTGGAAGCAAGGCGGCGAGGATATGTTCGGCCAATACGAGGGACGGGCGCTGGTTGCCATGGATTTGGATTTCAGCAAAGTGGGAACCGGCGGCGTATCAATGGCGGGCGGCGAAATGGTTGACAGTATCAGCGATAATATTACTTTTG
>CAYVFB010000016.1:0-49342 GCA_964450305.1 uncultured Ruminiclostridium sp.
GGCAATTACGCCCCTTGTGGACTTTCACCACAGATTGACGGCATGCCCGTCATACCTAAAAAAGAGCCAGGGAATTTCCCTGACTCTTATATAGCGGATGTTCAGTTAAAACGGTTAACGATCAGTTCATGAAGGCGAAATACCAGTATCACACATTGTTCTATGGACGCATTGTTCTTCGGTGACAAAGTTGTTTCAGAAGTACCGTTCATGATTCCATTATTGGCCATGATCCCTACAGCGGACTTTGCCCAGGATGAGACATTATCCTTATCCGTATAGGCATTGAGGTTTTCATTCTTTTGCATGTATGTTTCATTTGTTTCTTTCTCAATATATGTGGCAGCCCGGTACAGCATTGTAGCAATCTGTTCCCGTGTTATCAGCGAATCCGGTGAAAAGGTGGTACTGCTGGTTCCATTCACGATTCCGCAAGCAAATGCTTTCAGCACTGCAGTATCCATACAGTCAGTAAACGTATTTTCAGCCGCTGGAATGATGCTTTTACCGGTTGCTTTTTCAACCATATTCACAACAAGTTCAGCAAATTGAAACCTTGAAATATCGGTTTGCATGTCTGTTTGTGTACTTGGTGTCAGCAAACCATGCTCGCTTGCGTTAAGAATCTCTATTCGCGCCCATTCACTGGCAGTTGTGGTCGGGTCCTGCGACTGCTTTGCCTGAAGCTCTGTCATCTCTTCCCAATCAAAAAAATCATATTGGGATATCAAATGTAAACCTTTAAAATCTTCCCTGCAATCCCAATACTCTTTCACAATTGCCCCTGTTTTATCGATTTGGGCTACCATGATTTCCTTTTCTTCGATTCTATCCCATTCACGTACATCTTCATAGTACTCTTTAAAAACGGTTGCCACACCATCCCGAAAAAAGCCTGTATATATCTCGCTTCCCGGCACATCCGCCACCCCAAATTGGCACTCAATGACGATCTCTCCATGCTTATTGATATATCCAAGCTTGTTGTTTTTGTCCAGGACTGCAGCCAGACCCTCAAAAAACGGAAATACATTCTCGAACCTTCCTTTGTTCAGATCAACTAACCGATAGTTTTCATCAAGGTAGTTGTACTGGGATTGTTGCTCGTCGTAGACAACAGCCAACCCATCCCAGAAAAGGGTTTCCGTGTTCAGTTCAAAACCTGCTTCCCAGGCCTTATCAATATCAACCCAATTCATTTGCGCAGCGGACACATTCATCGGTACTGATAATACCGCCAGGAACATAACCAAAACAATACAAATAGCTCTTTTCCCCATATTCTTTCTTCTCCCTTAACGTTTTTTACCATATTACTTTACAATAAGTTATGGTTTTTTTCAAGACATAGAATGTATCGATACAGCGTCTTATTTTATTTTGTCGAAAGTTATCCCGTTTTGTTCCATATTTTTGTAACTCCAACGCGAATATTACCGGGAAATAAGAAAAACGCTAATTTAACCCCCTGAATAACTGTTCATGTTCAAAGTTAAGCAGTCGCAGCCTGCTATCCTGAGAGAAGTGAAAAATCCCGCATTGCTCCAATATCCTTTCAGCGCTCAGGATGACATTGCTGTGCTCAAGATAAGACACGTGCTCTGTAGCAACTTATGAACTTCATAAGGGGGGTATGAACAGTAACGAACAACCCGTGCAGATCAGTATTATGGAGGACGTCCCCCCTTGAAGTTTTTACCACAGTAAGATATACTGTTTTTAGTAATGATGGTTGGGGGTACCTGAATGTCCATTGAGGCTATGAAACAACCGGTTAAAATAGTCGTATCCGGAGACTCCATTTCTAAAGGGGTCATCTACGATGAAAACAAGAATAAATATATCATTCTTGAAGAGAATTATGTTGATATTGTTCGTAATAAGTTGAACGGAATTATCACCAATACTTCTCGTTTCGGAAGCACTCTGATCAAGGGGATCCAAAAACTAAAAAATAATATTTTCAAGGAAAAACCCGATGTGGTGCTCATCGAGTATGGCGGAAACGACTGTGATTTTAACTGGGACGAAATTGCTGAAAACCCCGATATCAAGCATTTCCCCAGAACAGATTTTGAAACATTTGAGACCACCCTCGTGGAAACCATCCATTTGGTGAAAGAAAATGAAGGGATCCCTGTTCTGATGAACCTTCCCCCTTTGAACGCCGACGGTTACCTGGACTGGATCAGCAAAAACGACCCTGCTGCCAGGGCAAATATTTTAAAGTGGCTTGGCAGTGTAACAAAAATATACTGGTGGCAGGAGCGGTATAATTCCGTCATCCTGAAGGTTGCTGAAGAAACCAAAACCCGTTGGATCGATATTCGCGGAGCCTTCCTGCATTTCCCTGATTTTACAAAGCTTCTTTGTGTGGACGGTATCCACCCAAACAAGGATGGGCACATTGTCATCGCCGATAGGATCATCCAATTCATTAAAGACGGTTATCGTCAGTTGTTATGTCCAAAAGCCCTGGATGATGAGTTTTCTGCAATTACAGGCGTTTAAGCCGCGTTATGATAGATTGGTATTCAACAGAGCATTCGTAGCCCTTACGCAAATATCAGCCCAGCATCTCTATCCGATGGTTCTTTAACCTTATATTACCTCTTTTATGCACTGTAATTGTCATAAATCGTTGCGTATTATTTGGATAGGGTGTATAATGTTTGAAGAAAGTGTACAGGGAGGTATATACATATGAAATGTTCCAATCATCCCGATAGGGAAGCCGTGGCAGCATGTGTGTACTGCGGTAAACTTTTTTGCGGGGAATGCATTATTGAAGTGGATGGCAAGACTTATTGCAAGCCGGATGTCAGTCATGTCCTGAAGGATGCAAAGGCCGAGCTGGCGGCAGCAAGATCCTCCGCACAGTCAATCAATATCAATAATGTAAACACCAATCAAAACACAAATGTTGTTGGTGGTGGAAATTACATCTACAAGAAAAAGCTGACGGCTGCGTTGTTATGCTTCTTTTTCGGTTGCCTGGGGGTACACAGGTTTTATGTGGGCAAAATCGGAACAGGGATAATATGGCTGTTGACAGCTGGCTTTTTTGGAGTAGGAGCGCTTATTGACTTTATTGTCATCTTAATCGGTGGCTTTAGAGATAAGGCCAATATGCCACTACAATAGTGTGTGGTTCTGATGGAAAACAGAGGGTTGAAGCCTTGGATACAACCCTTGTGGAAACCGTCGATTTGGTTTTTTAGCCGGGCTTCAACAGTTTAGCATTTCAATGGAACAGCTAGGCCGTTCCAACAGAACAGAGCTAATGTTTTATTTTCTGATCCAAAGCAGATATAAAGGGATGGCAACGCATATTGCCGAAAGGATAAACAGTGCGATGCCTCCTTTTTTATTTTCGCGGAAGGTCCAAATGCCATAGCTTATTGTATAAATAGCACTCCAGGCTAAAACAAGCAAAACACCAATTACAATCAGAGTATTCATTGATTTTTCTCCTCCTTTCATGAAGCGTGAGTCATGGGCGGGGCCCATTTACCTTGCAAATTAAGCCAGGGGACCTGGGCCCTGCTCCCTGTCCCGGAGCCCTCTGCCCTAAGCCAGGGGGCCTGGGCTCCGCCCTCTGGCTCCGTTATTCTTCTCTCTTTAGCTCTGCCATAGGGATCTGTTTGACTGTCATGCCGGTGCGGCGGATGGCTACCTTCAAAATAGCATCAAACGATGCTTTCTCATACTTTTCATTCCAGCGGAACTCAACCCAGTCATCCCAAACCAGAAATTGTTGCTTCATCTTTTTCCCAGCGGAGCAAATATCGCTACGGAAGGTGTCTCGGGTTTTTTCCAGGAAAGACAGAACATCCCCGCGGATGTATTCAGTAGAAAAATCCTCCAGTTGTTTCAGCCCTTCTCCAGTGGAATAGTCTTTATCTCCTTCCATCGTTAATACAGAGGCCTCCAAAAAAATGTGCGCAGTAATGTTGGGAGCATCTTCCTTCATTTTCACTTGAATAACGGGTTTTCTGGCTAAACTGAGTTTCAACGAAATAAAATCTGTTTCTTTAGGATCTGCGAAAGCCTGTACTTCGGGAGTGGGGAATGAGAAATATGCTTCTTTCAGTTTTCCGGTAATCATCAGGTAAAACAACGTTTCCCTGCCATTCAGCTCCCCTACCATTTTATCAGCCTTGAAAACAGCCATCCCCATGTTCACTGACTTCGTGTCGAAGATTGCGGGAACCTGCCCGGCAGCATAATCCCCTTCCATCACTTTTCCGTGATTTCTATCATCACCCGCAAACAATATCTGTTCGAATTCTTTAGAAGACTTCAGCCTGTTAATGTCCAACAGCGCAGCAACTGCCTGCCCATCGTTTGAACGCATTTCATGGTAAAAGCTGCTCAATCTGCTGCCAACAGAAAAGCCGGTTGATTTCCAGGATTCCATCAACAGTTCATAATATTTTGCCGGGTTTGCTTCCAGGATCGGCTTGCTCTCCTTCAGAAACTCTTCAGCAGTGCCCCGGGCTATCCCCAGGTAGGTATCCGGCCTGAATTCCCTGAACTGTTTGAAGGTGTTCATGTACTTTTCAATACCCTTTTGTGCCAGCTCCTTTGAAATGACCACCAGCTTTGTATGGGAAAAGTTCACTTTCTTGCTTAGTATCGAATTGGCGATATTCATACCACCGTATATCGTGGGTGCTTCAACAGTGAGCATCGTAGCAGATTGATCCACCTTACCCGGTTCAGGGCCTACCCCCACCGCAATTGGAACAGCCAGCAGCATGGACATGCGCACATTGCCAT
This sequence comes from uncultured Ruminiclostridium sp., assembly GCA_964450305.1. Lineage (GTDB taxonomy): Bacteria > Bacillota > Clostridia > DSM-8532 > DSM-8532 > JAAYJG01. The sequence goes on from CAYVFB010000016.1 coordinate 4,783, forward strand.
CTATCCCGCTGTCCAAGCCCATTGCAACCACGTATACCAGCTCGTCAACCTCAATGGCGTCATAACATCCGCTTGTAAAAAGCAAACACACACAGAGCATGACAAGAATCATCATTTTAATGACTTTTACCTGACACACCATAATGCTGAAACCTCCCTCCCTTTTTTCTTCGAACCCGCATGGATGCGATTAGAATCAGTAACAGCGGGAATAAAAAGGTAACAATCCAGGACCAGGAGCGATACAGTTCCATTTCGATCTGCAGCGTAGAAAAAAGGTTTTCCGGGACGATTGACAATGTAAAGACCAAAATGGTGAAGGGTAGAATTAAAGGCTTCTGGTGTTTCAGCTCGAATGATTCCTTGAACAGCCAGGTGATGAAATACAACCCCGAACTTAAGTACAGAAACGCACTGGAAGCCCACATGACAATAAAGGCTGATTCGATGCGTGTAAAAAATCTTCCCAGGTTGATTTCTCTGGCCATTTGGTACATAGGAAGGAAGAGCTCTGTCGTAGTAGGATATTCATATATAAGGCTGTAGCATAACGATGCCAGAACCAGATACATGCTTGAAAACACCAGGCCGTATCGGCCTATCCCTTCAAAATCACTTTTCCTGTTCAAAAATGGAGCTATAAAAAAAAGAACAATGAGCTCTGAGAATAGTGAAAGGTTCATCATGCCCCTTCGGAGGATCACATCTCCCCCAAGGCCCAACCATGGCGCTAACCGGCTGAAGTTAAAGCTTTCAATATTTATAAACAGGAGTATGGCAAACACACTCGCCAGGACCGGTACCATCAGTGCATGAATTCTGGCCAATGTCTCAAGACCCAGCCAGGCTCCGATAACCATACCAGTACAAAAAAGCAGGAGAATGATGCTGATCGGCGTGGATGGAAGGCTGATTACCTTGATATCTTCTGCAAATTCACGCAGTACAACAGGAATAATCAACAGAAACTGCAGCATGAACAATATCCCCGCAATCATTTTCCCGATATTACCCATTGCGGTCTTTCCCACATCCAGGATGTCGTACCCTGCAAATTTACGGTAAAGGCCTGATATGACTGAAAACAGAACAATCACTACTATTGATACCAGTAAAGTCATCAGCCATCCGGCCGTTCCTGCGTCCTCCGCAGCAGTTCTGGGAGAGTCAAGCATAGTTTTTAATGCGATCATGTTCAGTAAAAGACATACTGCTTCGAAATTACCGATTTTCATCTTCCGGTCCATTTGTCTCCACCCCCTTCTCTTCCTTCACCCACCCTCTTGCAATAGCGGGCTGCTTTTTTACCGCTTTCGGGTTCAGAAAATCAGGTCTGTCCTCCTCTTTCCACAGAGGTGTTTTGAAAATGGTATTTGTCCGCTTTCCCGTTGTTTTTGGTGCATAGGGCACGAGGAAGGGTACACCGAATGAACGAGCGTGCACCAGAAACAACAGATGAACAAACAGGCACAGTGCAATTCCCAAAAGCCCCGATATACCCGCCAATAAAAGATATATGAACCGAAGTGTACGGAAGGAATAACCGAGGGAAAAATCAGGAATTGCAAAAGATCCAATTCCGGTTACCGCTATGACAATGATTAAAATTGGGCTGACAAGATTGGCCGACACGGCTGCCTGACCTAAAATCAACGCTCCGACAATCCCCAGCGTCGTGCCAATGGGGCCCGGAATCCGAATACCGGCTTCCCGGATGAGTTCGAATGAAATTTCCATTATTAATATGCTGACAACCGTCGGAAAAGGGACCTTTTCGCGTGATGATGCTATCGCAAAAAGCAGATCTGTAGGCAGCATCTCCTGGTGATAGTTTGTTACTGCAAGATATAAAGCAGGTAGCAGCAGCGTGAACAGAATGCCTATAACCCGTATAAATCGCAGTAAAGTAGCATATGGGTATCGAAGATAATCATCCTCGGGGGAGTGAATTAAATTAAACAGCGTAACCGGTGCAATGAGGACAAAGGGACTGCCGTGAACAATAATACCCACCCGTCCTTCACAAAGGTACGTCGCCACCCTGTCCGGCCTTTCCGTTAACAACATTTGGGGGGCTGGAAGAAAGGTGCTGTCCTCAAGCATTTGTTCCAATTCCCCGGAATCCCGCAGGTGACCGACCTGAATGCTTTTCAGGCGCTTGCGAACCTCATCCACCAGGGAACTGTTAGCGATGTTTTTAATGTAAACCATACTGCACGGAGTTTTACTTCTGGTTCCAACAAGTACATCTTCAACGATCAGGTTCTCATCCTTCAGCGTTTTTCGTAAAAGGGCAGTATTGACGCGGTTCGTTTCATTAAAGGCTTCTTTCGGCCCGCGGATATTCAATTCAGAAGTCGGTTTTTCAATGGTCCGGTGCTCCCATCCTTTCACATCACCAGCAATGGCGATTCCCAGGCTGTCAATGAAAATTGCGATACCCCCGAAATTTACTTCATCCACAACCTCCTGATAGGTTTTACACTTTTTGATCTGGTTTTGCGGAATTAAGTGATTGTATATAACATCTTCCACCGATTGATCTTCCGTATCCATCGGCATGATCGAAAGCGTCATCAATGGCTGTAGTATGGTGGTATTGATTATAGTGCGATCAACCATCCCATCAAAGAAACACGCAAACGCTTTATAGACCTCATTTTTTACCCGAATGCGGAATTCACGCACTTTAAAGTCACCGTTGATATCTGCCGTATAGATCTGCTTCACTTTTTGCAGACAGGAATCAACAGAGGTATGGATGTCTCCGCTGTCCTTCTCATTCCATCTTTTTTCTTCTTTTTCAGAAAGGTCCTTTACCGCCAGCGGTATGGGCTGCGTAATGCCCTTTTTTGCAGATTTTTTATCCTTTTCTCCAGGCTGACCGTCGTCCTTTTCTGCTCGTTCCTCTGCTTCTTCGCTTTCGATTGCATTGTCCTGGCGCTCACGTTCTTCCCCTACTTTTCCCTTCTTATCCCCTGGATCAACTTCAAAAGCTTTTTTAGAATCCAGATTTTTTTCTTTTTGTTTTTGTTGATCAGGTTTCTTATCAGGAACCTGCTCCCTGAGTTTATTTTCCTTATTCCGCGCATTGTTGTGAGCCTTCTCCGCTTCGCTGTTGCTGCTATCATCTTCTTTACCCCGTTCCTTACCGATATCCTCTTTCTCATCTTCTTCCCGTCTCTTCTGAGGTTCTTCAAGAATAAATGGATCCTTTGGGTTTTCCGGATGAAAAAGAAAGATATCCTTAATAAGTGATTTGATATTCTTCAAAGACACAACCTCCAGGCGATGTAACTGACCTACTAGAATCACCACACCGTTACAATCTTTACCATAGTTTTAACCATGAGCCTGAAGGTTATGCAGACCGCTTTTTAGTGAATGCGCCTAAGGCCCTTGCCTCAGAGTGTATTTTTGATAACTGCCTTGAAAAGATGCAATCGAATTGTGGCGGGCACATCTTCGCCTCGCAATTTTTATGAAATTGATCTTGACAGCTAACAATTGTTATCCTATAATTTAGATAACGCTTGTTAGCCAGAAAAGAAAAGGAGGAGAACAAAACCTATGAAAAACAATACATTTGGGAAAATCAGCTCAACACTATGTGGTTTGTCGGTTTTAGCTTTTGCCATTTCCATGATATTTGGTACCGGTGCAATATTTGCCAGTTGTTTATCCAGTATGTTTATTGCTCTCGGATTCGTACCTTTCATGATTGCGCTTTACTCAAAAAACAATCATCAGGAGCACAAAGCGTGCGGCTTAACCGGGGTTGGTTTTGCCGTCGTATATGCCGTAATCATATTTTTAGTCTATTATGCCGAATGCACTACAGTTCGCATGAACCCCGATTTAAGCGCTGAAACCTTGTCCATTATCAGTTATGGGCATCTGGGCAGTTTGTTTTTCAACTATGACTTGCTTGGCTATGGTTTTATGGCACTGTCAACCTTTTTGGTGGGCTTGACCATACAGCCCAAAAGAAAATCGGACAAGGTTTTCAAAGCGATGATGATGATCCATGGTGTGTTTTTTCTCAGTTGCTTTTTCATTCCTATGTTCCCGATTTTTACCGAAGGATCGGGTAATGCCGGTGATGCGATGGGAACAATTATATTGGAGATATGGTGTGCGTATTTTCTGCCGATATGTGTTTTGGGCTACAGATATTTTGATGAACCGAACTGATAAAGGCCATACATTAAGCAGTATGCTAAAGTATTCTTACATACATTAATCGACCTTGGTTTGGAATACTTCCCACAACGGACTTGTCGGAGGGTTTATGGAGCAAAAGGATTCAATCAAAACAAAAGATAAAATACTTCAGGCATCTATTGATTTATTCGCAGAAAAAGGGTACGGAAACGTATCTATGCGTGAAATCGCGAAGGAAGTGGGTATCAAGGCAAGCTCGCTGTATAAGCATTATGAAAGCAAAAACGATATTCTGGAATGTATTTTTCAGTTATTTCAGGAAAGCTTGAGCCTGACCAATCTTCCAGCAGTGGGTCTGAAGGATTATTTGAAAACAGTCTCTCCCGAAGAATACCTGAACCAGGGGTTTGAGCTTTTCAGGCAAACCATGTGGGCACCAACCATTTTGAAGATTTCACGGATCATCACAACCGAGCAGCAACGAAACCAATCGGTGAAGAATTTCTTCGTCGAAGAAATGATTCGCAAACCCCATGTACTGATGCAGCAGGTTTTTGATATGATGATTGAAAACGGCTCGGTGGAACCATTCGATACCACAGTTGCTGCTGAAGAATACAACGCTTATATCATTTACCTGTATTTTGAGCAAAACTACCTGAAAGATGCGCCAGATGTGACAGAAATTGAGCAGAAAATGAAACAGCACAATGCATTTTTTGCCAATCATGTTTTGAAAGCAAAGTAAGCCATATTATGATAGATTTCAAATTCATGACTGTGAAGTAGGAATAGGTTCGAGTGGTGAATAAATTTCAGAATACAACCTGCACTGTCGTTCCTTCACCAATGCTTGATTTAAGGATGATACTTCCTCCATGAGCCTGGATGATTTCCCTCGCAATAACAAGCCCCAAACCGGAACCGTCATAAGAGTCGTTTGTACTGGTACCACGGTAATAACGCTCAAAAAGCCTCTCCTGCTCTGCCGGCTCAATCCCTTTTCCATTGTCATTGATCTCAGCAATGATCTTATCTTCCTGCCGAATGCGTACCCATATTTCTGTATCTTCTTGATTGTGTACCACTGCATTCATCACCAGGTTTGTAAATGCACGCTTGAACAGATGCGGGTCATATTCAAAGCAGATATCTTCGGATTCAGCATCAAAATGAATATAACGGCTTTCATAATGGGGATCATTCAGAATGCCAATAACCGTATCCCTTAACAGCTCCACAAGGTTTCCCGCTGTCTTCTTCAGGGGAAAGGCTTCGTTTTTCAGCTTTTGAGTCAGCTTCAAATCGTTGATGAGCGCATCCATGTATGCGGACTTTTCCAGAACAACCCCGATATATTTTTGCAGGTCTTCATGGGTGAGGTCCTGGTCGGATTCATACAGAAGCTCTCCGTACCCCTTGATGGATGAAAGCGGGGTTTTCAGGTCGTGGGAGATGTTTGTAATCCATTCCTCCCGCATTCTTTCAGTCTTTTTCCGCTCCAGTTCACCCGCCTTGAGGTTGGTTGCCATCTGTTTCAGGCTTTCATAAACATCCTTGTAAAAGCTGTCCTTCGGAAAGTCAACATCATAGTTCCCCCCTGCCATGGCGGTGATGCCGTCGGTCATTTTAACGACCGGTCGGTTCAGCCTGACGGCAAGCAAATAACCCAGAATCAATGCAGCCAGCAGTGTAACCACAGTTGAAACTGCTTTTTGGGTATCCAAAGCCATGAAATAGTCCATGTTGTAATCCACGATAGTCTCTAAATCAAAATCGGGGCGTGGAACACCAATCACATAGGTCATTTTTTCACCTTGATTCCGGTCGCCCGTTGATATTTCTGAAACAGTCCGGACATAATAGTTATCCATTTTCATGGGGTTTTCAGCCGCTTTCTCAATTTCAGTCAATGTATAGGTTCTTTTTACTTCATTTGGTTTGTTAAAGCTGCCGATTTCTTTGCCGGTACTGTCGACCACCTGTATCCAGCCATTCTCATCCGTGATGGATTCCATGATATTCCGGGAAATAATTATCATTTCGCCGGAATTTCTATCCGTGATGGAAAAAGAAAGCTCTCCATTCGAGAAATCATTGATGCGTATGGGGTCATCAGTTTGAACGGTTACAGCTACATTTTCTGCACCTGTTGCTGGATAGCTTTCCGAAGTGTTGCTACTGAAAGTTGCCACAGAAAAAATACCATTGAATACCTGCGTCGTACTGTACTGCTCGTATGAAAAATACAGCGATATCAGTAAATTTACAAAGCTTGATATGATACTGACTGCCAGCACCGCCAGCATAAACCGCAGGGTTATTTTCCATTTCATAGGCTGCCTCCTTTACAATCGGATACTGCTATCAGGTTATTTTTCAACTGTCCTTGGGCTCGATTCAATAGAAGAGAAGAACCAATTTCTACTGCCAGGCTCCCTTGCTTGTCAGCCAATGCTCCGGTCAGTCTTAACCGAAAGCTTGTATCCCAGGCCCTTGACCGTAAGGATAAGAGCCGGATTCCCGGGATCCCTCTCCAGCTTCTCCCGCAAATGCCGGATATGAACCATGATTGTATTGTCATCCCCCATATACTCCTCACCCCAGATGTTTTCATACAGTTTCTTTTTGCTGAGGATATGGTTGGGGTGCCGGGCTAAAAGAGTTAATATCTGAAACTCCTTGGCTGTTAAATCCACAGGTTGTTCATCCTTTGTAACCTCTTTGGCCTGCCCGTTGATGGCGATATTGTCAAACCTCATGATTTGGGACGAGAAATCCCTGTCCATGTACTGCTTCCTTCTTAACTGCGCACGGATTCTGAAGGTGACCTCCTTCAGGCTGAAGGGTTTGGTGATATAATCGTCCCCGCCGATACCCAGTCCCAGGATTTTATCGGTTTCCTCCTCCTTGGCCGACAGGAACAGAATAGGCTCATAAGTGAACTCCCGAAGTTTTCTGCACACCTCAAAGCCATCCATGTCGGGCAGCATGATGTCCAGAATGATGATATCGGGCTGTACTTCACGACAGCGTTGAATACCGTCCTTCCCGGTATGGGCTGTATAAACTGAATGAAAGCCCTCTTTGGCAAGATAAACCTGCAATAACTCGCAGAGCTCCCGCTCATCGTCAATGATTAAAATTTTGTTATGATAGCTACTGCTATAATTATTGTGCTCCATACCCTACCTCAAGTGCATTTCGTGCATGCACTTCCTCACTTTAAATTAACACAGAGAACCTGCAGATGGCAATAGGTGGCAGGAGATGCATCTCCCGCCACATCCAACCTTGCCTGTTCCTGTAAGCTTCACGTCTTGGGGGGTGATTATTCTCCAAGATACAGGCTTACCTTTTGCTGAAGTGTTTTTACCACATCGGCAGCACTCTTTTCCCCGTTAAAATAGCTGCCGGTTTCGGTTTGAATCATTCCAAGGATCTTTTGATCCATATGGCAGCATGTCGCGAGACCGTCCACATAATCCAAAAGCCGTGATATCTCGTCTTCTGAAAGAGCAATGGGGGTTATGGGTTCTCCACTGCCGGTACCAACCGAGAAAAGCATCCCCGGGGAGTTCAGAAGCTTATTGTTTTTGTCAGCCTTATCGCGCAGCGCTTTTTTGCTGACAGGAAGCCCTTTTAGTTCATCCAGGCTTTGTATTTCATCCGACAAAAGTATTCTGATGAAGTCCCAGGCTTGTTCCCTGTACTTCGTGCTGCCGTTGATGGCAAAAACCTCGTTGCATATGAAGGAACCGCCCCTTTGGGGCTCATCTGTAACAGGCATATTGTGTACTCCAAATTCGCCGTCCAGCACAACCTTGCTTGTGGATAGCATCATAAACTCACCAATGACCTGCGGACTGAACATCACCCTTCCTCTCGCAGCAGTTTCGATTAATGAGCCAATTCCGTCATTTGACATTTTTTCTGTGTCCATCCCAAAGGCTTTAGCCATTTCCAACATTTTTTCAAACTCTCCGGTGTCAAAGGATGCCTTTTTGTTCTTTACATCAATGAAACTATGGTAAGCTCCCATAAGCATGATGTTCGCTGTATCAGGAGGAACAATGTATACGCCTGCTCCATCAGAAGAATGAGCAGCCATTGCATGAAAATCCTCCCGTGTCCAGTTCGCCGGGTCAAAAGAAACCTTCTTTTCCGAAAGAAGCTTTGTGTTGGATAACATAGCTATCCCGGAAACATTCACCGGCATCACGAAAAGCTTTCCGTCTTGTTTCATGGCATCGAACAGGTTGGTGTAATAATTGTCATTTATGAATGCCTTATCCTCTTCCATCATTTGAGTAAGATCAGCCAGCATTCCCTTTTCAGCATATTTTTCATAGGGCAGGCCTTCAACACTGAGAATATCAGGGCCTAACCCGCTCATCAGCTCGGTGCTCAAAGTGTTAATATATTGCTCATCATAGTTTCCTTTACGTTTTGTGTCTCCGGCCTGCTCAACGGTAATCTGATAACCGGGGTTTTCCTTATTGAACCTGCTAACAGCCACATCGATCATACGGTTTGACAAAGGAACCGAAAGAGTTAACGGAACCGTGTCGGTATTGCTGACCTGCTTCAAAGAATACTTATATATATTGAACTCAGCTGCTTCGCCTTGCTCTGTATTCTCTGCCACCATGCTGTTCATCTGTGATTCCGACGCCAGAAGCCAGAAAGTTTTTTCCGAACCAATTACGAAGTCGCTGGCCTGAAGCCCTGAAGCCAATATTGTATGTTCCTTGAAATCCAGGGCTTTCCCCATATGCTTACCACTTGCATCGAATTTCTCCACCCCATCACCGGTGAGCAAGTATATACTCCCGTCATTTAAATCGCAACGTATTACAGAGATCTCCCCCGAGTAAACACCCTCTTCACGCCTCGGTTCGAAGGGCGCAGTCCACAGGTTTTCACCGGTGGTTGGGTTAAACTTTTGCAAAACATTCTGGTAATCCGATATCCGGCTGCCATAAAGCAGAACATTGTTATCTGCATCTGTTTGAACCGTTCCCATATACATGGCTTCGCCCAGTGTTCCTTTCTCCTTTCCTTCCTTATCCAACATAAGCACATTATCAATCATCCTGGAAAAATAAATGCTTCCTTCTTTATCAACAGCAATGCCGGTTATGGTTTTTTTATAGTCCTCTTGATCGGTATAGGATAGAACCCCCAGTTCAATGGTTTTATTCACATTTCCACTGGGATCCGCTATATGAAGCTGCTGATTAATTCTACTTTCATCGGGTGTAGCGGTAACGATATACAGATTGTCCTGCGAATCAAGCGTAAAAGCGCTGACCTTTCCCTTGAGATCACAGACGATTTTATTTTGCAGTTTACCATCTGCCCCCAACACAAGAAATTCAGGCTTTTCTGTGGCAGTATTCAATTCTTGAGAATTCACCTCTTCTCCAGCGCTGCCAGGAATATTCTGAATAACCAATTGATTTTGTGAATTCACTTGCATGGAACCGGGTTGGATTATATCCTTTATCGATCCAAATTCCTCCTCGACATACTTCATGGATGGCACTGAATGGTCCATCTCTTTGTTTTTCTTGCAGGCAGCTGTTCCAATCACCAGCAAGGCTGCTGCAATAAGGCATAATACTTTTTTAAACAATGACAACACTCCCTTCGTTCATATAATGCTTTTGTATTTTTGTGATAAAGCCAGTGGCAGTAAAAAGCCACAAGACTAAAATACCTTCGGTAAAAACGTGCAAAGGCAGATCGGATAAAGTGCAAAGCATACAAGCCGCCAGCACGCTAATAACCTGCAGAACTCCTGCTTTCCCCAGCATACGGCTGATGGGTATTCCCTCAGCTTTTACTCTTCCCAGAACATGGTTCTGTAAGGTATGAGAAGATTTCTCAATGTTTTCGTTTTGGTAGGCATAGCCAGACATTTCTCTGACCGTGTGTTGTGCGGTCAGACAGGCATTTCCCTGCCATACCAGAAAGAAACCAGGCAATAATGCAAGCCTGAAGATCACGCCTGAAAACAGGTCAGCTGCCTGCAACAGCTTAACATCAACGGCGGCCTGCTGTTCAATGCCTGAAAAAAGCTGACGCAGGCTTTCCTTCATCAAATCCATGTATTTCTGACCTTCCAGTTTTTCACCCGGGATGTATTCAGCCGGAAAATAAAAATTAAAACTGTTTCGGCTTAATAAAAAGATGAGCGCAGTAATCGCCGCAACCGGAAGGATTAGTTTTAAAACGTTTTTTACAAGAACAGGCCAGAGCGCTTGATCCAGGCTGTAATTTGTGCGTATTTCCCTTATCTGCCGAAAAAGGTTGACAAATGTTCGCAGCATATGAAAAGCCCATAATATAGCTGCAATAAGCCCTGCTGTGTAAACTATCAGAAACGGCCTTTGGACAATGGACTTTCCCGTGATCACAAAATCCGTCACGATAAATCGGTTCGTATCTGCTCCCGCCCTACTCAGTGCAGACAATATCTCTTCTTTGTTTCCTCCAAAGATGACGCTCTCATCCGACACAAGCTCAACGGAATCGATATACGCCTTTTCATCGAGCTCAAGCATGGTTTCAGCTGGAATAAGAATATCTGGTAAGTCAGGCTGAATGAGTGTGTTCAGAATATCCTTCGAAGTTGTGAAAACACCTGTGATTTGGAAAGTCTCACCGTAAAGCTCCAGCTCCATTCCAGTTGCATCAACTGTTCTGAAAAGCTTCCATGCAAAGTCCTCACTGACAATGGCGGTTTTCGAAGCATTTTTTTTGCGCATGGTTGGAAAAAAGCAGCCATCCCGAAATATAAAAGTATGGAACATCGGATATGTAATGTCTGTTCCTGCAACCGTCACATCAAACGTTTTTACGCTCCAATCCCGAGTTTGCATTTGAGCCGCGGTTTTTACGGTATAAGTAACAAGCTCGTCGCCATATTCCTTTTTCAGAAGCTTCATGGTATCGGTGCTGAGAGGTTTATTTGCCCTCCATTCCGGTTTCACCTGCGCGCACACCTTATCCATGGAGACCACCCCAAGGATGCCTTTTAAACCTTCAGACACAGCGTTTGTCAAAACGAATCCAGTTGTTACCAGCAGCAACCCGGTAAACAACAACAGCCATCCCGTTTTCCCTGTTTTCATCGCAGCACTCCCCTGTTGGATATTGCTTATGTAGCTGTGCGTTCGCACCTCAAATCACTTCCTATTGCTCCCAAATGACACGCATGTTGTCGGTAAGGGGCTTGTCACTGTTTCCAATAACTCTGTCGTCCCTGTCAAGACCCTGTACTACGGCTGTTTTTTTATCATCCGACTCTCCAATGGTCACGCGAACCATCCGGGCATAGATTTCATTGCCAAGGTAGCCTTTTTTCTCTTCCGGGATATATACAAAGTAGCCGTTGTTATCCCTGCCGATGGCTGAATTGGAAACAAGGTGCTCATAAACCGCGGATCGCTTTTCAAACCTGGCCGATCCCTTTTGCCCTTCGCTCCACCCTTCTGTAGCTATCTCCAGTTCAATCTCCATCTCTTCCCCCGGATTGTTGCTGCTGTTTCTGAATTCAATCACCTTCCCCTGAATTGGCTGCCATTCATGCCCATCCAGGACGATCTCCGCCTCATCTCCCGGTTTCAATTCATCAGCCAGGTCCTTGTCCATCAGACCTTTAAAACAGTACCCCTTTGAAATGTCCATCAGACTATATAATGGCTGTGACTGGCCGGCTGTCTCGCCTTCCCCGCAGTTCACCGCAGAAATGATCCCGCTGAAGGGCGCTGTGATGTCACACGCCTTCAGCTGCTTCTGCAGCTGGTCGATCTGTCTTTTTTGAATTTCCATGTCATAAAGAAGGCTCTGAATTTCCATCTCATTTTTTTGAGCTTCGGCTTGACCGGATAGCAATGCGTTTCCTCTGTCGCCGATGGCTTTTTCAAGCGCTCGCTGCGCATCGTCAAGTTTTCTGGATGCATTCTTCAGGTTTTCTCCAGTTTCAGAGCCCTGCTCCACCAGAACCTGGATGCGCTCAAAATCAGCCCTGGCCCTTTCCAGTTGAATCTGAGCCTGCTCAATGACTTCATCGTAGGATGCAAGATCGGAGCCTGATTTCAGCTTAAGCAGCTCCAGATTAATTTTCTTTTGCTCGTACCGGTCGGTTTCATCCAGCAGCTGCTTCTGTATTCCACTTGTATCAAGCCTTAGAAGCGTTTGACCCTTTTTTACCTGGTCGCCCGTATGGATGTTAACCTCTAAAACCTGCATGGCTGATGGTATAAAGAATTCAAAGTTCTTCTTTGCTACAATCTTCCCATCCATTTTGATCTCCCTGACGATAGAGCCCCTTGAGGGCCATTCCGTCCTGACCCTTGGGAGAGATAGGTGATTGATGGTGTTTGAAAGAAAGGCAAGGGCGACCATAACCCCTATAAATACAACCATGGCTTTTGTAACCTTTTGTTTCCTGTTGGCTGCGAATGTCTCATCTGTTTCATGCATATTGGTATATGCCTCCTGTCCATTTCATTCCTGCTTTATGCTTTTAGTCCCGACAGCCGAATCCCATCTACCAGATAATTCTCACCGTACAGGAAAACCAACAGCATTGGAGCCATATAGATTGAGGATGCCGCAAATGCAATCCCCCGCTCATTGTTGTTAATGGTTGACAGAAAAACCGAAAGCATCGTTTTCGTATGATCCGTCAGGAATATCAAGGGCTGTTCCACCATGTTCCAATTATCAATAAAGACCAATATCGCCAGTGATGCGATACCCGCTTTGGACATGGGCAGGACAATCTTCAAAAATATCTGAAGGGAGTTTGCACCATCCACCACTCCTGATTCACAATAGGCATCCGGTATTGAAATCATGTACTGTCGAAGAAGGAATACACCAAAAGCACTGAATACACCCGGAAGGATGATGGACTTGGTATCATCCAAAAGGCCCAGCAGGTTGACGATGATATAGTTCGGTACCAGAGTAACCTGATACGGCATCATCATCACTACGATATAGATAAAGAACAGGGCATTACGGCCTTTAAACGGGATTTTGGCAAAAGCATAGGCCGCCATGGATGCAACTGCGATTTGCCCGGCGACGATGGGCACAACGACACCGACTGAATTCCAGAACAAAAAATGATATTGGGTTTTATGTATCAGCACCTGATAATACTGGTTGATGGTGGCCAGGTCTGGAATCAGCTTTATTCCATGATATAAGGCATCGGAGTTCGCGCCTGAACGCAGGTTTTTTGTCAGTGTGGAAAAATAGGAATAGTTGATCTCATCCTCACTCATCAGCGAATTTGTCAGCGTAATCACCAGTGGTAAAATAATCAGGATTGCCGGAACAGCCGCAAACACCGTGAGTAGGGATCTCATCATGGTACGGCTTGCTTTTCGCATGATTCTTGTGATTCTGTTTTTTTGTATACTTCTCATATCTTACCTTTCTGACACCCACTCCGCACAAGTCCAGGCAAAACATTCCTCTGCCCCATGAACTGGCTAATAAATAGATTTTCCAATCTTCCGCTCCATGGAAAATACGAGGAAAACCAGCAATGCAATCAGTAGTGCCATCAAATATGCCGCAGATGTTAGCTTCTGATAATCCAGCGAAGCAAACATGTTGTTCATATAATGCTGCAGCATGTAAATGCTGTCGTGAGGATAGTCACCGGCCAGCATCCAGGTTTCCCTGAAAACCTTGAAGGAATTGATGATCGACATAATCATCACAAAAAACGCAGTCGGGGTAAGATAAACACAGGTGATACCGGTAAACTTTCTGAAAAAGCCAGCACCATCTATCCCCGCCGACTCGTAATATTCCACCGGAATATTCTGTAGCCCGGCAAGAAACAAAATCATATTATAGCCCGTGTTTTTCCAGAGATATACAATGACAACAACCAGTCTTGCCCAGTCACTGCCCAGCCAATCAATGGTCCGAAAGCCCAAAGCATTCAGTATTTAATTCACCGTACCAGTCGAGTTAAAGAGGATCTGCCACACCAAAACAACAGAGGCTACCGGGATAACCAACGGGGTGATAAATAGGGTGCGAAGTATTCTTTTCATGTAGATCTTTCGGGCAAGGAGCATGGCAAATCCCAGCGAAAAAGCCATGTTCAGCGGCACACTTACACCTGTGAAAACAAGTGTATTCTTTGCTGCGTTTAAGAATACGGAGTTATTCAATAGATTCGTATAGTTTGTCAGTCCAACGAATTTTCCATTGATGGGGCTGGAAACTAATGAATAGTATCCCCCTGCAAAGAACGGAAGAATGTAGAAGATAGAAAACCCGGCAAGGCTCGGGGCTAAAAAATATAATGCAATTCTTCTGTTTCTGGCGGCAGATTTCATGGATTACCCTCCAATTTGCTTGGTACCTTTCCAGTATAATCCGCCAGGCTTAATTCATTTTTCAGCCAACCTTAAGTTTGCCTTAATTTAAACCTTCAATGGCAATTTCGTTTTAGGTTTTTATGCAAATATATGGATAATTAAAAGGAGTCAATATGCAGTTAAATGAAACATGGGAGAAGCGCATAAAAGACAGCGGCGTGGATTTTGTATATTTTGTGGATATTTCTATGTTACCCGCAGATGTTATCGAGGACTGCTCTTGTGCTGTTCTCTTTGGCTATTCATTCGTGTAATGAGTGTAAGTTCCCCAAAAAATCATTTTTTTCATCTTGATTAATCCTGTGAATCTGTGTATAATAAATTACGCGCACGGGCGATTAACTCAGTTGGTAGAGTGTCACTTTGACGTAGTGAAAGTCGGGGATTCGAGTTCCTCATCGCCCACCAAGAGCCTTTCAGAAAATGAAAGGCTCTTTTTTCTTACCGTTTTTATCTGCCGCTTGCCCGTAATCGGTGGTCAAATCTTCATTTTACAGGAAAAATGAAACTATACCTGCCAAGAATGTTTATGGCTTGGTTTCACCCTTTCCCCCTATGTTTTCTTTGTTTTCTTTGTTCTCTTTATTCTCGATGTTCTCCTTTTTCTCAATGTTCTCCTTTTTCTCTATGTTCTCCTTTTTCTCTATGTTTTCCTTCTTTTCAGTGTCCTTTTGTTTCTCTGGAATAAGATTTTCCGGTGTTTTATTCACATCTGCGGTTTCATAGGCCGTAACCGTCCAAATGCCCGTATCGTCCTTTCTGACAAGCCGCTTCAGATATACATATTTAATTTGAGTCCTGCTGCTGGAAACCTGAACAACGGCTTCTTTGTTTGAACTCTCAATGAGCTTCAGTTCTTCTGTGCGAACAGGATAATCTCCCTGTATGCCATTCGGAGATATCTTCAGGCTTACAAATACCTGTGTGACAAAAACCGGATCCAATTTCCACGGTGAATGTCCTTCGTCCACACTTTTCTGTTCCTCTCTCACCACCTGAAGATCATATGTAACCTGAACCGTATCTCCACCCTTCTTTTTTCCATCCTTTGGAATGAGAGATAATACAAGATATATAATTGCGGCAAGGATTAGTAATACTCCGATGATTGCTGTCCAATTGATTGGACTTTTTTTCATCGGTTTCAGCGTTTGCGTTTTCATTTTGTTTGAAATCATAGGCTTATAGCTTTTTTTGGAATCCATGGCTCCCCCCTCTGAACGAAAAGGATTCTGTTCGTCCGGAATATGAACAATCATTATTAAAATCCTATGCATGAGTTTGGAAAATAATTATTAAATATCAAAGGTTTCAGGGGAAATCGAGTAGTCCTATTATAGTTCATTCCATGAAAAATGCTAATACCCTTGAAAAGGGAAGGAACAAAGAACCCCCACTTATTGAGGTGGGGGCTCAAAGATCTGATGAATGTGATATTGCATATGATTATTTATCCCGATAATCAAAGACCCGTTTTGCTTTTTTCTCGGAGCGCGGGAGCTCTCCCAGATTCATGCATTCACACTGGATTTTAATCCCTATCTTCTGCTTGAAAATGTACTGTATCTGTTCACAGACCTTTCCTTTATCCGCATTTGCACAGGTTTCCACCTTTAGCGTCATATTATCCTTGCCGTCCGCATGCTCAATTATAACCTGATATTCACTGGAAAGGCCGTTCACGGTTCTTAATGCGTCTTCAATCTGGCCGGGGTAGATATTGACTCCCTTCACCTTGATCATATCATCGGTTCTTCCAATGATCCGGTCGATCATCGGGTACTCCCTGCCACAGCTGCAAGGTTGGGGGATCATCCGTGTCAGGTCATGGGTGCGGTAACGGATCAGCGGTGCTGCCGCTTTTTTCAGTGTCGTGATGACCAGCTCACCGAATTCACCATCCGGCAGAACCTTTCCTGTAGTGGGATCAATGATCTCAAAATAGAAGAAATCATTCCAGTAATGGATTCCCTCATGCTTTTCGCAATCAATACCGATACCGGGACCATACATTTCCGTCAATCCATATATATCAAACAATTCAATCTGAAGCTCATTGGCAATACGCTCACGCATCAGATCGCCCCATCGCTCGGATCCAATGACCCCACGCTTCAGTTTAATCCTGTCACGAATGCCCCTTTTCTGCACCTCTTCTGCAAGCAGCAGCGCATAGGATGAGGTGGCGCAAAGAACAGTGGATTTCAAGTCCATCATCAGCTGCAGCTGCTTTTCGGTGTTCCCGGGACCAATGGGAATGGCCATGGCCCCAAGCCTTTCACAGCCTGCCTGGAAGCCGATGCCTGCTGTCCACAAGCCATATCCCGGGGTGATCTGGATTCGGTCCAGTTTTGTAATGCCTGCGATTTCATAACAGCGGGCAAACATCAAAGCCCAGTTATCCACATCCTCGCGGGTGTAAGGAATGATAACAGGGTTGCCTGTTGTCCCCGATGATGAATGGATTCGTACCACCTCTTCGTCCGGAACGGCCTGAAGCCCCAGCGGATATGCTTCCCGAAGCTCATGCTTGTCACTAAAGGGCAGCTTTTCGAAGTCCTCCATGGTATTGATCCTGTCTATCTCCACCTGCTTTTCAGAGAAAGTCTTCTGGTAGAACGGGCTGTTTTTCGCCGCATACAGGACAGCATTCCTTAATTGGTTAAAATCTACTGCTTTCTGCATTTATTTCATCTCCTTCGCAGCTTTTATGCCTGCGTCAAAAGCTTTCATGTTCAAATCAAAAAAACTGGGTTTGACATTGTCCCGAATGGCTTGAATCAAGCTTTCTTTGGACACATCCAGGGCATCGAGGCCGAATGCCACACCGATCAGCACGGTGTTGGCCGCCTTCACCGATCCGCATGCCTTTGCAAGGCTGTCGGCATCTACAAAAACAGCGTTGCTGTTTTGTGCAATGTATTCCTTCATTTTAGCGGTGTCATAGCCGGTCTTCCCAAGGTTTGCAGAAACCGGCGTGACGGTGGCCAGATTGATGATAGCCTGTCCGCCCTTTTTTAATTGAGGCAGGCTTCTGGCCCCTTCGCATATTTCGAAGGAGAGCAGCAGATCCGCATTCCCGGCTGGGATATAGGCCGAATGTACATCACCGGTTCTGACATGACTGATAACACAACCGCCGCGCTGACTCATGCCGATGGTCTCTCCCGTTCTTGCGTTTCTGCCTTCAAGCACCGCACTGGCAGCCAGAATTTTGGATGCGAGAATGGTTCCCTGCCCGCCTACACCTGAAATGATGATATTCATAGCCGACCCTCCTGATGGATGCAGTTGGTGGGGCATACATTCACACATAGCCCACAGCCATAGCACAGAGTATCGTTGATCTCCACCTTGCCGTTGCTGACGGACATGGCCGGACAGCCAATCTCCCGGATGCATTTGCGGCAGCCGATGCAGTTTTCTATTCGATATACTGTCTGAGGCTTGAATAAGGCAATGCACGGAGCCTCAAAGATAATCACGCTGACACCTTCATGTTCCGCAGCATTTTTTACCGTTTCAATGGCTTTTTTCTGGTCAAAGGGGTTCAACCTTTCCACAAATCCAACATTCAACGCCTTCGCGACGGAATAGATGTCTATTTTCTGCGACATCGTATCCATTATGGTTTTTCCGGTACCAGGATGGGGCTGATGCCCGGTCATGGCGGTGGTGGAATTGTCCAGAATGATCACATTGATGTCGGTCTGGTTGTAAACCGCATTCGCCAGGCCAGTCATGCCCGATGCAAAGAAGGTGCTGTCCCCGATAAAGGCAAAGGCATGTGTATCGGGCTCCGCCTTTTTAATTCCCTGTGCGATGGTGATACCGGCGCCCATACAAAGGCAGGTATCGGTCATCTCCAGGGGCTTGCCGTTCCCAAGGGTATAACATCCGATATCACCGCAGAATGCAGCTTTCTTACCCTGCATCGCCTTTTTTACTGCGTAAAAGCTGGCCCGATGGGGGCACCCGGCACAAAGAACCGGCGCGCGCATGGGCAATTCCATGGGCGGTGCTGCGTTGCTGGAGGCTAGCTCCATGCCTAAATATTTCTCTATGATTTTCAGAGTATTGTCAAACTTCAATTCTCCAGCAGGAGATACAAAGCCGTCCAGCTTACCACAGATAGGCCTGTGGAGGTTCTTAAGCGCTAAAACGTGGTAGAGCTGCTCCTCTATGACCGGATCCAATTCCTCCAGCACCAGAACCCTTTCAACCCGCTTCAGGAATTCCTCATACAGCCCGTTTGGCGGCGGAAAAACCGCTCCGGATTTCAGCAGCGTAACCTCTAAATGAAAGGCTTCGATAATATCCTTCACTATGGCATAGGTAACCCCGCCTGCAGCAATTCCGCTTTTCCCCTCTCCCTCAATCCGGTTGAAGGGAAGCTGATCAAACAGCTCGGAAATTTCCTGTTGCTGTTTTTCAATCTCAAGGTGCCGCCGATAGGAAAGAGGCGGAAAGATAACCCACTTCGGATCCTTTATAAAGCCTTCCGGTTGGTATTCATATACCGTTCCGGTGGTTTCCACCGTACCACTGCTGTGGCATACCTTCGTCGTAGGCCGAAGAATCACCGGAAGATGAAGCTGCTCGGACAATTCAAAGGCATATTGGGCCATCTCATAGGCTTCCTCCGGAGAAGACGGATCTAAAACGGGTATATTGGCATACTTTCCAAAGTGGCGGGTGTCCTGCTCAGTCTGTGAAGAGATGGGGCCGGGATCATCCGCGACAACAACCACCATTCCGCCCTTCGTGCCGATGACACCAAGGCTCATCAGCGGATCGGAGGCCACATTCAGGCCTACCTGCTTCATCGTCACCATGCTTCTTGTTCCGCAGTATGAAGCGCCGGCAGCTATTTCAAGAGCAGCCTTTTCATTGGTGGACCATTCCACATTAATTCTGCCATCCCGATTGAAGTGCGCAACGCTTTCGAGTACCTCGGTTGAGGGCGTCCCCGGATATCCGCAGACAACCTTTACACCTGCGTGCACTGCGCCAAGGGCTATGGCTATGTTTCCAAGAAGTATTTCCTTCAAAAAGATCATCCTTTGCATAATTTATGTTAATCTCTATTGTATCTCATCTTTTTCTGCTTGCAAACATCTTTCTCGCACCGGATTCCTTTGACATCATGGTGCACACCACACACACCCGGATGCGGTCGGGAAGGCGGAAGTATTTTATCAAGCTTCAAACGACCAATCAGTATTATCCAGATGTGTTCAATCAAATCTGGACACCCCGCCACCTTCAAGCTTGACAATGTCAAGGGTGCCTTTACAGGTGACATCCTGGTTACGTCGAAAAGCACCGTCCCTGCGACTACCGTGACTCACAGGATAAAGGCCAGAGTTACCAGCAGGGCGGAGGTAACCAGGGCCAGGCTGTCAGCCGGTTTTATCGGATATCCTTTATAGCAGCTTTTCGCTGTGCGCAGGTGAAAACCCCTTATTTCCGCAGAAATCGCGCTATCTTCTATTTTTTTCACCGAGGTGATCAGCAGCGGTACGCACAGAGGAAAGATCAACCCTACCTTTTTAAAAATATTCCGCGTATCCATTTGAACCCCTCTGGAGGTCTGCGCTTCAATAATGCCCGCCATCTCCTGTGAGAAAATCGGAATGAAGCGGATGGCTGTTGTCAGAGCAAAGGCATACTTATAAGGGATTCTGCATTTCGTCACCAGAACATTGGATAAATCGTTCATCTGCGTGATGGACAGCATCAGCGCCAGAGGCATGGTTCCGGCAATGAGGCGCAGAACGATCATCAGCGCAGAGGTAAGCCCGATATCGGTGATGACGATGTTCATGGGCAGCCGCACCAGCACATCTCCTCTGCGCACCAGAAGCAATTGGAGGATAAAGATCATGGCAGAGAATTTTAAGAGGCCCTTCAGCAGTGAAACACCGCGGCTGAATATGCCAGAGCTTGCTGCCAGGGCGAGGTTTAAGCCCACAAGCGCAATGATGAATATTGGGCTGCCACCCACGAAGGCTGCTATGGAGACAAATAAGGACAGCAGCAGCTTGGTCAGCGGATTTAACTGATGAAAAAATGAATTACCCGGCGCATAATCCAGAAAACCTTTCATGGCTATCCCTCCCCTCTCGGCTGAAAAACTGCGGCCTTGTCTTTTCGGCGAGAGCCTCAGCCATTTCCTCTGCTGTAAACACCTTTTCAAAACCGCTCCCCAGGCGAAGTGCCAGCTGTGCGATCTGCGGCGGAAGAACAGAAGCCTGCTTCAGAGTATCCTCCTGTCGGAAGATATCTCTCGTATCACCATCGGCGATGAGCCTGCCCTCTGAAAGCACCAAAATTCTTCCTGCAAAATCCAGCACAATCTCCATGTCATGGCAGACCATGATTACCGTAATTCCTTGATTGTTCAACTGTTGAATGAAGCTCATGATTTTGGTACACTCACCATAATCCAACCCCGTTGTAGGTTCATCGAGCACCAGAATTTCAGGTTCGGCAGCGATGACCGAAGCAAGCGCCAGCTGCTGACGTTCCCCTCTGCTCAGCTGAAATGGGTTGGCGGACGGATCAAATCCGAACTGCTCAATGATGCTGTTAACGCGTTGTTCTATCAATGTTTTGTCCTGTAAAACCTGCTCCAGCCCAAAGCGGATTTCTTCCGCGACGGTATTTTTGCAGATCTGCCGGTCGGGATTTTGGAACAGAAAGCCGATATGCCTGGCCAGAACGCTGGATTTTGCCTTTTTCGTATCCATGCCCATGACGGTAACCGTTCCTGAAGAAGTCTTCAAAAGCCCGTTCATAAGCTTTGTCAGCGTAGATTTTCCCGCGCCGTTTGAGCCGATCAGAGCCACAAATTCTCCTTTGCCGATATGAAAGGATACATTTTTCAGTGTGCTTTCCTCGTGATAGGTAAAGCATACATTTTTCAATTCAATCATACATAAGCCTCCCCGCCATGGCTTGCGCTTCATCGACTGTGACACAAACGCCATCAAGCCGCACGCCCATTTCCATCAGCCTGTTTGAAAGGGTTACGACACGAGGACAGTTGATCCCGGATTTTTCAAGCTCCACGGCGTTTTTCAACACCTCGCGGACAGGACCGTGCAGGATCACTTTTCCATCCTTCATCACAGCCACTTCTTTTACAAATTCACTGAGCAACATAATTTTTTGCTCCACCACGACAATTGTCAGACCGTAGCTTTCGTTCAGCTCCCTTAAAAGCCGGAAGATAGCCAGCGAGCTTTGCGGATCAAGCTCGCTGGTGGGTTCGTCCAGCAATAGTATCTTCGGCCGCAGGGCAATGATGGCCGCAAGGGCAACCTTCTGCTTCTGGCCTCCGCTTAAATGCGCAATATTTCGATATCTCAGCTGCGGGATACCCACTGCTTCCAATGCGCCCACCAGCCTGGATTCAATCTCTTCCCGCGGAACCGAATAGTTCTCAAGGCCAAAAAGAATCTCATCCTCCACCACCGAAGAAATCATCTGGCTGTCTATATCCTGAAACACCGTTCCGACCTTCAGCGAGATGGTGCTGGGGGTCACATCAAAGGTGTCCTCCCCGTCTATTTTCACACTGCCGTAGTAATCTCCGGGAAAGTGATGCGGAATGATGCCGTTGACGGTGCGGATGAAGGTGGTTTTCCCCGCGCCGCTTTCTCCGATAATCCCCAGAAAATCACCGTCCCTGATGGTCAGGCTGATATTCTCAAGGGCGTTTTTCCGGCTGTTTTTATATTGAAACGTAAGTCCGTCAATGGTAATCATCGTATGGCACTCCTTTTATTCCTGCTTCAAGGCAAGCTTCAGGGGGATGTATAACAATTGTACCAATATTGTATTGATAACCGCTGTTCCCAGTACGATGGGGATATAGCCCATCAGTGCCGATTTCTCAGCGCTCAGGAAGAGAAACAGGCAGGAGACAAATACGCTGCCGCTGATAAGGGTACTCACAAAGGTTGCCACTGCAGGAGTGAAATTGACCTTGCCAATTTTGATCACCGCATGAATCATCAATCCCATCACAACTGCACCGAGCAGTTCCGAGATAAAATTCAACCACGGTGTTCCGGGCAGGAATTGGCATATGGCCCCGGCAAGAAGCCCGATGATGGCGCTTTCGTAGAGCTTGGGCCTTACAAGCAGGATTCCCAGGCAATACATGGCGATAACGAAATTCGGCTTTACGCCTCCAATGTTGATGATTGAACCGGCGAAGTACTTCAGCACCGCTCCTGCTGCCAGCAACACCCCTATCAGGATAAGATCCCTGACCCTAATGCCGCTTTTTTCCTCACTCTTTAACACTCTCTTTTGCGCTGCGACTGTCTTTTCCATAATAATTCTCCTTTCGTGCGGATTTACCGCCAACAACAATTTTGAAGATACAGAAAAGGTCCACGCATTTCCGGGAAGCGATCTTTCAGGCAAACAAAAACAGCCTGCCCTGGTTAAAGGACAGACTGTAAAAATCTGCGGTGCCACCTTTATTGATCAAACCTGATCCACTTCGTGAAAATGCCAACACATTTTCCGCCGCTAACGCCGGCTTACGTTTCAGATACTCGGCAAATGCCTTTCACCTTACCCTCGGTGGTCCATTTATCGGACTGCTTTCCACGGGTCTCTCAGCAAACGACCCGCTCTCTGTATGGTGCATCTTCCAATTTTATTTCCACTTCATCGGTTTAGTATAATATATCACGGGACAAGATTTCTTGTCAATCGTTCCGGGAAAATTTTTTCAATTCCCTTGCCTTTGGCTAACGATTGGTGGTATCAACCCCCGTAACAGATTTTCACCGTCAAGGGCGTGCACATGCCGCGCGTAAAAAAAGGGCCTTCATGTGCTGAAGGCGCCCAAACCGGGAGGTTATGCATCTATTGAAATCGTTAATATCAAATGTAAATTGATTGAACCTTATAAGGGAAAGAATATATAAATGTTTCCCATAACAACGGTTTTCTAAGCCGGAGGTTCATCCCCCGGCATTTGAAAAAACCACAATATGTAAACCCCTTATCGGGAATGAATTTCAGCCCCAAATGGCAGCAGCGCCAGCTTCGCCAGCTTAAAGTGCTGCAACCCGAAGGGTATTCCAATGATGGTAATACAGAAAACCAAACCGATCGCTAGATGCAACAGGCACAATTCCCAGCCAAGGAAAACAATCCACAGGATGTTTCCAACAAGACCTCCAACGCCGAAACGACCTACCTCCACATCCCTGCCAAAGGGGGTTAATACCAGACCGCCTATTTTAAAGCATTGTATGCCAAAGGGAATACCAACAATGGTTAAACAGGCCAATAAGCCGCCAATTAACCATAAAATGCTGGAAGCAAGCCCTCCAAGCACAATCCAGAGTAAATTCCCGATCAGTGACATTTTTATTACCCTCCTGAACACGAAAGGCTTACGGGGTTTTCATAGATGAGCAGGGTGCAACGATGCACCCCGTTTGAATAATTTCCGGAAGCCTTTATATCATTTAAATGTATTATAAGAACTCTGGATTTGAAATTCTTTTGGTTCTCATTAGAGTTACATTAGAGTTTATCATGAATTTGTGCCCCATTATAGGGCAAATGGTTTATAAGCATGATCCGTTCTGCAGCTTCACATCCTCAATCATATTCAACATTTTCATCGTAGCCTTGATAGCCGAAGCTGTCTGGTCGGAATCCAGCCCCCTGGTCTTGAACTCCCGGCCAAACTGCCAGGTAATGGCGGTTTCCACCAGCGCGTTGGTTTTCCCTCCGGGAGGGATGGTCACGATGTAGTCGATCAAATGCGGCATTGGCTTTTGAATTTGTTCATATATTTTGGTAATTGCTTTCATAAAAGCATCATACTGCCCATCACCGTTGGAGGTTTGTTCGTAAACCTTGCCGTCTATCTCCAGGCTGACTGTGGAAACCGGCTTTAAGTTACGGGCATGGCAAATATAGTAGTTGCGCAGCTTGATCTTGTTTTCTGCTTCACCGGTACGCAAAACATCCGAGATGATATAAGGCAGATCATCGGTGGTGATGCTTTCCTTCTTATCACCAAGCTCAACGATTCTGTCGGTGATTTTCCGGATGGATTCCTTGTCAAGCTCGATTCCAAGCTCTTCGAGGTTCTTTACAATACTGGCCTTTCCAGAGGACTTACCCAACGCGTATTTACGGAGCCTGCCAAAGCGCTCGGGCATCAGGTTGTTGAAGTACAGATTCCCCTTATTGTCCCCGTCAGCATGAATTCCACTGGTCTGTGTGAAAACATTTTCGCCGATAATGGGCTTGTTGCCGGGTATGCGGATACCGGAAAAAGCTTCGACGATTTTACTGATCTTTGTCAGCTTGGTTTCTTCCACCGCCAACTCAATATCCGGGCAAAAATCCTTCAAGACGCCTACGACGCTGGAAAGGGGAGCATTTCCGGTTCTTTCACCCAAACCGTTCACGGTGGTATGTACCCCGAGAGCACCTGCCTTTACAGCCATCAGCGTGTTTGCCGCCGACATGTCGTAATCGTTGTGGGAATGATAGTCGAAGTGAACCTGCGGATATCTTTCCACCATCGCCCGCACATACTGATAGGTTTGCTCGGGATCCAATATCCCCAAAGTGTCTGGAAGCATAAACCTTTCGATACCCTCGTCCTTCAGGGCATCAATGAGTTGATATACATATTCGGGGGAATTCATAATACCCTCCGACCAAATTTCCAGATAAATATTACAGCGGATTCCATTCTTCTTCGCGTAGCCTAAGACGTTTTTTATATCCCGGATATGCTCTTCGGGTGTTTTCTTCAGCTGATACTGCACATGCTTCAGCGAACCCTTGCATAACAGGTTCAAGACCCTGGCCCCGGATTCAATAATCCAGTCCACGGAGAGCGTACCATCAACGAAACCCAAAACTTCAAGGCGATTCAGATAGCCTTTTGCCTTGCACCAGCCTGAGATCAGCTTCACAGCTTCCATTTCGCCCTTTGAGACCCGGGCAGAAGCCACTTCGATCCGATCCATCTGTACCTCTTCGAGCAGAATTTTTGCAATATTGAACTTTTCGGTATGAGAAAAAGAAACCCCTGGGGTTTGCTCACCATCTCTCAAGGTTGTATCCATGATTTCAATTTTCATTGTAAGAACCCCTCCCTGTGCCGGGAAAATATTTTACCTATTATACCCTAAAAGAATTACCCTGGTAAAGAGAAAAAGTTACGGTATATTGCCCTGTTCGGGGGTTGCTTTAGTCTGTTTGAACTTTGTGAGAAAATTTGATATAATAATAAATGCCAAACGTGTTGTTCGCTTTGCGGGACGTAAGTCCAGTTTCGGCGGGTAGCATGTTTTTTATTTTTTGAAAGGAGGTGCGCACATGTTTTCAGCAGGTGATACTATCATCTATGAGAACTATGGCGTTTGCAGGATTACCGGAACACGGGAGATGGAAATCGGCCATGCGGTTCGGCCATATTATGAGCTGAAACCCGTTTTTGATAAAAATTTGACCTTTTATTTACCCATTGGACAGGAGAAAATAGAAGCAAAGATGCACCCTACCCTCTCCGTAGAAGAGATTTATGCATTGATTCAAACCATGCCGGATGAAGATACAATTTGGATTGATAACGAAACCAAAAGAAAAGAGCAGTATAAGCAAATTCTTGCCGGAAACGATCGCCCTGCGCTTGTGAAGCTGATCAAAACGCTGTATCTGCGTCAGAAGGATTTAAGCCAGACTGGTAAAAAACTCTACGTATCGGATGAACGATTCCTGCGAGATGCGGAAAAAGCTTTGTATGATGAGTTCGCGTATGTTCTTGATATCAAGCAGGAAGAAGTTCTTCCATTTATTCACGGTCATATTCAGACGGGCATCGATAATTTTAAAGAAGCTGGCACTATTGAATGAGGTGAAAGACGATTCCTTATGCGCCGCCCGTTTGGATAGTGAACCGTGCCGGCAATGGTGCATATCTGCTTAAGCTGCACGGGAATGACGATACCGATCGTGGATGTTTTATGATGCTGATCAATGATGATTGCAGGCAATACACCGTGTCAGGTATATCTTCTATTGCACAAGATTGTTTTTCAGCGCGTATACGGCGGCCTGCGTTCTGTCGGAAACATTCAGTTTCTTGAAGATGTTTGAGATATGGTTCTTCACCGTTTTTTCACTGATAAAAAGCTTCTTGGCGATTTCCTTGTTCAGAAGCCCTTTGGCGATCAGAGCCAGCACCTCAAGCTCCCTGTCGCTTAGCAGGTTGTTTTTACGGGAGGCGCCGGTTTCACCGGAAGTATACCGCTTAAACTCCACGATCAATTCCCGCGCCATGGTTGGCTGTATGTAGGCATCACCCAGGTTAACCTTACGAATGGCTTCTATCAGCACAGTTCCATCCGCATCCTTCAGCACATAGCCGTTGGCACCAAGCTGCAGAGCTTTGAAAAGATATTCCCTGTCCTGGTGGATGGTTAACATGATGATCTTCGCGTCCGGACTTTTTTGTTTGATGGCTTCCAATGCCTGTAAACCGTTCAGCTTGGGCATGTTGATATCCATCAGCACAACATCGGGCTGTTCCATAAAGAAATAGCTTACCGCCTCTTCACCATTGGAGGCTTCAGAAACTACCTTGATGTCGTTTTCCAACTCAATCAGCTGCCTCAGCCCCTGGCGTATCATGGAGTGATCTTCTGCAAGCATAATGCGTATTCGTTCCATAACAGGACTCCTTTCATTCTTCCGAATGTGGTAAAACAACCTTTACGACAGTGCCCTTCCCCGGTTGTGAAGAGATTTCCATTTTTCCGAGCATCAGTTCAATGCGCTCCTTCATGCTCATAAGCCCGAAGCCACCGCTGTGATCATCTTTGTCAACCTGTAATGCGTTTGCGTCAAAGCCCTGTCCGTTATCAGAAATTTTCAGTGAAACACTCATCGGGGTGAATTCAACCCGTACTTCCCCGGTTTTAGCATTTGAGTGTTTTCGGATATTGTTCAGTGCCTCCTGAACAACTCTGAAGATAGTCAGGTTCAGGTTTTTATCATCCACCACCATGTCCAGGCCACGACGGTAAAAAATAATGTCAATACCTGTCTCAAGTGAAAAGCTTTCCACATATTTCTGCAGAGTGGGTAAAAGCCCCAGATCCTCAAGTGACATGGGGCGAAGGTCATAGATGATTCGCCTGACATCCTTCAGCGACTCCCGGACAATCTTCTTCAAATTCTGCAATTCACTGCGAGCCTGATCGATATTGATGTCGATCAATTTCTCACAAATTTCAGCCTTCAGAACAACATTGGACATGGACTGGGCAGGACCGTCGTGTATTTCTCGGGCTACCCTGCTGCGCTCCTCTTCCTGGGCTTTAATCACACGAATCGCAAGATATTTTCTCTTTTCCGAATCATCCAGATGATCATTGAGGTTACTCAGATCTCCCGAAAGATAATCCATAATGGTTCCAACCTGACTTACCAGCGACTCAGCCTTGGAAACGGTGCCATAGGCTTCCTTGATGCGGCGTTCCAAGTCATTTCTGCGCTGGATTGCAAACTTCTCACGCTCCCGGTTAATTGCCAGTTCAACCCGTACCTTATCGGCGCTTTCGTAAGCAGTCCGGATATCATCCTGTGTGTACCTGTCAAAGCTTTTGCTGATGGTGGCAAGCCTCATTCTGCTTTTTTTCAGCTCAACCTCAAGAAGGTCACTTTGCTCAATAATGACCTTTGCCTCCAGCTTCAGTTCGTTTAGTTCTTCTTCCAGCCTGCTGCATTCCCGGCGGGCACCCTCCGCGATGTCAAATATTGCATCACGGCTTTTATCAATCATATTCAGGGTTTCTTTTACAATCCGGTTCAGGTGGGAAACATCAAAACTTGCCAAGTTACGCCTCCGCTATTTTTCGGTCTTGATCTTCTGCAATTCATCCATAAAGGTGTCAATATCCTTGAACTGACGGTATACCGAAGCAAAACGGACATAGGCAACCTCATCAAGCTTGCGGATCTCCTCCATGACCTTTTCACCGATCTCAGTGCTGGTAACCTCCCTTTCAAGGGTGTTATAAATCTGAGACTCCACATTATCGATTAAATTATCGATTTCACTGATGGAAACCGGACGCTTTTCGCAGGCCCGCAATATCCCGTTCATCAGCTTCTCCCGGTTGTACTGCTGACGGGACTTGTCCTTTTTAATGACCATCAGCGGCATATATTCAACCTTTTCATAAGTGGTATACCGCTTCTGGCATCCGAGACATTCTCGCCGTCTGCGGATCGTAGCCCCTTCATCCGTGGGACGGGAATCAATCACCTTGTCTTCCGGATGGGAACAATAAGGACATTTCATAACATGCCCTCCTTTTCTAACTTCTATATTGATTATCGGATAATTTACACCCAAATTAATAGAAGAGTACAGAAAGGGGATTTCGCATGACAAAATCCCCGCAGTAATGTACATAGGCTGTATAATAAACGTTTCCTTACCCATCCTTTATATCAACCAGAATAATCTCTTCACCGATTTTGCGGATATCCCTCCAGGGAATAACCATTTCCGCTTCTGTTCCAAAGGCTCTGAACAGTGACCATGGCCCCGGCAATATAAGCGAAACAAGCCTTCCCGTCTCGAGGCTGAATTCAATATCTTTTACAAACCCAAGCCTTCTGCCGTCACCAAGGTTGATAACCTCCTTCTGCCTTAGTTCTCCAATTCTGAACACATTGGAGGTTGGCAGCTGTATTCCGCTGCGCTCCAGGTTTTTTATATCCTGCTGCATGGCCGCACCTTCAAAAAAGTTATCCCATACAATTTATTCTGAAGATCGGCCATAAAGAAGTGGTCAGGAAAATTCTAAACGTATTTACGCATGTGCTTCAGGGCCGCTTTTTCAAGGCGGGACACCTGCGCCTGAGAAATACCAATTTCTTCGGCTACCTCCATTTGGGTTCTTCCCCTGAAAAAACGCAAATCGACAATCATCCTTTCGCGATCGGACAGGCGTGAGATGGCCTCATTGATTGAAATGTTCTCCAGCCAATTGTCATCATTGTTTTTTTCATCACTCACCTGATCCATTACATAAATGGCATCACCACCGTCATGATAGACAGACTCGAAAAGCGAAATGGGGTCCTGAATGGCATCGAGGGCCAGTAAAACATCCTCTCTGGGAACATTCATTTCCTGAGCAATTTCAGTAACCGATGGCTCTCTCGACAGGGTATTGGTCAGCTTTTCCTTGGCCTGAAGCGCTTTGTAGGCGATATCCTTCAGGGAACGGCTGACCCGGATTGAATTGTTGTCCCGCAGGTACCTGCGGATTTCACCGATGATCATTGGAACGGCATACGTTGAAAACTTCACGTTTTGCGTTAAGTCGAAATTGTCAATCGCTTTGATAAGCCCTATGCAACCAACCTGAAACAGGTCATCCACATGCTCTCCACGGTTGTTAAAGCGTTGAATAACGCTTAAAACAAGCCTCAGGTTTCCCCGGATAAACTCCTCCCTTGCACTCTTGTCACCCTTTTTTATTTTCTTAAACAGTTCATCCTTTTGTTTGTTTGTTAATACAGGAAGTTTGGACGTGTTGACTCCACAGATTTCAACTTTGTTGATCATAAGGCACCTCCCATTCAGGAATGGGGTTTCAAGGATTCGGGTAAAACTATACATCAGGAACCGCGGAAAGACTCCTAACGGTACAATTCATGATAAACCGATTTGCGGTTCCTGATCCCTTTAAAACCCTATTTACATTTTTTCCTTTGAGGTGCCAAATATACTGTTTCAGTGATTTGAAAATATCCTTCTCACCCCTTGACAGGCCTTGCAACACAGTGTGTCATGGCCTTGGGAGGGAGAAAAAATCTTTTTGTTTCATGGATTTGAGGAAATAAATATGCAATTATTTCCACAATTGAAGCCCCTAACTCCCGGTTCATCACAGCATACGACTGATCTCCTTTTTCAGCCGTCCAAGAATTCTTTTTTCCAGCCGGGAAATGTAGGACTGGGAGATCCCTAGCATATCGGCTACTTCCTTTTGGGTTTTCTCCCTTTGGTTGTTCAGGCCAAACCGCATTTCCATGATTCTTTTTTCACGGCGGCTCAGCTTGGTCATGGCTGTAACCAGCAGCTCCCTGTCAATTTCATCGTCCAGGTTCTTTTGAATCAGATCTCCTTCGGTACCCAGAATATCTGAAAGTAAAAGCTCATTGCCGTCCCAGTCTACATTCAGCGGCTCGTCGATGGATACCTCGGAGCGCAGCCTGCTGTTTTTCCTCAGAAACATCAGGATTTCATTTTCAATGCACCTTGAGGCGTAGGTGGCCAGCTTGATGTTGCGCGACGGATTGTATGTATTAATGGCCTTGATCAGGCCAATGGTACCGATAGAGGTTAGATCCTCAATGTCCATTCCGGTATTCTCAAACTTGCGCGCGATATAGACCACAAGCCTGAGGTTCCTCTCAATCAGGGTTTTTTTCACGATCAGCTCCTTCTGCGGCAATTTGTCCAGCAGTGCCGCTTCTTCTTCATTTGTTAAGGGAGGCGGTAAAGCCTCGCTGCCGCCGACATAATGGATGTCTTCGGGGAAATGCCTGCCAAATCGTTTTCTTATCCAGTGAATAAACCTTTTGATCACATTGTTCATAAGATCCCTTCCTTACAGTTTTCGCTCTCCTATGGGTTGTAGTCGGACACCGGCCCTGTCTGGCTTATGCCGATATCAGCTCGGGGCTGATGATGGCTCTGTACTGGTTTCTCGTTGAAAGCTTGTTTTGGCAGATGCATACGACAACCTGTGTCCGCTCATACTGCAATTCCTCCTTTTCCACGCAAATTCTGTCGGGTTTGAAGCCGGGCAACATCCCGTTACTGGTCCCGATGGCATGAAAAGGGATGAGCCGTACTCTTTTTTTCCATTCGAAATTTTCCTCTGAAGCCCCCGGAACATTCTGTGTTTTAGACCAGTCTTTCAGCCATTCTGCCATTCCGGCAGGCAACAGCTCCTTGATTCCATCCAGCTCGGCTATCATGACAGGGTATTGCGTTACCGGATCCATCAGTGAGTTGCCGGTATCTATCAGTGCCAGCAGGCTTACAGTTTTTTCACCAAGATGAATGGACGCCTTTACGATAAAGGATTCCTTTTCAATCCGCCTTCTGAAGATATCCGTAAAAGCCCTCACCATCAGAAACCCAAAAACCAGCGTAAATACCAGCAGCAGCGTATCACTTCTCATTTGGTTGTAAAACTCGCCGTTTTTAAAGTAAATCCCCTGATTGGTCAGGCTCATCAGGGCATAACCGGCCCCGGCAAAGATGAAGGTTGACAGATAAAAAGACAGAAAGGCCTTCAGCATGCCCTTCATTTCCCTGCCCGGAAATGCCACAGCTGTCATCAGAATGGACAGCAGCAGTTTTCCCACTATGGTATACAGGGTATGTATTTTCGGGCATAGCAGCATGGCTGCCAGATAGACTGCCCCAATAACAGCTGATATAAATTTACGCATGGTGGTGGAATATCGTCCGGACAATTTCTCGGTGACCAGGAGAATGCCATAGTTAACAATCACATTCTCCAGAAACAGCACATCAATGTAAAGAATCATAGAATCACCTCAAACTGTACCCTCTGTCCCCACTAAAAAAGTACATAGTATCTCCATTATCCATCTATATGCATGGTCATTGTCATTAATACCAAACACAGGGGGAACACAGAAGAACCGTCCCCCTGTGTTCCCCCTGTGTCCGATCTGACCCATTTAAAAAGCCCAGCATCATTATATCCCTGCAGGAAAGCGGGATTTGTCAAATAATATTATCACCCCATAAAATTCCTGACAGGTAAGGGCGAACCAGCGTTTTCACAGATGCCCGCCCTGCTGCTCAGCTTATTTTGAACAGAGACTGAACGTTTCTTGTGCGTATCGCTTTTAATTTATAAGGTGTGTTTTTATTTGTTTTCATCTTTAGGGTTTGATAAGATAATAGCTGATGAGCCTGGAGTTTCTACAGCGAAATCGTTACATAATTGATTGACAGGCTGAGATGATTGGGTAAGCCGGATTGGAGAAATGTATGAAAAACTCAGTACAGATATGGTACCTGTTTCACAGCGCTTATGCTGTAAAATACGGCAGCAGGCTGTTGATTTTTGATTATTACAACAACAGGGCTGCAAAACCTAAGACCGACCTTGCGGGCGGCGTTTTTGATCCCCGCGCTCATTGTGATGAGGAGGTTTTTGTGTTTGCTTCCCATAAACATGGTGATCACTTCAACCCGGTGATCCTGAATTGGCAGAAACAGCATCCAACGCTGCATTATATTTTATCGGATGATATCTGTGTGCCAGGTACCGGGAACGTTTTATCAGTGTCTCCGGAAGAAAATTACACGATATCAGGCATAAGTGTTCAAACCCTGACATCTACCGACGAAGGCGTAGCGTTTTTGGTGAAGATGGATGATTTGACAATATATCACGCAGGTGATCTGCATTGGTGGCATTGGGACGGGGAGCCCGACCCGTGGAACCCTGATATGGAAAGGAAGTATAAGGAACAGATCGCAAAGCTGAAAAACGCTATGATTGATATTGCTTTTGTTCCGGTAGACCCGCGTCAGCAAAGGTTTTCACATCTGGGAATCAGCTGGTTCCTGCAGGAAGTGACCTGCCCCCATGTTTTTCCGATGCACTTTGGAAGGGATTACAGCATCATGAAGGTGCTTGAGAATCATCCACAGATAAAACCCTGGCTTTCAAGAATACACCCGGTTTCAGAACGTGGTCAGTCTTTTCTTCTGAAACCGGACGCATGATATCCTTTATTCCTCATCAAGAGGTTTGTGGCTGAACCTGCGCCGATTTGCGGCATAATCTGAAACAATATGGCCGTTGCCCACCAGCTTGAACTTGTAGATCAAAAGCCCATCCAGGCCCATCGGGCCGCGGGCATGAATCTTGTTGGTGCTGATGCCCACCTCTGCGCCAAAGCCATACTTAAATCCGTCGCTGAACCGGGTGGAGCAATTCCAGAAAACATTCCCGGAATCCACCATGTCCATGAAACGCTCGGCATGGGCCTGGTTGTTGGTGATGATGCTGTCGGTATGCCCGGAGCCATACATATTGATATGTTCTATCGCTTCATCAAGAGAATCTACCACCTTAACCGACAGAATATAGTCCAGGTACTCGGTTTTCCAGTCTTCTTCGGTGGCGGCTTCCACGGGTATGATCGCCCGGGTTCTGTCACAGCCTTTTATTCGCACCTTGTTTTCATCGGTTTTCCTTTTCAATGCCGGCAAAAAAGCATCGGCGACATCCTGATGCACCAGCAGGGTTTCTGTTGCGTTGCACACTGCCACATATTGCACCTTTGAATCGTTCACCACATCTACAGCCATGTTGATGTCAGCTTCGCCGTCCACATAGCAGTGGCAGATCCCGTCGGCATGCCCGAGAACAGGTATGCAGGAATTGTCCATGATATAGCGTACAAATTCGTTGGAACCCCTTGGGATGATCAGGTCAATATGTTCATCGAGCTTCAGCATTTCGCTCACGTCTTCCCGTGTTTCAAGCAGATGAAGCCATCCAGGGTGAATGCCGGCCTCGGTGGTTGCCATTTTAATAACATCGGCCAGAACGCGGTTTGTTTCCCTGGCTTCACTGCCGCCCTTCAACAGTACGGCATTTCCACTTTTCAGGCAAAGCGTGGAAATCTGAACCAATGCATCGGGCCTGGATTCGAATATGATTCCGATTACGCCGATAGGACAGCTGACCTTGTACAGCCTCAGGCCTTCGTCAAGTTCCGTCGCCAGAAGCTTCTTACCCACCGGCTCGGGCAGGTTGATAAGGCTGTGAATACCCTCGATAACCTCGGCCAGCTTTTTATCATCAAACTTCAACCTTTTCAACAATGGAGCAGGCAGATTTTCATTTTTGCTTCTTTCCAGATCAATCTGGTTCCGTCTGATTATTTCATCCCGGTTTTCCTGCAGCTTCTCTGCGATCAACCGCAGGGCGAGGTTCTTTTTGTCCTGTTTTTCACAGGATAGCGCTATGGATGCATTTTTTGCGATGCAAGCCGCCTGAACCATATCCATGGAGCTCCCTCCCGTTTCCTGATCATTCATGAAATGATCCCATTATAACACCTGAAGCACTGAATGAACAGTATTTAAACCTATTTACGCAACTTTCCCTCCTTAGTTTTTGAGAATGCTTTAAGGTTCTGATACCGACAAGCTGAGGTGTGATATCACTCCTCCGTCGCTGACCTGCTGTTCAGGCAAGCGTCCAAAACACTGTGGGATAGTTGAGTTATTTGGCACATAATTTCAGCCTTGGAGCCACAGTCTATTGACTTCAATCAAAATTCTTTGTAACATGAAAAAGAAACAAAGTGAAAGCGAAAATGCATATGGGGATGCAGAGGGGGTTTGAGCTTATGTTTAGTTGGAATGAAAACTACGCAACCGGAATTCAGGAGATCGATAAACAACACAGAAAACTCATAAGTATCGGAGCAAAGCTCGAAGATATGCTTAGTACCGGCGATTCAGTTGATTATTACGATTATATTCTCGAAACCCTGGATGAACTGAAGGATTATACCGAATATCACTTCGGATATGAAGAAAAAAAGATGGAAGAATGCAAGTATGAAAATTTTGAACAGCACCGGATGGAACATATGTACTTTGTGAAGCGCATAAACAAGCTCTCGATGGAAGATATTGACAGCCACCAGCTCAGTGTGATCACCCAGACCCTGAACTTTCTTGCGAAGTGGCTTTTCAACCATATCCTGAATGAAGATAAGAAATATGTCCATTGCATCTCCGGGAAAAAAGAGTAACCGCAGCGGGTGAGGGAAAAAAGTGCACCAGCTGCAACTATTCAGCGCGGCTATGGCAGCCTGCGCTTTCGTTTTCGAGGCGGGGCTACATAAAGCACAACCAACGAAACAGAAATCAACGGGAAAGGAAACACCTGGATGTCAAACCAACAAAAAGAAATCAGTATGCAAACAAGCCGACGCAGAACCTTTGCGATCATCTCCCACCCCGACGCGGGAAAGACCACCATCACCGAAAAGCTTCTTCTATACGGTGGTGCCATCAATATGGCTGGCTCGGTCAAGGCGCGCAAGGCTTCCCGGCATGCCGTCTCCGACTGGATGGATATTGAGAAGGAACGTGGCATTTCGGTCACCTCCAGTGTCATGCAATTCGAATATAACAATCACTGTATTAATATATTGGATACTCCCGGTCATCAGGATTTCAGTGAAGACACCTACAGGACTTTGGTTGCAGCCGACAGTGCCGTGATGCTCATTGACGGTGCCAAGGGTGTGGAAACACAGACCATTAAGCTTTTTCACGTGTGCAAAATGCGGGGCATTCCGATTTTCACATTCATCAACAAGATGGATCGCGCCAGTAAAAACCCCTTTGACCTGATGCAGGAGATCGAGGATGTTCTCGGTATCCGCTCCTATCCGATGAATTGGCCCATTGGAACCGATGGTGATTTTAAAGGGGTTTATAACCGAAAGCTGAGGCAAATAGAACTGTTTACAGGCGGTAACCACGGTCAGTCTGTTGTTGAATCGACTAAGGGTACGGTGGAAGATCCCATCTTTGGGGATTTACTTGGCGAACCTTATTACTCACGTCTTGTAGAAGATATTGAGCTTTTAAACATTGCGGGTGACGATTTCAGCATGCGCGAGGTCTTAGATGGAAAGCTGACACCAATCTTCTTTGGCAGCGCAATGACCAACTTTGGGGTGGCTCCTTTTTTGGAGGAATTCCTGCGGATGGCCCCACCGCCAGGCCCGAGACTTTTTTCCGAGACGATCACCGAGCCTGAAAGTGATGATTTTTATGGTTTTATCTTTAAAATTCAAGCGAACATGAACCCGAACCACCGGGATAGAATGGCATTCATGCGAATTTGCTCCGGGAAGTTTACTCGCGGGATGGGCGTTTATCAATCCAATAATGAAAAACAAATTCGCCTCTCACAGCCCCAGCAGCTGATGGCCCAGGATCGTGAGATTGTTGAGGAAGCCTGGCCCGGGGATATTGTCGGTTTGTTTGACCCCGGTATTTACCGCATTGGTGATACGCTTAGCAGCATAAAGCCCGCGCCGGATTTTAACGGGATTCCCCTCTTCCCTTCCGAGCATTTTGCCAGAATCACTGCCAGAGATACGATGAAGCGCAAGCAATTTCAAAAGGGGATCCAACAGCTGTCGGAAGAAGGAGCCATTCAGGTTTTCAAGCAGCTGGACATCGGGATAGAGGAGTTGATCGTTGGAGCCGTCGGTGTGCTTCAGTTTGAAGTGCTGGAACACAGGTTAAGAAGCGAATATAATGTAGATCTGCGTCTGGTAAAGCTTTCCCACAAATTTGCGCGATGGCTGATGCCGCAAGACACCGATCCGCGCAAGCTGAACCTTACATCCTCCACCATACTGGCCGTCGACCAGTATGATCGCAATGTTCTCATTTTTGAAAACCAGTGGTCCATTGATTGGGCGAAGGATAAAAACAAGGGCATCGAGTTATCTGACATATCACGATAACGCAGCTCTTTGTCAGTGCGTAACCGTGACGGTGAGAGAAGCGCCCGCGTTTTGGCGCATAATACGCGCAAGGGCTCATTGAATGTACAGGCACCCTTACATTTTGATTGTGGTCTTTGGATGCTTTCTTTCCTGTTAGGCCCGTTCCATATACTCAATAAAGGCCTGAGCATAGTAAGGGTCAAACTGCTTGCCTAAACAGCCGGCAATTTCTTCGATAGCCGCTTTATGCGGAACGGCATTTTTATAAACCGTCTGATGGGTCATCACATCATAGGCGTCGATGATATTCATTATCCGGGATATTCGTGGGATGTCCTTCTCTTTTAAACCCTGTGGATATCCTTTTCCGTCCCATCTTTCGTGGTGGCAAAGGATGCCGTCGGATATCTGGACAAGCTCCTGATGATTGACGGCAATTTTATAGCCCTTTTCTGCATGGGTGCGCACCTCTGTCCACTCATCCTGGGTTAGTTTACCGGTTTTCATCAGAATCTGATCGGATATGGCGACCTTTCCAATGTCATGAAGCGAGGATAACAGGGACAGTTCGTCCAAATCCTTGTCACAAAGACCCAAATGCTCGGCGAAGTTTTTGGATAAAACGAATACCCGTTTCAGATGCGACTCTGTTTCAACAGATCTTTTAAAAAGCGATGTTTTTAATGATTCCAGTATCGTCTGGCGTATTTTTCTGCTTTCGGAAAGCTTTTCACGATACATCATATTCTCAGCTATTTTAAGGATATCTTTCAGGTTTTCGTCGATGTTGTATTTTGTTGAATAACCTAATGACATACTGAGGGTAATGGGCTCCGTATTTTCCCCCTTGCATTCCCTGTGTACGCGTTCACAAATTTTGCCGGCAGTATCATTATCGGTTTCGGGCAGCAGAACGGCAAATTCGTCCCCGCCCCAGCGGGCAATAATATCTTCCTTACGGCATACCTTTTTAAGGATATCGGAAAAGGATTTTAAAAGCTTGTCCCCAATGTAATGGCCAAAAACATCATTCGTAAGCTTCAATCCATTCAAATCAGCAATAATAATAGATATGGGGAGGCTTCTTTGCACATCAACCCGTTGAACCTCCTCTTCAAAAAAACCGCGATTGTAAAGCCCGGTTAGTTTATCGTGATAAGCCAGGTATCGAATTTCCTTTTCAGCATTCATTTTTTCTGTGATATCCAGAAATGTAATGAAGTCAGCTTTTGAATTGGCATATTCAATCTTTGTCGTATAAAGCTCCACCCAAACACTGCGATCACGGGAAGGAATCATGACGGGAATATGATAATTTTTTTCCGATGACATATGTTCATCGTCATAATGAGCAAGAACCTGTCGCAGTGAGTCATAGGGTATGCTGTAAAGCAAAGCTCTAAGGGGAATGGCACGATGTTTTTGGTTTGGAATTCCAGCCATCTCAAAGAAAGCATGGTTGGCATATTTTACCTGCCCATTTTGCACCACCAGCATCGGAAGGAAAAGCTGCTCAGCAAGAACCCTGAATTGTTCATATTCAGCCTTGTCTTTCTGAAACTGCGATAAGTTTTTAGCATTACACCTAAAAATCATATCTTTCATCCCTTATTTTTACCATATAATCCATCAAAGTTATCATACAAGATAATTATTGATTTGTAAAGCAATACTTAGTATTTTCTCCGTATATTGGTAAACATAATTAATAGAGAATTTGTTATGTTAAACCCAGCACTAAGTGGCCTGTAGCAGAGGATTTTCATAGAAAATCCCGCACTGAGCGACCCCATAGCAGAGGATTTTCATAGAAAATCCCGCACTGAGCGACCCCATTGCAGAGGATTTCCACGGAAAATCCAGCGAAAACAAAATCATCACTCCGAGGTTCGGAATGATGATTTCAAGAAGTTTTTAGACACACAAAAACATTTCCATGAAAAACTTTGCTTTCGCATGGTAAGGAGCTGTTTTAAGCTGTATTGGCCCTTCTTACAGAAATTCATAAATCGGGCAAAACTATGGCAGCTTTATTTGCTGGGCATGATGAACATCGCTGCAACATACAGCAGCACACCAGCAATAAAGCCTGTCACAAAGGTTAATATGGCACAAACCAGCCGAATGGCAGTGGGGTCAACCCCCAAATATTCTCCAATCCCACCACAGACGCCACCAATATACTTGTTTGAATCAGATAGGGTCAACTTTTTCTCCATATGCTCACCTCTGCTTTACTTTATGATTTCATTGCCGTGGTTATACTTTGCGAAAATTAAAAACCGTATTATTGGCGGTAAACACTATCGGATGAAGCGATACGGATATCCTCATCCTGCAAGACCCGTATTACGCTTTCAGGATTTTCCACCCGAAGGATGACCATTGCATTTTTTAGGGAGGCATTTCCAACAAAGGCATACATGTATTCAATGCCAATCCCCTTGCTATCCAACACAGCCAGGGCTTTTGAAAGGCCTCCCGGTTTATCTTCCACCTCGATAGCAATGACCCGGTTGATGCTGACGGCGAACCCATGCTGGTCCAGCACCTGCTTTGCTTTGTCGGGTTGATTGACGATAAGCCTTAAGATTCCGAAATCGGCAGTATCTGCAATAGATAAGGCACTAATGTCGATATGATTGTCTCCCAGGAGCTGTGTGACCTCCGCAAGCCGGCCATGTTTATTCTCAAGAAAAATGGATATCTGCTTGATCAACATATTATCCCCTCCGACCAGTTTATCCTTTATCACCATTATAAACCAATCTGATGGATGGAGGCAAGAACATCCTGCAGGAATGTTTCGAGACCGGGTTTTTTAGTTACTGTTCACAGGTAAGCAGGCATAGCCTGCTGAACGAAGGAGAGGATCTGAACCCCATTTGTGCCTGAAACCTGATCGAATAAGGCCTTTTCCCGGGAAAAAGGCCTTGTACTCGATAACTGAATGATTCTTCATTGGGATTTTAACTGAAAGCCCTGTTAAGGCAGATATAACTGTTGCCCTGCGTATATGGTTGCATCCGCGAGCTGGTTGAGCTTCTTTATTTCGTAAATGTATTTGCGTATATCTTTGTTCGCGGCATTTTCCTGTGCGATGTCCCAAAGGGTGTCACCGGGCATGACAATGACTGTACGGCATTGTGCTTCCTCAACCCGGGCCGTGGCCACGATGGAGCTGGCAACCATGATTGAGACCACCAGCAGAAACAGAAATGAAAAAAAACGTTTTCGATTGTGTAAGCGCAATTTTCTTTTCATATGAGCCGCCTCCTGAACGGATGTTCTGTTATTATTTTATCGAACATCCGTTCATTTGTCAACGGTTTTTCGAACATTTGTTTGACATTTTTTTTATTCATGGTATAATAATCCTAAAAGAGTAAGGATTGCGAGGGGTTTGAATGAGGTACAAAGATACGGACAAGAAAAAAAGGATTCTTGATTTTGTCAACAGGCAGGTAATGGAAAAGGGATATCCGCCATCTGTTCGCGAAATTTGCAAGGCCGTTGGCTTTAAATCCACTTCAACCGTTCACGCATATTTATCCAGCCTCGAGGACGAGGGGCTCATCTCCAAGGATCCTACCAAAACCCGTGCTCTAAAAATTATTGACGAAAACAGTAAAAGCCTTGAGGGCTATATTTCCGATCATGAAATTGAAAACATTCCCATACTGGGGCGGGTTACCGCAGGTCAGCCCATCCTTGCCGTCGAAAACATCGAAGATACCTTCCCCATCCCGGTTGAATACCTGGAAAATTCGACCACCTTCATGTTAAGGATCAAAGGCGACAGCATGGTTGATGCGGGCATTCTCGACGGTGATTATGTGGTGGTCAAACAGCAGAACACCGCCGTTAACGGTGATATCGTCGTGGCCCTCATCGAGGATGAGGCCACCGTTAAAACCTTTTACAAGGAAAAGAATCATTACCGCCTGCAGCCCCAAAACGATGCCTATGCGCCCATCATCGTCACCGAAAACCTTTCCATTCTCGGAAAGGTCATCGCATTGTTCAGAAAGTTCTGATAATGGGTTATTCCATCAGCTTGCAAGGTTAAGGCAGAACGGTTTCGTTCTGCCTTTTGAATGGCCGTGAATGCCAAAAACGGGTTTATCCTTCCTGAGTCGCGTTTCAATGGGTATACTGATTTGTATGGACAGGTTGAAAAGCTGAACATGTTGTTTCATGTTCACCCCGCACTAAACGTGAATTGTTTCCGAATAAACATCTGTGATTTCAACCCTGGGATCGGCTTCAATAAAGTCGATAATGCTTGACAACATGCTGTCTGCGTGGGAAGCTTCATTGGAAACACAGGAAAACCCCATTTCGCAGTTGTTCCATTCATCCTGTCTGCCGGTTTCGGCGGCAGAGGCATTGAACTTTACCTTAATCTTTGCTAGAATACTTTTAATAACGCTTCTTTTGTCTTTTAAGCTTGTCATTCCCCCGATATGCAGGGTAATCACCAGTACACCGACCACCACAGCAGCTTCCTCCTCCCGGCTCATGAATGCTTACAATCAGGCTTTTCTATTATCTTAATGTAACAGCAGTGTTTTCGCAAGGAAGTTCACAAAATTCGTGTTACAACCGGTGGATTTAGTGGAATATCTTCATTAGTAACTTATTACATCAGATGCCGCTGTTTGGTTTTGAGCATGGCTCACTTTGAATGATCTTGGGAGGAATGGCTTTGCCTTCAGTATTAATCATCGATGATGAATCCGCGATTCTGGACAACCTTCAGTTCAACCTTGAGCTTTACGGTTTTACCGTTTGGAAGGCACACAATGGTGTTGAGGGGATTGAGTTGTTTCAAAAAAATATAGATGCTGTTGATGCGGTCATTACCGATATGAAAATGCCCGGAATTACCGGGTTGGAAGTGGTGAAAAGAATTCATGCCCTGCAACCCGATATTGGCATCATCGTGCTCACAGGCCATGGGGACATGGAAAATGCCATTGCGTCCATGCGAGAAGGCGCATTCAATTACCTGCAAAAGCCCTTTCAGATGGAAAACCTGGTGTTAAGCCTCCAAAACGCCATTCAGAAAAAAAATATCATGTTCGAGAACAGAAAGCTGCAGGAGGATCTGATCCAAAAGAACCGCTATCTGCAAGGTCTTCATGATTCTGCACAGTTGATCCTGATGAAATATGCCCCCCTGCACCTTCCGAAATTCACCTCCTATGATGCGGCTTATATTTACAAAAGCTGCGAGAAGGTCGGAGGAGACATGCTGGATGTCTTTGAATCAAATGATTTTTTGTTTTTCTATATCTTTGACGTCTGCAGCCATGGCATCCTCGCCGCCGTGAACACCATCATCATCAAGGCCTATTTTTGCAAGTTGAAAAATTACCATCGCGAAATGGATATTCCGTCAAACCTGAAAAATGATTTCCGGGACTTGAACCTGGAATTATGCAAGAACACCCCCTCGGGTATTTTTGCCACTGTCTTCGCAGGCTGCATCGAGAAGGAAACAAACCGAATGTACTATGTTTCAGCAGGTCATATCGACCAATACCTTGTAAGGAACAATGCTCTTATTTCATTGCCCTCCTCCGGTACAATCCTGGGTTCGTTTGAAAACGCGCATTATGATGTTTATCAACACCAGCTGTTAAACGGTGACAAGCTTCTGATGTTTACCGATGGTTTACCGGAAACCTGGGAAAGAAAAGCGGGGCAATCCTTCATGAGCCTGCTCGAAAGCGTGAAGGCGGAACCGGTGGATAAGATGATTGAAAAGATCAACAATGAAGTAATACGCTCCTCAAATGAGGCTCCCGACGACGATCTCACCATTCTGGCACTGGCTGTGAAACCATAAGAAAACCTGCAGGGAGAGAATTAATTCATATGAGATACTCAAAAGAAAAAATTCTTGAGAAGTTCATGCACATCATCGTTGAAATCGCGCATGTGATCAACCAAAAGCAGGCGCTCGATGAGATGCTTCTGAAAATTCTGAAGCTGCTTCAGGATTATCTTGATATTCCATCAGCCTTTATCTGCCTGCATGACAACATGTCAAAAAGCCTTCAGCTTTCTTCACAGGTGGGTTTGGATATCCATCTGTCGGCCTGTTGCTATCCAAAAACAAAGCAACCCTGCAAAAGGGTTTATTCGGAAAAATGCCATAACGCCTATATTCAATGTACTACCTGCAGCGAGAATATTCCCCGGGAGGATCTGATCAGCGACAACCTGTTCAAATCGGGCTTTCCCGAGGATATGAGCATGATCCATATCCCTATTCTTTCTGATGTTGAGATTCATGGTCTTTTACATGTGCTCATTCCGCAAACGCAAAAAAAGCTCTTTCTGGAGGAAACAACGATTTTAAACCTGGTTGCCAGTAAAATCGGAGCCGGCCTGAAACGCAAGCAGCTTGAAAGTGAACTGCAGCAGTATGCCGATAATCTGGAAAAAACGGTCAAGCGCCGAACTGATGAACTGCGGGAAAAGGATATCCAGCTCATACAATCGGGTAAGCTGGCGACATTGGGTGAGATGGCAACCGGTATCGCTCATGAAATTAACCAGCCGCTGGGGGCTATCAGCCTGATCGTACAGGGCCTTCAAAAAGCGAAGGAAATCGATAAGCTTAGTGACACGATGCTGTGTGACAAACTAAAGTCCATCCACTCACAGGTGGATCGTATCAATAAAATCATCCAGCATCTGCGGGTTTTTGGCCGAAATGCCAACGACGCAGGCGAAAAGATCAATATCAACAAGCCCATGAACGATGTGTTTGATCTGATCGGCCGACAGCTGGAGCATCACTGCGTGAAGGTAGAATTTTATCTGGATAGCGATCTGTATGTTCTTGCCGATGCGAACCGGCTGGAGCAGGTGTTTCTGAATATCATCGGCAATGCCAGAGACGCGCTGGATATACAGGAGAAAACCGTAAACCAATTCAGGCAGATCAGTAACCCGCCTGCCTGGGTAACAAACTGGGAGAAGAGAATAATCATCCGTTCCTACCATAAAGCCGGCCGGGTGATCGTCGACATTGAAGATAACGCCGGGGGAATTCCCAAGCATATCCTGGATAAAATATTCGACCCTTTTTATACGACAAAAGAGGTTGGTAAGGGAACGGGTCTCGGATTGTACATTTCCTATGGAATCATCCATGATCTGGGTGGAGAAATTCAGGTGAACACGACAACCGGTGTTGGCTCTGTATTTTCGGTCATTCTCCCCGCTGCGGCGCAATGAATATGCTGCCGCAAAATCCCTGACAAATAATACTATGCAAAATATAACGAGGCCCAGATGGGCCCCCGCCCCACCTCTTAACGTATTTTCAG
>CAYVFB010000017.1:0-290 GCA_964450305.1 uncultured Ruminiclostridium sp.
AATGGGGTGCGGCGTCGGGTTTTCAATGACCAAATCAATCTGGTTCCATACCGAAAGGGAGAGCTTTTGATCCATCACCCTTCGAATTTCAAAGCTTTCGGGGGATGGTGTCAGGGAAAAGTCCACAGCCAGCAGAATGAACAGCAGCACATTATATACCAAAAGGGCATAGAGGCCTATTCCCGGTACCAGTGACATTGCTGCCGGAATAATTCCCAACAGGATTAAAATGATGAAGCGTTTGCCAACAAACATAATTTATCCTTTACCTGGGTATTTCAACAGTTTTA
>CAYVFB010000017.1:300-48050 GCA_964450305.1 uncultured Ruminiclostridium sp.
CGATACTGTCCAGGATGTCGGTGGACGACATCCTGGACAG
This sequence comes from uncultured Ruminiclostridium sp., assembly GCA_964450305.1. GTDB lineage: Bacteria > Bacillota > Clostridia > DSM-8532 > DSM-8532 > JAAYJG01. The sequence continues at coordinate 341 of CAYVFB010000017.1, forward strand.
TTTTAACGATACTGTCCAGGATGTCGTCCACCGTTACGTTATCCAGCTGAGCTTCAGGCCGGACGATCACTCTATGCCGCAGCACCGGATGAATCACCTCGACCACATCCTCCGGAATAACGAAATCTCTTCCTGAGAATGCTGCCAGGGTTTTTGCGCACTGCATCAGCGCAATGGATGCGCGGGAGCTGGCACCGAGCAGTATTGCCGGTGTATTTCTGGTGGCATATACAATGGCCGTAATATAACGAATGATTCCCTCTGAAACGATAACATTGCCTAAAACTTCGCGTATCTGCTTCCATTCGTCAGGATTCACTACTGCGCATACCTGTTCGGGGCCAAGAGAGCCACCGCTTTGGTTCACTTTCACCAGCAAAGCCTCTTCCATCTGGGGCGGCAAATGCTCGATGACAAGCTTCATCAAAAATCGGTCCAACTGGGCTTCGGGCAGCGGGTATGTCCCCTCAAACTCCAGCGGGTTCATGGTGGCCAGCACCATGAAGGGCTTTGACAGCTCGTAGGTTTCACCGTCTATGGTAACGCTGCCCTCTTCCATGCATTCAAGAAGGGCGGACTGGGTTTTTGGCGTAGCCCGGTTAATTTCATCGGCTAGAAGGATGTTGGTAAAAACAGGCCCCTTCTTCATATAGAAGGTTCCGTTTTTAACATCAAAAACCTTCGTGCCGGTAATGTCGGAAGGCATTAAATCCGGTGTGAACTGTATCCTTGAAAAACCGGCATCGAGGGTTTTCGCCAGGGTTCTTGCCGTTAATGTTTTTCCCAGGCCCGGTACCCCCTCCATCAGGACATGGCCTCCGGTAAACAGTGATACCGCCAGATGCTCCAAAAACTGCTCCTGGCCAACAATCACCTTCTTCAGCTGTTCGATCAACAGGTTGTATTTTGTTTGCACGAACTCCAGATTCATTTCCATAGCTTTTCATTCCTTTCCAGGCTTTCTCTTCGACCAACTATTTTTCTGATGCTCTTTCCAGCGTTCTTTCTTTCATCGTTTAATTGCCAACTCCCTCTTTCCCTTGCCCAAACCAAAGGGTAAACGCATGCCGTCAATTCACAGGCAACCTGTTGGTTATGGTTTTCGCTTTTTCCAACGGCCCTTGCCACCCGCCAAGCCCAGGCTCCCGATCATCTCAGCCTCCAGCCTTTCGAGCTGCCGCACCAGCGTCAGCAGCTCCTTCCGGCTTTTTTGGTCCTGTTCGATGTAAATGGTACACAAGGAGAGTATACGGTTTGCCTTGTCGGCCAGAGGCCCCGGTGTGGCCAGAACACGGCTGTATTTCTGTGTGAAATAGCCGTAATAGTTTGACAGCGTCAGCGGGTATGCCTTCATGCGCATATAAAGCCCGGATAAGGCTTTTTGAACCTCGTTTTCAGGCCGCTTTACCATTTCTCTTTCGTTTCTGACCCTTCCAAAGGGTTTCCAGCCACGGATGGTTATCAGCACCAGACACAGCAAAAGCTGAATGGTTATCAGCTGGCCCGTCGGGCCAATTAACTCCCAAAATCCGGGCGCCGGCTTTTGCAGGAATTGATAATACTCATTAAAAACCACCTTTGTGCTGCCGGCCTTTTCAAGGGCCTGAACAAACGCAACCGCCGCGTCCGAATTCTTCAGCTGAGCGTTTAAAAACGCATCCGCGCCGTCCATGACGCAAACCCTGCCCTTTTCAAGCATGTACCAGGTAGCTGTGATGCTTCCGGCTTTGACGATCTCATGTTGCTTTTTTTGCTCGGAGATGTCCTGAAATATCCACAATTCCTGAAGGGTTTGCGGATCGGGCACCAAAATCATGGTGTTCCCCTGACTCAGCCATGCCTTTAAAAACTCCTGCTCGTTGGGTTCGTTAAAAATCAAATCATCCGGCCGGTAGAGCACCATAACAGGGGCGTCTTCGACAAATTGCGCGGGATAATGATTGCGCCGCACAGAAAAACCCATCTCCCGAGCCAGCAAATATAACGCCTTAATCCCGTTCTGCGTTGTGTTATATGTGCTGTAATCGGGATATTCCTTCTGATACACGGTCACTGAGTATAGAATAAAGACAGCCGCTGTCATAAGAAGTGTGATCAATATGAAGTTAATCCACTTTCTAATTCGTTTTTTCATCCTTGCCCTTTTCGTTACTGTAAAATTGCAGCCATGTGTTCATGCATTCCTCATCGATGTTTCGGTTGCCATAGCAGCACCCGTTGAAAACCGCCGAAAGCTCTCTCATTGGAGGAACGAGCTGCGGGCTGTTGGCCGTTATCTCACGCATATAAATACGGTTCGTTTTCCATTTTTCAATTTTGATGATTTTTCTGTCGTGAAGCTCCAGTAAAACCGCGACGAAAAGGTAGCGCATCGCCTCGTTGAACAGCCCCTGCTCCATCAGGCTTTTCATCTTTTCAAGGGCTGACTCCGGATTTTCGAGAAACTCATGGGCTTTGGGTATTTTTGATTTTTTCATTTTCCCAGGAAGATAAATGCGCTTGATCACCAGGCGGATCACGATAAACAAAACAACCACCGCAAGAACAATCAATGCAATTTTTAAAATGAGCTCTACATTTTGACTGAACTGATCGGGATTGAACCGGAACTGCCTTTGGGGTTGACGGTTTTTAAAAAGCCCGCGGACCCATTCTAAAATGCTTTCCCAGATCTGATTAATCATTTTTGCAATCTGGTTCTCTTCTTTATGTTGAAATTCCCTGCGACTGAGAATCTCTTCAACTGTTTTTCGAATTTCCTGTTCGTTCGCTTCATTCAGCAGCATTCGGGGCCTCCGCCATCCATCGTTGCATCCTGTCCTTCTCTTCCTGCTTGATCGACCAAAGAGAGGCTTCCATATCCAGCCCTTCCCGCCTTACCCTGAGGGTGATATATAACGCGGTGAAAATACAGATGATCAGCGGCTGCAGCACCGAGGTGAAGATTTGCGCGAGTACTGTCACCAAACGCATCGCTGTAACATCGAAGTCACCAGCCAGAAGGCCTGTGATGCTGAAAGCCGAGTTGATAATGCCCGGAAAAAGCCATACAAGAAGATTTCCGACAACATAGGTGAGGCTGATCAGCCAAAAACTGTTTTTCCCAAGGTTACCCCCGCGGCTGATGCTATTGCTGCCCTTTTTCTGCTCGATACAAATGGCAGGGAGAAACATCCAAAACCTTCCATAGAAAAAGCCCAGGAGAACGGCAATAAAAAACACAGCCGCAAGGGCGAGCAGAATACCAAGAACGATCAATACCACCGAAACCCATGTCTCGTCAATTGCCATAATCCCGACAGCCGAAAGGGCTCCGAGGGCAAAGAGGACGATGATGACAAAATATAAAACAGTGACGATGCCATATTGGATCAATCCATACAAAAACCTGCCCCCCATCAGGGACCAAAATTGTTTGAAGCATTCTTTGACAACCTGACGGATGGACCTTTCCTGCTTTAAAACCACATCGGAATACAACAGCTTTACAACAGAGCCCTCCCAGACGTTTTGCAGTGTCAGCGTATTCAGCCCATACAGTGCAAGAACACCGAAGATCATGGTATACAGGGTTAATATCGAGGAAAACATCTCCCTCGGGCTTGCGGACGCCATGGCAGATGACATGTCAAACAGGCTTAAGTACTGGTTGCTGAACACGGGGTTGATGATCGCCAATAAAACCTGTACGGGAATATTAAAAATCAGGTTGATGATGAAAATCTTGCGGAAATGCTTTCTGAACAAGTGAATTCCATAATCCAATACATCGGTAAAACGAGCCTTGTGTAAAGTCCTTAATGACTCCATATATTCCTCCGGCACATGTTGCAGGTTTTTTTCCGTGCAGGCATTACCCCTGAAGCATGCGAATAGCGTTTGTACAGAATCGGATGCATGAATGAAAAGTATCGGAAAAGCTTCAACGGTTTGGGCTGTGTCTGATTCTAAAACAACCGTGTAAAACAACTCTGTTTCCACTGATCTCATGCGAACTTCACTGGGATAAAGCGGTATAATTATCATATAATAACCCCGGTCTTCTGTCAAACTTCGCACACGAAAAATCCAGTCTGCAGGAAAGTTATGCTACTGCTTACCCTCCCCTTTACTAAGTTCGTAAGTTGCTGCAGAGGTATGTGTTTCAACCTGAGCGCAGCGAAGGATCTGTAAGGAGTAATATGAGATCCTTCACTTCGTTCAAGATGACGATGGCAGGCTGCGGCTGCTTGCCTGTGGTCAGTAACAAAGTTAATATCGATCGGAGATAGTAGAATGAAGACATCTGCTATCTTTACTGTTATGTGAATAGTAACGTAAGGTTGGTATACTCCCTTCATAGAAAAAGAGGATACATTGCCTTGCAGGCCGTATCCGCTTATACATTTGGTTCTCTTTCTGGCTCTCTGTGTGAAGGGGTTGCACGAATTCTTTACCCACGCTGCACAGAGTAACTAATATGATATCTATGAACCCTCTACCCTCTGGCTACCGAGAACCAATGCACGGTCATTCTCCAGAACATTTTCAGCCAGGTAGCTTTGGTAACTTCAGCGGTTGTGACCAGGGGAATTTTCTTAATGACCTGGTTTTCCAGCGTATACACCACTTCGCCCCCATTTTCTCCTGCGGTAACAGGTGCGTCCAGATATTCGGGCAGACGGATTTCCTCCTGAAGCTTATCCTTCTGCCCACGTTTCAACAAAATGGCCTCATTGTCCTTATAGACAACCGGTACGCTCACTTCCGTGCCCTTACGAACATTCACATCCCCCGCCAGTTGTCCTTTTCGGTTCACGGGTACCACTTCAAAGCTGGAAAAACCATAATCCAGAATTTTTGTGGTTTCCTGAAAACGCATATCCAGCGATTCTGAGCCCAGAACGACAGAGATTAGATCGAGACCATCCCGGGAAGCGGTTGCTGCCAGACAATAACCGGACGCGTTGGTCATTCCGGTTTTCAGGCCGGTCATGCCCCTGTACTTGCCAATCATATGGTTCGTATTATCCAGGTCAAAGGTACCGTTTCTGAATGTATCATGGCGAATGGTGGTATATTCGAAGATGAGCGGGTGCTTGCTGGTAATCTCCAAAGCCATCAGGGCGATATCATGTGCGGTGCTGTAATGTCCTTCGTCGGTTAAGCCCGTGCAGTCCAGGAAATTGGTATTGGTCATGCCCAGGGATTTTGCCTTTTCGTTCATCAGTGCCACAAACACCCCTTCACTGCCGGCAAGATGTTCAGCCAGGGCAACAGATGCATCATTGGCAGAACGCACTGCGACAGCCTTCATAAGGTCATGCACTGTAAACTCTTCCCCAACAGCCAGGTATACCTGTGTGCCGCCCATGCTGCAAGCGTGTTCTGAAGCAGTTACAATCTCATCCAGTGTAATTTTCTTTTGATCCAGCGCTTCCATCACCAGCAGCATGGTCATAATCTTTGTGACCGAAGCGATGGGGCGTTTTGTATGGGCGTCCATTTCGAAGATAAACTGTCCTGTATTCGCACACATTAACAAGGCAGATTTTGCGTTTATCTGCAAAGGCACGTTTTCAATCATTGGTGCGCTTGCTTGATCCTCAGCCAAAGCGGTCAGGCCGGAAAACAGCATGAAAACCGACAGCAATAATACCCATATCAGCACTTTTGTCTTCATGAATCATTACTCCTCAAAAGGTATAATCCAATAATAATGTATGCACAGCCTGTATCAATTTATTCAGACGAGTTGAGGATTATTCCTTTGACGGAGTATTTCTTGTTTGCGTTGGATTTACAGTGGGGACAGGTTCCTATGTAAATTTATTTACATAGGAACCTGTCCCCACTGTAAATCCTTAGACGGAGCCGAGAATCAGCGGTCTTTGTTCTCCGGGCTCATTACTGACAAGCAGGGAATCCCTGAGAATTTCAATGGCCGAATCCACACGGGTGTTATCGGAGGTGTGCAGCACCGCAAGGGGTTCACCGGCCTCCACCCTGTCTCCGGTCGCCTTTACAAGCACAATGCCCGCAGCTGGATCAATACTGTCGTTTTTGGTCTTCCTGCCTGCGCCAAGCGCCAGCGAAGCCGCTCCCAGCTTTTCAGCCTGCATCGATTGAATATACCCGGCCTTCTCTGCCCGCCATTCGGCCTGAATTGGAGCCCGCGGAAGCCTGGAGGGGTCTTCTGCGACAGCCGGGTCCCCTCCCTGCCGTTGAATCATTTGGGTGAATTTATTGAATGCCGAGCCGTTTGACACCGCTTGAAGCGCAAGCTTCCTGCAACGCTCCAAATCGCCTTTTCCTCCGAGCGTCAGCATATTTGCAGCCAGTTCAATGCTGACTTCTTTCAGATCTTCCGGGCCCCGGCCCTTTAATACCTCTATCGCTTCCATCACCTCCAGGGCATTGCCGATGGCCAACCCAAGTGGCCTGTCCATTTCAGTAATCAGCGCGGTAACCCTTTTCCCTGCGCCACGTCCGATTTCCACCATCTTGCCGGCTAGTGCCTTCGCCTGTTCCACCGTTTTCATAAACGCACCGCTTCCGGTTTTCACATCCAGCACGATGGCATCAGTGCCGCAGGCTAATTTTTTACTCATGATGCTTGCAGCAATCAGAGAAACATTCTCAATGGTGCCGGTGACATCCCGAAGGGCATAAAACTTCTTGTCTGCCGGCGCCAGGTTTCCGGTTTGGCCTGCGACCGCCAGGCCAATTTCACGCACATTCTCTGTAAACTCCTGCGCGGTAAGGTTTGTTCGAAAACCCGGAATGGCTTCCAGCTTGTCGATGGTGCCACCGGTATGACCAAGGCCTCTTCCCGACATTTTGGCTACCGGAACCCCGCAGGCCGCCACGATGGGGCCAATGATCAGCGTTGTCTTGTCACCCACACCACCGGTGCTGTGTTTATCGGTTTTAATACCAGGGATGCAGGACAGGTCCACCACATCTCCTGAATGCAGCATGGATTGCGTCAGCCACAGGGTTTCATCATCATCCATCCCACGGAAATATACGGCCATCAGAAAAGCTGCGGCCTGGTAATCAGCAATTTCATCCCGGGTAACCCCCTGGACAAAAAAATCTATTTCCTTGCGGGTTAATTTCTCCCCATTTCTCTTCTTTACGATAATGTCGAGCGCATGCATGGCGGTCTCCTTTCAGAATTACCGGAGGATCTGCTTTAGAAAGCTTTCTCCGCACAGATCATTTTGGATGCCGAAATACTCCCCCGTCGTTTTGGCGATATCTGCAAAGGAGCTTCGGGTATGCAGGTTTTTGCCCGCTTTCACCCGCGGCCCTGCCACAAGCAGAGGCACGTATTCCCTTGAATGATCCGTGCTTTCCGTGGTGGGATCACAGCCATGATCGGCGGTTATCACAAGGATATCGTCCTGCTTCAGCCGTGACAGAATCTCAGGCAGCCTTTCGTCAAATGCCATCAGTGCTTTTGCATACCCCTCAATATTGTTGCGGTGCCCAAAAAGCATGTCAAAATCCACCAGGTTGGTAAACAGAAGACCCGTAAAGTCCTCCTCCATCCACTGCAGGGTTTGGTCCACCCCCTCTGTGTTGCCATGGGTGTGTACAGAGCTTGTAATGCCCGAGCCGTTGAAAATATCCTCTATCTTTCCCACGGCACGAACCTCAAGGCCATTGTTGTGCAGCAGGTTCAGGATTGTTTCACTGGGAGGTGTCATGGAAAAATCCTTTCTGCGTTCGGTTCGGGTATAGTTTCCGCTTTCACCGATAAACGGCCGCGCTATCACCCTGCCCACACCATGTTCACCGGTGAGCATTTCCCTGGCAGCACTGCAGATTTCATACTGTTGTTCAATTGGAATAATTTCCTCGTGGGCAGCGATTTGGAACACACTGTCGGCCGATGTATAGACGATGGGGAACCCGGTTTTTACATGCTCGTCACCAAGCTCCTGGATGATGACCGTCCCTGATGCCGGTATGTTCCCCAGGGTTTTGCGGCCAATTCTTTTTTCAAACGCATTGATCAATTCCTTTGGAAACCCGTTTGGATAAACAGGAAAGGGATGCTTCACGATTACGCCCGATATCTCCCAATGCCCGGTGGTTGTATCCTTCCCGGCGGATTGCTCTGCCATTTTTCCGTAGGCACCCGTTGGGCTGTCTGCCCTGTTGATGGTTCCCAGCTGCAACCCGTCAATATTTGCAAGACCCAGCTTTTGCAGGTTAGGAAGCTGGAAGCCCTTTACTGCGGCGGCTATATTCCCCAGGGTGTTGCTGCCCTCATCCCCGTAGGCCTTGCTGTCGGGCAGTTCCCCGATGCCAACACTGTCAAGCACAATAATAATGACTCTTTTCATATTTTCACCATCCTTGCAGGCGTACAAAAAGTCGCTATTCATATATTATCATTCTTTTGGTAAAATAAACAATGAACCCTGATGATTAGCTTTGATGCCGATTGTTCTAAAGAACATTGAAAGGATTTTAACGATGAACTGGTATCTGTACGCTGCGGGCTTTTTACTGCTCGTGTTTGCTTACATGTTCATACAGGCTGTTTCTTACAAGACCCGGTTTTATCGTCTTCCCACCAATACCGGGCTTCGGTTTCTACACATGACGGATATACATATTGGCTTGCTGAACATCTCCGCCAGCCGCATTCAAAAAACCATCCGGGACGCGAACCCCGATTACATTCTTCTTGGCGGTGATCTGATAGATAAGCCCAGGGATTTGAAAAAGCTTATGCGCTGGTTCAGTGCGCTGGATCTTCATGTGCCTGTGTTTTATACCCTGGGAAACCATGACCACGGCTGCCTGAAAAAAAGCCCTGACTTTCGAAAAGAGTTTATGGCAGCAATGAAAAAATTGAATATCCGCGTTTTAATCAACGAGGCAGTACTGCTAAAGGGGAAAAAGAAGCAAAATCCTGAAAGCGCCGACAATACTGTTGTTCTGGCTGGTATGGATGACATTAAGGTGGGAACTCCAGTCGAACCCCAGTTCTTTGAGGGGCTGCGGGATCAAGGCTGCTGTATCCTCGCTTTTTCTCACAACCCGGATATTGTTCTTCACATCCCCGAAGGCAGCGTGGATTTGCTGGTCCTCGGCCATTTCCATGGGGGACAGATGTGGTTACCCTTCAAGCTGGAATATCTGTTGCTCAGGAAGGATAAAGTAAGTAAAATGGGCCATATTAAGGGGTTTTCGGTTATCCGTAATAACAGGATGTACATCAGCCGCGGGCTTGGGACCGTTCTGTTTCCATTTCGCTTCTTTTCTGTCCCTGAAGTGACTGTATTTGATGCCTGACAATTTCTAAAGGCTCATCCCTGACGCAATTTTCTGCAAAGCTTTCACGGTTAAATCCATGTCGTTTTCACTGTTAAAAAAGCCCGGGCTAAGGCGTACCAGGCCCCTCTCCCGTGTGCCCAGGGCCTGGTGGGCGCATGGTGCACAGTGCAGGCCGTTTCTAACCAGTATGCCAAAGTTTTTGTTCAGGATATACCCTGCTTCTGCCGAGTCCATATCCTCCACCGACAAGGCCATGATCCCCGAGTTTTGTTCGGGTGGCGGGGAATATATTTGAATCCTCCTATCTCTTTCCAGCCCTGAAAACAGCTTTTTCAGCAACAGCAGCTTTTTTTGCCGGATGGTTTCAATTCCTTTCTCCAAGATGAATTGAACTCCCTTGCCAAGGCCGACAATACCCGGTACATTCAAGGTGCCGCTTTCAAGTATATCCGGAAAAACCTCCGGCTGTGTCAGTTGATCGGAAAAGCTGCCTGTTCCGCCCTGAATGATGGGCCGAAGACCCACACCCTCACGGATGTATACGCCGCCCGTTCCCATCGGGCCCAGAAGCCCCTTATGCCCGGGAAAGGCAAGGAGGTCAACACCCATGCTTTGCACATCCACGGGGATAACCCCCGCCCCCTGAGCAGCATCCAACAGGAACAACACATTGTTTGCCCTGCAGTGCCTGCCCGCTTCGACAATGGGCATCACAGCCCCGGTTACGTTTGATGACAGAGTCATACAAAACAATGCCGTTTTCTTGGTAACCGCCCTTCGAATGCTTTGAAAGCTGATTCTTCCCAGTTTATCGGGTTGAATCAGCTCCAATTGAATTGTCCCTGCCTTTTCCAATGTTTTCAGCGGCCTTAATACGGAATTATGCTCCATCATTGTAGCCACCACGCAGTCTCCTTCTTTCACAACCCCGTGAATCGCCATGTTCAGGCCATAGGTCGCATTGGGCATAAAGGCGATTCGCATGGGATCGGAAATGTTGAAAAGCCTTGCCAGAAGCTCACGGGTGTGCATCACCGCATCATTGGCCTGGCGGCCCATATCGTGTGCTGAGCGGCCGGGGTTGGCGCATCCCCTTTTCATGAAGTCCGCCATAGCCTGAATCACCTGGGGCGGCTTGGGCCATGAGGTGGCGGCATTATCCAGATAGATCATCAAAGTACCCCTTTCATTCGGGATACTTCATTTTATGAGATGAAACCCGCTAAAATTCCCAGGGCTGCTGCTGTGCATTGGCATGCAATTCGCATAAGCACTGATTGAGCAAAACGTTCCTTTGAAAAGGCTAGCCGAAGCGGTTCACACAATCACTCATTGAAACAGACATCCTACAACTCTTATTCCCATCATTCCTGTGCCTGATTTCGTATGGTGAGCAGATATTGCCTTACCTTTTTCATATCCTGAAACATCTCTTCTTTTTTGGTCGGGTCCCGCAGCGCGGCAGAAGGGTGGTATGTGGGCATGATCCGGAAAAACCCGGGGCGCTCTATCCAATTTCCTCTTATTTTTGTGATCCGCGCCTCTTCCCCCACCAGATATTTTAAAGCCGTTGCGCCGAGGCAAACCAGAATGGGCGGACGGATATACTTCACCTGAAACCGCAGCCACGGAAGGCAGGCCTGGGCTTCCTGCGGAAGGGGTTCCCGATTGTTCGGCGGCCTGCACTTAACAATATTGCATATGTAATAATCATCGGCGTCGAACATCAGCGCATTCATCAGGTGGTCCAGCAGCTTTCCCGCCCTGCCGACAAACGCCTGGCCGGTCAGATCCTCCTGCTCGCCGGGGCCTTCCCCCACCAGCAGAACAGGAGCATTCAGGTTTGACCCTCTTCCGATGACAACATTTGTTCTTGTTTTCGCCAGCTCACAATTTCCGCAGTTCAAACAAGCGCTGACAAAGCTATCCCATCGTGCTTGATCCTTCATGTTTTCATCCTCTCAGCAGGAACCTGCTTCCTGGCAGCAATGCAAAAGCAGGTACTTATCAGGCAGCAGGTTTTTTCAATCACCGGTAACAATCCGATCCTATCATAAAACCCTATCGGTGAAAAGCTTGAATGGATGCATGAAGTCACTTTTCGTGTTATTACAGCCCTGAAGAATATATTGGCTTAAACAATTCGCTCAGTTTATCCGATAGATCAATAAAGAGGAACTATCAAGGATGAGATTTTTGCAAGGAGGCAAGAACCATGAAAATCAGCAATTCTTCCATTCAAATGGAGGCTGCCTCATATTCAACAAGAAAGCAGTCTTCCACCGAGCAGTTGAACTTCTGGAGAAATGTACCCCCCACCAATGAAGAACCAAATGCCTGGGTGTCCCTTGACCTTTCTGAGCAGGGCAAGCAAATGGCTGGCAATATACAGGAAACAAACTCAGCGGAAGATTCTCTGTTTGCGCTTTCTGATAAGGACAGAGATAAATTACAGCTATTATCTGATTTTATCTATGTACTGACCGGGAAAAAAGTCAAGTTTTTTGTTCCAAATGATCTAAGGAGGCTGCTAACTGCAGAACACCCACAGAATCCCAGATCTGTTGCAAACCAACGGCAGGGGTGGGGCATCTCATACCAGTTTTCTCAAACCGTTCAGGAACAGGAGAAAATGTCCTTTCAGACCACGGGTAGAATTCGAACAGAGGACGGGCGTGAAATTCAGTTGAATCTAAAGCTGAATATGAGCCGTTCTTTCGTCTCACACACCAATTTATCCTTCACGGCCGGAGATGCTCCTGCCATTGATCCGCTGGTGATTAATCTGAAGGGTTCGGGTGCATCCCTGGGCAGTAAAAGCTATGAATTTGACCTGGACGCAGACGGCAAAATGGATCGTATCGCCTTTACCAACGGGGGCAGCGGCTTTCTGGCGCTGGACAAAAACAAAAACGGGGCTGTAGATAACGGAAAGGAATTGTTTGGGCCCTCCATGGGAAATGGTTTTGCAGAGTTGGCCCTGTATGACAAGGACCAAAATGGATGGATAGATGAAAATGATGACATCTACAAGGATTTGTCCATCTGGATGCGGGAGGATGGCGGGGAACCTAAGCTTGTGGCCTTGGGTCAGGCTGGTGTGGGGGCTATTTATCTGGGAAATGTTGAAACACAGTTTTCGCTGAAGGATTCTGCCAATAATTCTCTTGGCCAGATTCGGCAATCCGGGATCTTCCTGTTTGAGAACGGCACAGCAGGGACCATTCAGCATGTAGACCTGGCGATTTAACCATTGTTCCCGAACCGGAGCCCTTGCGAGCTGTCATCATGGTTTTAAGAAGCGGCGGCAATATTACAATGAGCAGATAAACAAAGCCGACCCGTATAAGGATTGGCAAATATCAAAACATATTTGCCAGTCCTTTTTGATTGGCAGGCCGCTCAAAGCTGAAGGTAAAACCGTTATTTACGGGTGTAACAAAGCTGGTTATCCGATTTTTCATGTTTAATTATTGATGGTATTTCGCCGTCCATTCCTGGAACGACAGCTTCTCCTTATGCCTGGCCGACATGATGTCCTCCTGTGTTTGATCCCCATTATCAAGCCCGTTAAAATGGGCATTGTGCTCAATTGTGTTTGTTTGAACAGTGTCATGATCTAAAAGCACATTTGCGATTTCAGTCATCGTGGTGTTGCCTTTGCCAGTTTTCTTTTTCATGTCATCCCTCTTTTCCGCAAATTTGGTTTTGTTCCGGGATAAAGGAGCAGTCATAATTCTATTATGCTTAAAAAATTATGATCCTATCCTTGAAAACAGAGGGTTTTGCTGCAATAACCGGCATCGGGCGCTCCTAACGAGGCAAAGAAATTCGCTGGAAAAATCATGTGTCGACCCGACAAAAAAACAGACGGAATGATCCCGCCTGTTTTGTAATATTGATTTCGATGCATTATTCTTTTTTTTGCTTGATTACTCAACTTTCCCATAGTGTTTTCGGCGCTAGCCTATACTGCAGGCCAACAAACGGAGGTGCGATATTACACCTCCGTTTATTGATATCAGCACCTTTAAACATTACTCAAGAGTTGAGGTGGGAAAGTTGAGTGAATTATTTATACATATCGTAATTGTTCTTTTCTTTTTGAACAAAGGCAGTGTTAATACTGCTGATAAATTCGTCGTTGGTTTTGGTCTGCATCAGCCGGTTCACAATCATTTCCGTCACTTCGGCTGTACCCATGTTGCTCATGGCCTTGCGGATGGCCCAAATGGCTTCAAGCTCGCGCTGGCTCAGCAGCAGTTCTTCGCGGCGGGTACCCGAGCGGTTGATATCCAGGGCGGGGAATATCCGTTTTTCAGACAGCTTTCTGTCAAGATGCAGCTCCATGTTACCGGTTCCCTTGAATTCTTCATAAATGACATCGTCCATTCGACTGCCCGTATCGATCAGGGCTGTCGCAATGATCGTGAGGCTTCCGCCGAATTCGATGTTTCTGGCTGAACCAAAGAAACGCTTGGGTTTATGCAGTGCCCCCGGATCGAGACCACCGGACAATGTTCTTCCCGTAGGCGGTATGGTCAGGTTATAAGCCCTGGCAAGACGGGTGATGCTGTCGAGCAGGATGACTACATCCTTTTTCTGCTCGACGAGCCTCTGCGCCCTTTCCAGAACCATTTCAGCCACCTTGATATGGTGTTCGGGCAACTCGTCAAAGGTGCTGTATATGACATCACCCTTGATGGATCGCTGCATGTCGGTTACTTCTTCGGGGCGTTCATCAATTAACAGCACAATCAGTTCGATATCATTGTATTTTTGGGTAATGGCGTTGGCGATCTTTTTCAGCAGAATGGTTTTTCCTGCTTTGGGCGGTGATACGATCAAGCCTCTCTGGCCTTTACCGATGGGAGCTATTAAATCGATTAAGCGGGGGGAAAGCTCTTTCGGTTCGGTTTCGAGGGTGATACGCTTATCCGGGAAAATTGGAGTCAGCTGTTCAAACGGCCTGCGGCGCTGGGCCACATCGGGGGTATCCCCGTTTACAGACAAGACGTATAAAAGCGCCTGAAACTTCTCGCCTTCTTTTTGAATTCTTCCTTTTCCAACAATTCTGTCGCCGGTTTTTAAATTGAATCTCCTGATTTGGGAGGGAGAAACATAGATATCCCGCGGGCCGGATAAATAATTGTGACCCCGCAGGAAGCCGTAGCCATCGGGCAGAACCTCCAGAATGCCACTGACCGGCTCATCGCTTTCCAGACGTGAAAGATCCTTGTTATAACCAGTCCTGTTGTTATCCCTGAAATCTCTGAAACCATCGGGCCTTTCTGTGGGCAGTTCCCTGTCTTCGGGGAGGTTTTCCGGTATTGAAAAGTCTTGCGAAATGATTTCATGTATTTGTTCCGGTAATGATGGCGTCTCTTCCTGATTGATAACCGTCTCAACAGCCTGGTCCTGGCTGACAACCGCTTCGGCAGCCTGATCCTGGCTGACAACCGTTTCAGCAGCCTGCTCTTTACTCAGGCTTTCTTCCTTCTCAACAGGCTGCACCTCGGGGAGAACCTGCTGTTCTTCCTCTTGAATGCCTTTGGCGGGCGGACGCCCTCTTCTGACAGATTTTCTGACTTCAGGCGCCCTGTATCGGGTGGTTCTGAACTCCGGTTTGGCAGGTTCCTCGGCTTTCTTTTCAGAAGCCGCAGGTTCCTTCTGCTCGGAGACGACCTCTTTTTCAGCTGCCTCGGGTTCTTTTATCTTTCTGGGTCTCCCCGGTCTTCTTTGTACCGTATTCTGCTCAGGTTGATCCACTTTTTCAGTCTTTTCACCTGCTGCAATAATTTTTTCGATTAATTCCTGCTTTCTGTAACGAGTGATACTCTTAACCCCCATTACTTTGGCAATATACCTCAGATCTTCCAGGCTCTTGCCTTGCAGTTTTGTTTCTTCTTCCATGACACACCGCCTTATTTGTTATCCTCTTTGAAATATGAATCGATTGGTGTCTTCTTATTTACCAATTAATTATCCGTCTGAATTTATGCATAATAACCCCGGGCTTCGGCCTTATGTACAAATTGGGCCAGCCTCGCGCCTGTCCGCCCGCATGGAGCAGGAAACAGCAATAAAGCACGCTGCGCCCATACATAAATCATATTAAAAAAATTGAACTTTGTGAATAATTTCCCTTAGCATTTTTCATACCATTCATCAGAATTAACGTTCATATCACCTGTGAGTCTGAGATTGAAGAGTATTCATAACCAACCATGGGCACTATAACCTGTTGTCACAAATCACAGTGAAATAATCCCTGACAATTCACCACACTATAATTCCTTACCCTGAAGGTATAAAGCTTAAACATTTTCATTCATGTTGGCTTGGAAGTATCCATGCTTTTCGGAAATCAGATGTATAAGAACCTTACCGCATAGCAGTAAGAACCTTGTAACCGTGTGTTGCGATTGCAAGCAATCGCTTCCGTTGTTATAACAATAAAAACCGCTGATAAAGTGGATTCAAATTATTATGAACAGAAAACCAATAAAGATACATCCACAGGAAATCATTGATACCTGTTCTTTGGCATTTTTACTATAACAGTTCTGTAATCCTGATGTCAAGCCCCATTATGAAAGTTTTGGGCCTATTTTTCCTTCTCGTTACTCCTGTGAAACCTGCCAACGTTTCGCGTTGTTTTGCGGCACCTGGGCCGTGGGGGACTGTTCACAGGTAAATAGGCGTAGCCTGTCATCCTGAACGAAGTGAAGGATCTCGCATTACTCCTGAAAAGAACCTTCGCTGTGCTCAGCAGGCGGCACCCGCTTACCTCTGAACAGACTACTCATCCACAATATCCAGCTTCAATCCGGCCTTTTCGGCGAATTGAATGATATTGTCCGGCACTTCGGTTTTGGATCCCTTCTTTTCCGTTTTACCAGCCTTAAACAGTTGGACCTGAAGCTCTTTTCCCGTGCATTCCTGAACACTGCGAACAATGATCTCCATATTTTCGGCGCTGCTTATAAACTCTCTCTGTTTCAAATCTTCATCCGCAAGCACAACCCATATGGTGTTTTCATCCTTCCACACCGCTTTGGCCTCGCACAGATAAGTAAAAATGGTCATATGCTTGTTCTTCATTAGCAGCTCTATGACCCTGTCCCATTCCTGGAATGGTTCCTGATTCAAGATAGCGTCATTGGCGGAGGGCTTCGTTGGCTGTGATGCCGGTTTTGGGGATGTGTGGGACGGAACATTCACCGTTGTTGCGGGTATGGGTGCTGTGGTTGCTGGACTGGCCGGTGAATGGCCTGCCGGAATCCCTTCCTCCAGCTTCCTTATCCGCTGTTCGAGAAGCTTCAGTTGATTGAGCAGATTATCTCCATCTCTGTTCAATTCTCTTTCGCATATTCTCAGAAACGCCATTTCAAGCAGTATCCTTGGGCTTGTGCTCCAGCGGATCCCTGCTTCAAGATCGGACAATTCGCGCACCACCATCAGCGTTTCGGCAACAGAAACCTTTTCAGCCAAAACCGGAACCCTGGTTCTTTCTTCAGAGGTCATGGACAGTAACGGTTCAACACTGTTCCCAGCTTTATAGACAAGGATATCCCTGAACAGCTGTATCATCCCCTGCAGAAACTGAGCAGGATCCTTTCCGGCTGCTATCAGCCGATCGATGGATTCTACAGCCTCTTTGGATTTGCGTTCGATTAAATCGCCCGCCGTGTCGAGTATCAGAAGGTTGGGCGCAACCCCGATAATTTCGTGAACATCCTCGAGCTTGAGGGGATTCTTTCCGGTGGCCATGCATTGGTCAAGGATACTGATACCATCCCGCAATGCTCCCTCGGACAGAGATGCTATAAAGAATGCGGCTTCTTTTTCAAGGGTAACACCGGCTTCCCGCGCTACAAATAAAAGCCTTTGAACAATCCCATCGGCGGAGATTCGTCTGAAATCAAACCGCTGGCATCGGGACAAAACCGTTGCGGGCAGCTTGTGGGGTTCGGTGGTCGCCAGAATGAACACAACATGCGGGGGTGGTTCCTCCAGGGTTTTCAAAAGGGCATTGAATGCTCCGGTGGAAAGCATGTGCACTTCGTCGATGATATAAACCTTTTTGCGCGCATGGGTAGGGGTGTAGACCACTTCGTCGATGATGCCCCGGACATTGTCAACGCTGTTGTTTGAAGCGGCATCTATTTCGACAACATCCAATATGGTTCCGTCCAGAATACCCCTGCAAACCGTACATTGATTGCATGGATTGCCCTGTCTGGGCTGAAGGCAATTAACAGCGCGAGCAAAAATTTTCGCCAGAGTCGTTTTACCCGTTCCCCGGGTGCCGCTGAACAGATACGCATGCGCGCTTTGCTCGGACATCACAATATTTTTCAGGGTATTGACAATGTGCTGCTGTTCGATAACATCATCAAAATCAAGCGGCCTGTATTTGCGGTACAATGCCTGGTGCGCCATGAAAACACCTCATCTCCCATTTCTTCAATGTCAGCTTCACGGTTAAGGGATTACCATTCACCGAGCATCAGTGGTTTAAATGCAAGATGATCGGCCGAGACCAAATGATAGCGAATACCGTCTGTAACTCCCTCAACGGCATTCTGACACTTCTTTCCGTGCAGATGACCGTATATGCAAATGTCAACGTGAAATTGATTCAGAAGGTCGACAAAGCCTGTGGGCTTACCCCTGGAACCGAAAGGGGGATAATGCAGCATGGTGATGACTGTTCCGTTAAAGCCCTCAGTTTCCTGAAGCGACAGCTTCAGCCTTTCCAGTTCTCTGGTATAAATCTTTTCATCCTCGGACGTAAAGCCTTCCTCCTGTGGACTTTTCCAGCCCCGTGAGCCTGTGATGACCACATTGCCGAAAAAGCAGGCATTATTCTGGAGAAAGGAAATGCTTTTCAGGTTCTCCCGCTCAAGATATTCATTCAGCTTGTTTTTGGTGGTCCACCAGTAATCATGGTTTCCCTTCGTGATGATCTTCCGTCCCGGAAGCGTTTCAATATACTGAAAATCAGGGCCTGCGTCATTCAGATAGGTCACCCAGGATATGTCTCCGGGCAGCAGCACCAGATCGTCAGAAGAAACAGTTTGCAGCCAGTTTTCCCGGATGCGGCGCATATAATCCTCCCACCCCGTACCAAAGACTTCCATCGGTTTGTCCTCGGCCAGGGCAAGGTGTAAATCGGATATAGCAAAAATACGCATGATCACACTTTCCCTTTAGGATCCATGATTGCAAACCTGATAATCCCCTCGACAGCCGTTTGATCCTCTACAGAAGCCCGTACCTTAACCTTGCCGACACCGTGTCGGTATGCGGTAAACTCAGCCTCCAGCTTTAATGTATCCCCGGGAACAACCTGCCTTCTGATCTTCAGATCATCAATGCCTGTGAACAGCGGAACCTTCCCTTTGTTTTCTTTGAGCATCATCCCGGCAACGCAGGCTGTCTGAGCCAGGGCTTCTACCACCAATACACCGGGCATCACGGGGTAATCGGGGAAATGGCCCTGAAAGAAGGGTTCATTCACCGTCACATTTTTGATCGCCACCGCCCGGATAACGGGCCCCAGCTCCACTTCCAGAACCTTGTCGATCAACAGAAAAGGATACCGGTGCGGAATAATTTCCTTGATTTGCTTTAGATCCATTGGTTGTTTCTCCATGCTCCCAATCTCCCGTTCTATTCCCCTACTCAGTTATCCCGGCATCATTGCGGGTGCTGCTGTGGGATCGATTAATCCTGGCTCCAGTTGTGATAAATGTTTTGCACGTCATCTAAATCTTCAAGCTTATCAATCAGCTTCTCCATGTTTTCTGCCAATTCCGGATCCTTCAGCTCGGTTGTGGTCTGGGGAAGCATGGCTACCTCGGCCGTTTCAAAATGGTAGCCCTGTGTCTCTAATGCCTCAAGCACTTTTGAAAAATCGTCGGGATCGGTGATTATCTCACAGTATTCCTCTTCCTCGATTACATCCAGTGCGCCGGCCTCCAGCGCCGCCATCAATATAGCATCTTCGTCAAAATCCTTTGTTTTTTCTATGATGAACTGCCCTCTTTTATCAAACATAAAAGATACACAGCCATTGGTGCCCAGGTTGCCTCCGTACTTGTCGAAGACGTGCCGGACATCGCCCGCCGTGCGGTTCCTGTTGTCGGTAAGGGTTTCAACGATCACCGCGACACCACCGGGCCCGTAGCCTTCATACAGGATTTCTTCATAATTGTCGTTGCCTGTTTCCCCGGCAGCCTTTTTAATGCTTCTGGCAATATTGTCATTGGGGACATTGTTTGCTCTCGCCTTGGCAATAATATCCTTCAGCCGCGTGTTTGCATTCGGGTCGGGCCCGCCGGAGCGCACTGCGATGGCAATTTCCCTTCCCAGCTTTGTAAATACCTTTCCCCTTTCGGCATCGGCTTTTCCCTTCTTGTGTTTGATATTTGCCCATTTTGAATGACCGGACATATTTCCCACCTCAATTTCATTTTCAATCCAATACCTATTTTCTCATTAACCCGAATAAATTTCAACTCAGATAATTTCCCTTTTCATTAAAGTCTACATACACCTTATCAAAAATCGTGATTTTTGCCTGGCCTGCTGTAATTTCCGCGATTTCCTTTTCAAAATGCTCCATCTTTTCCGGTTCGATGAAAAGCTGCAGCTCTACAATTTCTGAAAAATTCGTGCCGGCTATGGCAGTTCCGTTTGCAGCCAATACATTCTGAACTTTTCCGTACATGGCGTAATCCAGTTGAACCGTTGTTTTTATACATTGCTTTCTGAACAGGACACCTGCATCCTCAAGGCCTGCCGTGGCAGCCTTTCCATATGCGCGTACGAGGCCGGAGGCTCCAAGCAGGATCCCGCCGAAGAAACGCACCACCACTACGAGCGCATTGATCAGCTCCCTTTTTCGGATGGCTTCCAAAATCGGTAACCCCGCTGTCCCGGAAGGTTCACCGTCATCTGAAAACCTTTGCGCTGTGGTTTCGGCTTCAATGATATAGGCATAACAATGATGCCTGGCGTCCCAATATTTCTTTTTCAGCTCTGAAAGATGGCCTTGCACCTCTTCTTCGCTGTTGACCGGATAAACCCAGGCCAGAAAACGGGAACGCTTTTCCTCATATTCACCAAAGCCTGTTTTCAGGACTGTACGATAACAGGTTTGCATTCCCCAGCTCCTTTCAACCCCCACGGTAAGGTAAATGATGCGCTTAATCAAATGTAATATTCAAACACGATCGACCTGTCAATAAGGGAGGTATCTCTGGAAAAACCAGTAGTGCGGGTATACCTTCCCCGCAAGTGACCCCATATACAAAATAAATGATGGCGTAAAGCCATCATTTATTTTATCAAAAACATCTATGCATGACAATATTCCTGGTCTTATTCGCCACCGCAAACCAGTTCGGCTGTTACTGTTCACACCCCCCGCTTAATAAGTTCATAAACTGCTGCACAGGTACATGTTTTATACTGAGCGCAGCGAAGGAGTTTTTCAGGAGTAATGAGAGATCCTTCACCTCGTTCAGCCGGCTGTGCCGGCTTACCAGTGAACAGTAACATTCGGCTTTCAGACCGTTATGGCATATCATGTAAACAGGAGCCTTTCTAAGGCCTGTTATGGGTGTCGATTCCTTTATGTTTCATTTTATCGGGGCTGTGTATCAGTTCCCCCGCGATATTCGTGATAATTGTTTCAACTGGCTATTGAAATTAACTCCTTGTATTTCATGAAAGATACATGCAATAAAGAACGATCCTGGCTATAGGTTATTTTTTCCATAGCTTCCTCAATTGAAAAGAACCCTGCATGAAGAAATTTTGCCGGCTCACCTATACAGAAGCTTTCGTCGGGAGCCATCATGATGAACCAGGTGATCCGGTTACAAACGGGCTGTTGCCTGGTTACGGAAAAGAATTCATAATTTGTTCTGCCTGCCGCTGAAATAATTGTTGCGTCAATTCCACCTTCCTGCTTTACCCTTTTAAGCGCTACTTCGCTTTGCAAATCACCATTTTTAATCACCCCTTTTGGGAAAACCCATTCCCCTTTTTCGTTCTGCAAAAGAAACACTTTACTGCCGGAGAAAACAACCCCTCCTGCACAATTACGTAAAAGCATATCGATTACCCCTTTCTGTTATTTATTACAACGGTTTCCCGTATCCTTCAGCTTTGCCTGAACGCTGGTCTCTCCAATAAAAAAGGCACCTTTATGAAATAAATCAATGATTCCAATTGCGTGCCCTTATAAGATCATATGAAATTAAGCGTGACATATATAAAAAGGAGGAACAAAAATGAAAATAATCCATATCAGTTTAATACCCGCTTTCAAAGTTTTTAATCACCAAAAAAAAATTTATTTTGGTTTTGGAGGTTTGTGATCTCCTGTGTAGGTTTCGTCTGTTTTTCGTACAAATTTCCAAACTGAGGCATGGTCTCGGACAGATTCTTTTTAGAATAACTATCTATGATATGCAAATCTTTATCGGTCAGCTTCACTTTCTTGTTCTTCATTGAGCTCAACTCCTTTGGTACAAGGAAGAATAAAACAAGCGTATTCACAAACCCTGTATTGAATGAGAAATTTACTTCTCTCTTACTTCTATTGTACCACAGAATCAGTTTTTTACTACTCGAAAATGATCTTTTATATAATTATTTGGATAATTATTTCCCAAGTGATGATTTGCCAGTGGAAAACCTTCCGGCGCACCAAAAAGAGGAGCCGTTTTTCGGCTCCTCGCATATTTCAATCTGGAGGTATGTGGCAGTAAACACATAGGAAGCACAGAGGTTAAAACTCGGGTTCAATCAATCCATAATGGCCGTCCTTGCGCTTGTAAACAACATTCACTTCTTCGGTTTCGGCGTTGGAGAATACAAAAAAGCTGTGACCCAGCAAGTTCATTTGTAAAATTGCCTCTTCAACGTCCATGGGTTTTATCGCAAACTTTTTGCTTTTCATGATTTTATAACTTTTCTCTTCTTCGATGGGCTCCTCTATCAGGAAGTTATCGGGCACAACACTTTCCTGATGGATTCTCTTGCCCAGTTTTGTTTTGTTTTTTCTGATTTGACGTTCCAGCTTGTCTATTACAGCATCAACCGAAGCATACATATCGTCTGTAGTTTCTTCTGCTCGAATGAACATTCCCTTGGACACGATGGTAACTTCCAGAATGTGACGATAGTTTTCAACTGTAAAGGTTAAATGACATTCAGTTTCTGGTTTAAAAAATTTTTCAATCTTGGTCAGCTTTTTGATGGCTTGTTGCCTTAAAGCTTCAGAAACCTCTGTGTTCTTTCCATTGACGATGTACTTCATCTTAACATCCCCTTTCAGTTTTTCACAACCCCATGCCGCTAAAGGAACCCCGGTTTCAGGAAAACCCTCATCGAACATGGCTCTGTTTCCCTGATTCTATTTTACCACATTTTTACCCCAAATTAATAAAAATAAACACAGATCTGGCTTTCCGGTTTCACAGGTGTTGCGGCAAGATAAAAAATCGGGTGAATTATTCACATTTCCCATCCACAATAAGCACACACGACGAAGAATCAAGGGTTTTCAGCCTGGGGATAATGTGGATAAAGTTGTGCATAACCGGCTATTATTCGGTTTTTGCCTGTGGATAAGTTTTTCACATATTACAGGAATGTTAATAGAACGACATTCGATTATGTCGGCATTGCAGGTAATTAAGTACATTTTCATTATTATTGTTTTTATTTGCTAACTCTTTATCCAATAAAGTAACTGTGGAAGTAATCGTAACCCAGATAACCATGTTCGCGCAGTGATAAAGCAGAACCCTCCAAGCTGGCTGCCAGGCCCGCATAACCGTTCATGAACCATGAAGCCGGCTTGGAAGGTCGGTTCAATCGTGAAAAGCATGTATCCGACTGTATCAGGCGAATCCGATGAACATGCTTTCCGAAAGGTCCGCTAGTGCGTATTCACTCTTTCCGCTCCGTTGGTCTGGAGGATGTTTGTGATGTCATCCACCTTGTCTTCCTCTGTTTTCATTGTAAACACAACCTTACCGCTCTTGACATCAGATTCATACCTTTTGCTTTCTTCCTCCGGTATGCCCAAATCCACAAGCCCGCCAATGATACCGCCGGTTGCCGCTCCGCCGATTAGCCCTGTGATTGGCCCCGCCGCAGCGATAATACCGAGGCCTGGGATCGCTACCAGGCCGGCACCGATTAACAGGCCGGCAAGCCCGCCGATAATCCCTCCGGTAACAGCGCCATTGGAAATATTATCATTCACCATTCCCGTTGCATCTCTTGATTCGGTCTGATCTCCATTTTTAGCCAGTATGGAAATATCATCTGTCCGAAGACCTCGTTCCTTAATCTCCCTGGCCGCTTTTTCCGCAAAATCCATTCTGTCGAATACACCTACTACGGTTACAGACATAAAAGCCCTCCTTTCATTTTCTTCCCTGCGTATAACAGAAAAAAAAAACTATATATGCTGATGACTCAACATATATAGTATGTCTTTAACTGAAACGATTATTCTTTTATGAAAGCCCACCGTTTGTATGTTTTTCGGGTGTTCATTTAATCGCCGAGAAGATTTCTCAGAATATCATTTTTCACGTTAAAATCACATATGGCCTGAAGCACTTCCTGCTTTCTGCTGACCACATTGATTTCGGTGTCGATCATATCTCTGCGGCTGATGACACCCGCATTCAATTTCGTCTTCAGTGTGCTTAGCCTGCTGTTTTCCAGATCCAGCTTCTTGTTGGCCAATTCCAGCGCATCCAGTGCCGTCAGCAGGTCATTGTGAGCATTCCGGATGGAAACCTCCAGGTTGGTTTTTGCGTCATACAGTGCTTTTTGTGCCGCTTCAACCTCGTAAACCTTTCTGTCATAAAAGTCGTTGCCCGGCTTAAGCTTTTCGGCGGTAAGAGCCAGTTTCATCTGTGCGTACTCATGTGCTTTTTCTTTGTTGTAAATGTTGGTATCGGCATCAATAGCCTTATCGATGGCTTTATTCAGGTTAAAAAAGCCCAGCACATAATGGGTACCTACCTTATCAAGATTATAATCAAAAGCGATTTGATTGTCATCGTCCAAATCCACATGAAGCCTTTGTTTGATGTCCAGAATATTGGATTTCAGCTGCGTCTGCGCCTTTACCAAATCGAGCTTATCCACAGACAGGGCTAAATCTTCATTGATAATATCCGCTTCGGCGATCAGGCCTTCCTGAAACTGAATTCTATCAATTCTCAGCTTCTCTCCGGTCAGTTCAAGCTTCTGCTCTTTCAGCGCGACACTATCCTGGGCCAGCAGCACTCGCATCATTTCCTGATAAACCTCAGCCTTGATCGCCCGCTCATTGTCTGCTTTCTGCCGTTTGGCCACCTCAATGGCGGTTTCGGCTTCAAGCGGCGTTACCTCTCGTTTAATATTTACTTCCACAATCTCTTGCAGCGTCCCCCCGATAAAGCCTTTTATAGCTTCTTCCTTTGCTTTTTCCAAAGCACTTTCCTTGGACCGAATATTGGTATCATCCAGTGAGGGTTGAATGGAATTTTTCACGGCAGTCTCCAGTGCCGATTGATATGTGAACCTGGTTATGTTTTCCTCTGCAAAAACCAGTACACTGCAAGAGAAGACAAGCAGCAGTACAAAAAATAGAACTCGTTTCATATCGTTACTCCTCTCTGGCCTAATAGCCTGGGCCAATGGAAATTGCACGGCTGAATTGATCCTTCTTTATCAGCGTGGTGATAAGATTCATGTTCTCAGCGGTTTCAAGCTGGTTAATGGCGTTTTGAAGCTGCTCCACATAGACAATGGGAATCAGGCCTGCTTTATATTGATTCTCCACGGTTTCCAGCTGGTTTTTCTGCTTGAGCAACTCAAACCTTGTGATCTCCAGATCGAGATAACAGATCTGTAAATCCTGATAGGCATTCCTGATTTCCTTTTCTATGGCTCGTTTTTGCTCGGACAACTGCAGTTCCAGATCCTCAAGCTCTGTCAAAGCATCGGCATAGTCTTCCTTGGTTTGCGGATCCGTCAAGTGGACATTTTTATGCTGGTAGATCTCAAGCCTCATGTTCACCAACTGTATTTGACGGTTGATTTCCCAGATTTCCTTTCTGTTTGTTAATGCATCATCAACCGCCTGATCCTCCGAAATAGTGACCCGGTTCGTGGTAACAAAGGGTGTTCCTATCATATCGTACCGGAAATCCATCTTTAGTCCGGCCATTTGGTTGAATTGCCGATGCATGTTCTCAAAGTCTCTGTCAGCCTTAACAATGGCTTGCTCATACGTTTCAACCTCCAGCCTGGCACCCTCCAGATCAAGGGCAGTGATCAACCCATTATTATATCGGGTCTCTTCCCGCGCCAGCACTTTTTGCGCCTGCTCCAGTGA
Organism: uncultured Ruminiclostridium sp.; assembly: GCA_964450305.1. Taxonomy (GTDB): domain Bacteria; phylum Bacillota; class Clostridia; order DSM-8532; family DSM-8532; genus JAAYJG01. The sequence goes on from CAYVFB010000017.1 coordinate 26,043, forward strand.
TTTTTGGGACAAGAGCTTGTTCCGATATGTACCATACAAGCCTGAATACAGATTGTCGGTCACATTTGCCAATTGATTTTCCACAACAACAATTGTTTTTTCCAGTTTTTCCGCTTCAAAATGCATCATTTCAGGGTAATACTCCTTGGCTAGACGCAGCTGTATCTGGACTGGAAAATCATAATAGTAAGTATCTTCTTCATCGGTGTATGGGTTGTGGAATTTCATCTTCTCCGTATCAATATTATTAGCATTAATCAATTGATCCTTCCAAGCCTTGTTCGTAAAACGAAGATTTTCCCGAAGATTCCACAAGTCGGTGGAATGCTGCTGTACCTGGGCTATTGCAGCCTGACGGTTCAGAATACCGCCGGAATCTTCTGCACGGGATTGAGGAATCATGGCCAATATGGCATTGATGGCTATCATAACAAGGGCAACTGTTCTTTTTCTCAAGCCAAGCCCTCCTTTTCGCGTAATAATACTATTATACCAACGAAAGGACGTCATGAAAAGTCTGATGCCAAGGATTTTGCGAAGGAAAATTCAGCGATGAGCGACCCGTAAGCAAGCAAAAAAGAGCCCAAATGGCTCTTCTTTGCTGGTGTGCCTTAATGCAAACATGATGATATGGCTGCAGGAAGGCTGATGATCCGCTCTATACGGCGGAGTCATATCATTTGTTGTTGTTGTTGTTATTGTTGTTGTTTTTTCTGTCGTTCTCTCTCCTGCGTTGGACATTATTCGGGTTGACATCCTCGGAGAATTCGGTCATGTTTTCACCAAGCTGATCGTTGTTAAAGCTGTTCCTTTTCTTGTTTTCCTGATTGTTGTCTTTTCTTTGGTTGTTGTTGTTTTTGTTCATTTCTTGAACACCTCCATCATGTTAAACCTTTTTTCATTATCGCCCAATGAACATCTGGACGAGAATTTTCCCGTACTTCGGACTTTGGTAAATTCCGATTCCGGTATAGTTGAAGTTACCATTCAGGATATTCTTCCTGTGCCCCTCGGAATTCATCCACGCTTTTGTTGCGCCTTCCTCCGTACTGTTCCCTGCAATATTCTCTCCTGCTGTTTTAAAACTTATACCAAACTGCCGCATCATATCAAAAGGTGACCCATATGTTGGCGACTGGTGAGAGAAATAGTTGTTCTGCACCATGTCTTTCGCCTTCAACCGTGCTACATCCATCAATGCTGCATCCGCTTTCAGGGCTGCAAGCCCGGCTTTTGCCCGCTCTTGATTGATCAGGTTCAGAAGCTTCTGCTCATCCTGTGACAAACCTGCCTGTGGTGCTGCAGTAGGCTGTGGTGCCGCGGTTGGTTTGGGTGCGGACGGGGTTGACGGGGTACTGTTCCCCGGTGTGTTTACCTTGTTTGGGGGTGAAAGATATTTCCCGCTGACGCACCCCACAATCCCGGTACCCGTGTCAAATATTACGTACCAGCCATCAATTTCAGCCAATACATTCACCCATTGGTTTTTCTTCAGGGTTCCTACAATCATGTGTTTGGTTGATGGCCCCTTGCGGATATTCAGTTCTGTCGTAGTGACAATCCCGCTGATAAAATCCACCCTTTCCCATGTCTGTTCCGCATTTGTCCGGGTAACAGCCGGACTCAACAGGCCAAACACGGTTACAGACAGGAAGGTAAGCAGGATGACTGCAACAATTCTCTTCTTCATAGTCTCCCTCCTCATACCATGTTTTGGACCCTGCGACCGGCACCAAAAGCACAAAACCGGCTCAGGCCTTGTTGTTGGTGGAATACTTGCAGGATCCAAGTTTGCAATAGATAGTATGTCTCCGAAAGAAATGAATTATTTACAAAAATAAAAAAAATTACACAATTTCATTTTCCATTCCGGAAAAAGCAATTGTGTAATTTCAAAATTGGTTATAGAACTCTCTTCGCTCCCTATTCGCTGAACTTCTCACTGAGCATGCGCATAATCACAAAGCCCAGAATAAATGTGGCAATGGACAAAACAATGTTCAACCCGCTGGGAAGTCCTGTCTTCAAAAAAATGTCTGCGATGGATCCGGCCACAAAGCCAAGGATCAACATATAGGTCTGCCTGGGTTGGTTCTTCATGCAGTTTTCCAAAACCTTCGTCGTCGCAAGAACCCCTGCAAGAATCCCTAAACAGACGGGGATCAGATAACGCAGATCCAGTGTTGCAATGGCATTGTTCGTTTTCTCATACAGGCCAATGGCCAGAAGCATGAAGGAGGTGCTTAACCCCGGAAGGATCAGCGCCACAGCAATAATTATCCCGGCAAAAAACAGGAAGACAAATTGCAGAATACCTGTTGAATTGGCCAGGTTTACAATGCTCACATCAAATAGGGACATCACAATAATGATGGCAAGGCCAACGCCAAAGAAAACCCAGTCTACCACCCGTAATTTCTCGGCCGAGGCTTTCTTATACAACACCGGTATTCCACCAATGATCACACCAATAAACAGATATACCATGGGAACCTCGAAATGTTCCAATGCTAATTTCATCAGATTGCTTAAGGCAAACAGCCCGATAATTGCTCCAATTCCGACTGTCCCCAGGAAAATGATATTCTTTTTCATGTCCTTGAAAAAAGAACTGATGGAATGAATGATATCATCATACACGCCAAGAATAATCGCCATGGTTCCGCCGCTAACCCCGGGAACCAATGTCGCAATGCCCACGACAATTCCTTTTATGATCCATACTAAATATTTCAAATCCTTTAACCTCCGGTCTGTTTGTTAATCAGCCTTATGCCAGTAAACCATATGTTTTGCCGTTTAACCGCAGAACACCGAAATATCCGGGTTCTACGGTTTACGGCTTTCCAGTTTATTGTATTTATCCTTGATAAATACTGTTTATCACGCCAGTTGTCTACCGTTCTTTAAAATATCTTTCTGCCTTTTTCGTCAGGAATTCCGGTTTTCCGGAAGAAGTAGCTGTTCACCACATCCCGCCACTCAGCTGCGTCCTTCACCTGGATTTCCAGCCTGGCCAGTATATGCTCAAACCGCTCCTCATCGATAAGGCCCTTCAATTCAAGCCATTGGGCTTTAAACTGCTCGGCCTGCCGCGCACCTTCGAAATGTGTGTCATATATATGCTGGATCAGTGTTTTCCCGGATCTCAGCCGGTAATCATAGGATACGTGGTGGAAAAACAGCAGTAGCTCCTCCGGGCAGTTTTCCATATTGTTATACCGCTGCGCATTTTCCGGATAATATCTGCCGGCATTTCCAGTACCGTTCTGAACGGTTCTGTCCACTCCGATTCCAAACCGATCTGCCCTGTGATAGGTTCCCCATGCGGAATATTCGTACCCGTCCACGCTGGGGCCGTAATGATGGTTCGGGTTGACCATCCACCCGATTCCGAGCGGAGAGGTGTAGTTTTCATAAGCCGGCCAGGAATTCATCAGGATCTCTGTGATGATTTGTTTTACTTTCTGCGATTCGCCAAAGGTGAGTCTGATCCATTCCTCTGCGAGTGCGGTGCTGTCGATGCTCATATCCCAGATAAGCCTTCCGTAGCCATACAAATTGGCCTGGGCCAGAATATGACCCGTCCAGTTCATGTCATCACCGATGTTGCAAACAGCGGCAATGCCGCAATATTTCTGAGGGAAAAGCTTCCCGCCTACAATTTTTTTCACGGTTGATCCGCTGCCGTCGGCATGGGTATCAAAATCCAATACTTCCTTCCACATGGGGATCAGATAGCACACATGCTTTTGCTGCCCTGTATATTCCTGTGTGATCTGAAGCTCCAGCACCTGGTTGGTGTGGCGCAGGCCGCCGAAAAGCGGGGATACAGGCTCACGGACCTGAAAATCCATGGGGCCGTTCTTAATCTGCAGCACCACATTGTCCATAAACTTTCCGTCCAGGGGCATAAAATTGTCATAGGCCGCATTGGCGCGATCGGTCACCCTGTCACGCCAGTCCTGCCTGCAGTTGTAAACAAAGCAGCGCCAGATGACAATACCGCCAAAGGGTTCAAGGGCTTTGGCCAGCATGTTTGCACCATCGGCGTGGTTCCTTCCGTATGTAAACGGACCCGGTCTGTTTTCAGAATCGGCCTTGACCAGGAAACCGCCCAAATCAGGGATCTGTTGATAGATCTGCCGGGCTTTTTCACACCACCAGGCTTGTACCGCGGGATCCAGCGGGTCGGCATTATCCAGCCCACCCAGCTGAATGGGGCTGGAGTAGTTGATGGAAAGGTAAAGCGTTATACCATATGACCGGAAAATTTCTGCAACCTTTGCCACATCAGGTAAATAACGATCGATCAGCAGGGTCTCCTGATAATGAACATTCACATTATTGATCACGACCGCGTTGATACCCACGGAAGCCAGCAGCCTTGAATAGTCACGCAGCCTTTTCACATCCATGATGAACTGATTATTTCTAAAGTAAATTGATTTTCCGGCATAGCCCCTTTCTACGGAGCCATCGATATTGTCCCAGTGGTTCACCATGCGAAGCATGTTTGCGGGGTTCTCCACCCGGTTCATTGCTTCGGGCGCGGTTTTAAGCTGCAACAGCCTCAGGAAAGCAAACACCCCGTAGAGGATTCCCCTGTCATCCTTTCCTGCGATAACAAAACCCTGAGGATGATGCTTGATCATATACCCTTCGGGCAGGATTTGATCTTTTTCCGATGGGGTGAGCAGATCGGTTTTTTCTGCTGTTGTCAGAGTTATGCCATCAAACCGCTGCCCCTTTTCGGGACAGATACCCAATATGGATTCAAGCCCAAGAGCCAATTCAGAAGCCGCTGAGTTAAGAACGGGAGAACTGCCGCACACATGAACAAACCGGCACAAAGCCTTATATGATTCAGAAATGGGAGCTTCCACCGGCCTGTAGCTTAACCAGCATTCATAGGCCGGATTTCTTTCTTTTCCGATTTTGGTTAATTTTGTGTTCAAAATAGCTAATCTCTCCTTTCAGGATGTAAAGGATAGGCGTAAGGAAATAATGCAAATCGGTTTCGCTGTAATTCATGAAAAGCAATTGTTTTCATGTAATAAAGCAAGAGAATGCTTTTCAACAAATATTTTCAAACATGGAAACCAGGGGATTTGTGCAAGAAAACTGTGCTTTTCCACAATAATGATATACTTTTGAGCAATAGAGTACTTTCCTGCAGCAAAATCAACTCTATTATAGCAACAGAAATGACTGTATGCAATCGAATTACAGCAGGCTGTTTTCGGCAAAACTGAAATAATTACTGCCGGCGGCTATCATATGATCCACAACGGGGATGGAGATGGTTTTCATTGCATCGCAGATTTTTCGGGTCACCTCGATATCAGCTCCGGAAGGCTTCAGGCTTCCCCCGGGATGGTTGTGCGCCAGGATGATACTGCTGGCCTGGTACCGTAAAGCTGTTTCAACGATTAAACGCGGATATACCGGTGCTTCGTTGATGGTTCCTTCATGAACCAACGCGGCATAGTTCAGTTGGTTCTGCGAGTTTAAACAACAAACATAGAATGCTTCATAATTCTTTCCAATAAAAAGCGAGGTGATGAACTGACCTGCCTTCGCCGAGCTGTCAAGCACGGGTTTTTTGCCCTGCTTCATGATCATGTACCTTCTGGCCAGCTGGGGAACCATGGACAAAAACACGGCTGTGTTCCTGGATACCTCTCCCTTTTTCTGAATTTCCTCGGGGCTTGCGTCAAACAGGCTCTCCAGCGTACCAAACCTTTTTAGAAGGTTGTGAGCCATCTCATTGGTGTCTTTTCTGGGTATGGTATAAAACAACAGCAACTCAAGCACCTGATGGTCTTCAAAAGCGTTCATCCCTTCCTCGACAAAGCGCTGCTTCACTCTTTCCCGGTGATTCTCATGGGGGTTTTCCTTTATGTGAGGGCTTTCTTTTACATGTGGGCCTTCCTCTATACGAGGGTTTTCCTTTACACGCAGGCTTTCGCTTATAGATGGGTTTTTATGTGATTTTTCATCTTCCAAATGGTTTTCATACAGTTTTTCAGATTCCCGATGTTCTTCGTACCGTTCTTCATCCTCACGACGGTTCTCGCGTGGCTTCCTGTTCATATTCTCTCTTCCTTTACAAATTGATCAATCGATTCCAAGAACAAATTCCACGGATGCCCTTGCGGGGGTTGGCTGCTGATGCGGATGATTTCGTCTTTAACGGGGTGCTTAAAGGCGATCTGTGACGACCATAGTGCTAAATGCTTTGTTGGGCTTTTCCCACTTGTTTTCCCGTACTTTTCATCCCCGATTAGAGGATGGCCGATATGGGAAAGCTGAACACGGATTTGATGAGGCCTGCCTGTTTCCAGTTCAATTCTTACCAGGGACTTTTCCTCAACCTCTGCAAGCACTTGATAATGCAAAATGGCCTCCTGGCTGCCTGCGGTACCCTCGGCAGCAACATGAACCATGTTGGTTTCACGATTTTTTACAAGATAATGCCGGTATGTCCCTGAACTGGCCTGGAATGAACCTTCAACCACAGCAAGATAGACCTTTTTCACCTGACGGGTGCGGATTTGTTCAGAAAGCCTTGAGGCCGCCTTGGAGGTTTTTGCAAAAATCATCGCACCACCCACAGGCCTGTCCAGGCGATGAACCAATCCAAGGAAAGCTTCTCCCTTTTTATTGTACTTTTCACGAAGGTATTGCTTCAGCAGGGAAAGAAGATCCGCGTCGCCGCTGATATCCCCCTGAACCGGAAGGTTTTGAGGCTTTTCCACCCCCAGCAGATGATTGTCTTCATACAGGATTTTGATACTTTCCAAATCAAACCTCCCGGTACCATCACTTGTACATTTTTCTGTGAAATCGCCTTTTAAACCTCATTTTCTCAGCTTTCCCACCTCAACCGGTGAGTAGTATTTTGAGCTGCCAGTACCGACTTTCCGCGATATGATATCTTACTGCAGTCGGTAACCTGCTGTGCAGGCAAATGCTTAAAGAACCATGGGAAAGTTGAGTTATTTATGCGTTTTTCAGCGAATTCGCCTGTTATTTCCATCCACAACCTATCATATCCATTTTTCACTTCCCCCGTCAAGTCCCGGTTTAAAAAGAAATGGAACGCAAGTGTTTTTCGCGTCCCGGAAGTGATGAGCTGGAATGTTATTCTGTATGTTTATCAGGAGTAATCAGCTTGATATCAAAGTGAAAACTTACATTTTTGTTTAACCCAGCCTCGCCTTGAACTCCCTTATTAATTCAGGCAGCACCTCAAGTGTGTTTCCGACAATACCAAAGGTGGCTACCTTGAAAATGGGTGCATCGGGGTTTTTATTGATCGCGATGATCACATCGGACGAGGACATTCCCGCCAGATGCTGAATAGCCCCCGAAATACCGCAGGCAAAATATACCTTGGGTCCTACGGTTTTACCCGTCTGCCCTACCTGATGGCTGTAGTCGATCCAGCCCGCATCCACCGTTGCACGGGAAGCCCCCACGGCGCCGCCAAGAACATCGGCCAGCTGCTCGATCAGGGCAAAGTTCTTCGGATCGCCCATACCTCTGCCACCAGAAACAATAATGTCGGCTTCGGTCAGGTTCACCTTTTCGCAAAGGGTTTGAACCACATCCAGTACTTTTACCTTTAAGTCGACCGGAATGGTTACTTCCGGACGAATCACACTGCCGGTTCTGGATGCATCGGGTTCCATGGGCTTCATCACCTTTGGTCTGACCGTTGACATCTGCGGGCGGTGGTTCGGGCAAATGATCGTGGCCATCAGGTTCCCGCCAAAGGCCGGGCGTGTTTGCAGCAGGTTGCGGGTTTCGGGGTCGATCTCAAGGCCTGTGCAATCGGCGGTGAGGCCGGTATTCAGACGGGATGCAACCCTCGGAGCCAGAGAGCGCCCATAGGTAGTGGCCCCCATCAGAATGATTTCCGGCTTATACCTTGTCACCAGCTGTGTAAAAATATCGCTATAAGATTCGTCATTATAATTTTTCAGGGATTCATGCTCGACAAGATACACCTGGTCGGCGCCGCAGGAAACCAGGGTTTGGGCTTGTCCCGCCACATCCTGTCCGATCAGAACAACCGAAAGGGGCACCGAAAGCGCATCGGCAAGCTTACGGCCTTCACCGAGCAGCTCGGTCACAACCTGTGTAACCATATTGTTCTTTTGTTCGCCAAAAACCCAGACGCCTTTATAGGAAGTCAGTTCGGAAACCCCTTTGGATTCATCCTTTTGAAAGTCTATTGCTTCAAACTTACAGGAAGAAACGCAGGCTCCGCATAAGGTACAGTTCTCCTGTATGGCTGCCTTCCGATCGGTCACCTTTATCGCATTGAAGGGACAGGCACTGATGCACAGCTTGCATCCAACGCATTTATCAATCAATATATTTATTTGTGACATGGTGTTAAACCTCTCTTTCAAGCCAAGCTATTTACAGGACATAAACTGAGTGTTCAGTAACTTATCCGCAAGCTTTTGCGCCTGTTCCTTCGAAGTGCCGCCGAGCATCTCGGCTTTGATTTCATGGACGGGTACAAAGGTCTTCACCACCTGGGTGGGAGAACCTTTCAAGCCGCAAAGGTTTTTGTCAGCGTCGATATCGTCGGCGGTATAAACTGTCACTTCTGTTTTCTTGGCTTTCAGTTTTCCCTTGATGGAGGGCAGCCTGGGTTCGTTAATTTCCTTTACAACGGTAATCACAGCCGGAAGAGGCATTTCTATCACTTCATATCCATCGTCGGTCATGCGCTGACATCGGATGGTATTGGGTGTGATTTCCTCAATTTTGCGCACATAGGTGGTATGCGAAATTCCAAGCTTTTCTGCAAGGCTGGGCCCAACCTGGGCTGTGTCCCCATCGGTTGCCTGCTTTCCGCAGATGATCACATCGTACGCTCCGATTTTTCGAATGCCCATGGACAGCGCGTAGGCTGTGGCGAGGCTGTCTGCGCCGGCAAAAGCCCTGTCACTTAATAAAACGGCATTGTCCACACCCACCGCCACAGTTTCCCGCAGCAGGTCGGCAACCTTGGGAATTCCCATACTGATAACGGTTACATCGCCGCCCATCTTTTCCTTAATCCGAATGGCTTCTTCTATGGCATATTCATCGAAAGGGTTGATAATGGCCTCTACACCCTCACGGATGATGGTATTGGTTTCCTTGTTGATTTTTACTTCATTGGTTCCGGGAACCTGTTTCACGCATACGATAATATTCAAAGCCTCGTTCCTCCTGGTATTACTTTGATTGGGATGCTTGTTTGATCAGCTCGAGGGCGATGACGTTTCTTTGAATCTGATTGGTACCTTCATAGATCTGGGTGATCTTTGCATCGCGCATCATCTTTTCAACAGGATATTCCTTCATATAGCCATAGCCGCCCATCACCTGGACTGCATCAATGGTTACCTTCATGGCTGTATCGGAAGCCATGACCTTGGCCATCGCCGATTCCTTCGAAATGTCCTTCGCACCGCTGTCCACATGCTTGCAGGTTTGGTACACCAGGCATCTGGCTGCCTCGATTTGAATGGCCATGTCGGCCAGCATGTGCTGAATGGCCTGGAACGAGGAGACAGGCTGACCGAACTGTACCCTTTCACGGGAGTATTTCAGCGCGGCGTTGAACGCACCGGTGGCAATGCCCAAAGCCTGGGCTGCAACACCGGGGCGGGTTCTGTCTAAAGTTTTCATGGCAACAATAAAGCCCATCCCTTCACGCGCCAGCAAATTTTCTTTAGGAATTCTGCAATCTTCAAAAACCAATTCCCTGGTACAGGATGCGCGGATGCCCATCTTGTCCTCCTTCTTACCAAAAGAGAACCCGGGTGTGTCTTTTTCCACGATAAAAGCCGAGAAGCCTCTGGCCCCCTTCGATCGGTTGGTGCAGGCAATAACGGTGTAGATATCGGCTTCACCGCCGTTTGTGATCCACTGCTTTGTGCCATTTAAAACATAACTGTCGCCATCGAGCACAGCGGTTGTGCGAATGCCTGCCGCGTCGCTGCCGGCGTCGGCCTCGGTAAGCCCAAACGCAGCCATTTTAGTTCCGCTTGCGATATCGGGAAGATATTTTTCCTTTTGCTCTTCGTTTCCGAACAGAATGATTGGAAAGGTTCCCAGCCCCGTGCCTGCAAAAGCCAGCGCAATACCGCCGCAGGCCCGGCTTAATTCCTCAACCACGAGGGACATTTCGAACACGCCGCCCCCGAGGCCTCCATACTTTTCCTCAATGTAAACACCGCACAGGTCGGACTGGGCGATATGCTTCATGATGTCATGGGGAAATTTCCCTTCCCGATCATACTCTATCGCGACTGGAGCAATCTTTTCATCGGCTATTCTTGCGGCCAGTTCTTTTATCATTTGCTGTTCTTCCGTCAGGAAGTAATTCATATCCAGCACCCCTTTTTATTAACTATGTTCATTAGCAGAGATTATTATCTGGTAATAACTTTTTATCATTAAGAGTATAATATAAATCGTGTATCGATGCAAGTATTGATTCCATGTTAAAAAAGCTGTTCAGGCACACTAAAAAGCCGGGGTACGTTTTTTCGTAGCCCCGGCTTTGTTTTACCAATCTTAATCGAAGCGGATAATCCCCCGGAAAAGCCCGGCCAGCTTTATTTTTGATTCCTGAAAAATCTCCACAATCTTGAACTTAATTTCTACAGGAATTTCAGTCTCAGCGTCCGATGCCAAAACGAGGTCCAATTCCTGCGATGATAGCTCCTGTTTCAGCACATCCATATAATCCTCTTCCATTTCCCCCTTTGTATCATCCACGAAGCACAGCGGCGGAAACATCACGCACCACCAGTTCTGCCCTTCCGCCTGGCCTATTTCAACCTTCAATGCATCGTAAAACCCCGCAGGAAGAATCACATTTTCGTACTGCTTTGTGGGGAATGGATATTTTCCAAAAGATACTCTGGCCAAATCACTGAAGCCTTCTTTGGCAATCACGGCGTTTGCAACTGTTTCGAGTTCACCAATATGATCCTTCACATAAGCTCCGGCAGTTTCCTTCGTCTGAAGGCTGTCCATGCGCTCGGTCATGTAGGTGATGACTTCATCACGCACACGAAGTTTTAAGGTCTGATCGGCATCACTGTCACTGTTGGCCACAATATGAAGGCGGATCATGCTGTCCGAAAGATCCTGGTTCACCTTTTCCGAATAAAAACAGAATAACAAAAAAATGAAAATCAAAGAATAGAGGATAGCCAGAATCCATTTGTTTACCTGATTCATTCCTTTTATCTTTTCCAATGTCAATACCATTTTCACTGAAATCACCTCTCCGCATTCAGGCTTTCCGCCCCAACATTTTGACCGCTTTCACTGTCAAATTCGCCGTTGTTAACGAATGTTCGTCATGAATTCAGTATTGACATTGTTTCTATTTTCAATACATCATTTTAAATATTTCTCTCGAATGGAATACCCGGGACCCCTCTGTTCAGAGCCATTTTCCAGCTTCGGCAGCAATAGAAATATCCGCGTCCACCCTTGTGTTTGCTAATATTTTGCAACCGTCAGCCTCCATAACGGACTTTCACCCATTAGGTTCCACCCATGCTGGACGAACTACAAAAAAGGTTTCCTGTTTGTGCAGGAAACCTTTTGTTGTTCAGAACTGGCTGGGGTGCTTTTTGAAGAAGTCGACCCTGGCTTCCAGGAACTTCAGCTTGTGGCCGGGCTGCATAAAGGCATAGACCGGCTCGAAGATCTTATCCCAGCTCCAGAAGCTTTCGTCCATGTTCATGAAATCACGAATCATTTCAGTTCCTTCAGGCGCAATGGGATGCATCAGCACCGCAGCTGTGCGAACCATGTGGAAGCAGTCGACCAAAACCTGGCGGCGCAGCTCATCGTTGTTTTCTTCTTCAGCCTGGCGAATGTTCTTCACCCAGTATTTATTCAAATTGCGGATATAAATGTCCATGGCATTCATCACCAGATGGAACTCATACCGGTAAATCAGTCTTTCTACCTCCAAAACAATTTTGCGGGATTCCTGAAGGATTTCTTCGGAAACCTGACCATATGGGATCTCGCTGTCATAATACTTTTGAGAGGTATAGAAGCAGGAGCGCACCGCCCGGTTGAACACATTCGTTAAAAGGTTACCTTCCTTCAGCACAGGGTCACTGTCGGTTTCGTTTGCTTTTGGGTTTAACGGCTTCGGCTGGAAGCTGACACTGCGGATGCCCAGGCCAAGACCGAGGAAATGCGCGCGCAGCTGCTCGGGCATGTAATAATCCAGCAAATCGCCTGCCATGGGTGGCTTGATATTGCCACTGGAACTGGCCTTTTTATTCAGGAAAAGGATATGGTTGTTCACGATCAGGTCAGGAACCTGTAGTTGCCCATCTGATGGCGGGAAAGAGGGATTCTCGCCCTGCAGGCCCATAAACATGGCCATTTCCGCCGGCCCGTAAAAATATACATTGTCCTGGCCGATAAACTGATAAACCTTTGCGTCTGACGAACACCACCAATTTCTCCAGTCATCTCCATTCTTCATTTCCAACGCTGTTTTGGTAAAGGAAATGGGTGCCCACAAAGACTCGGGCCATACCCAGATGGTTAAGCCTTCTGCACCTTCAATGGCAGGTGCAGGCACTCCCCATTCAATGTTTCCGGTAAGCCGGAAAGGTACAAGGGTCTTACCGGTGCGGAATCGAATGCCGTTCTCTGATAGAAGGCTGCAGGCCTTTTCCCGTTCTTCGAGACTATGAAAGGTCATCGTTTCAGATGATTTCTTTTCATCTGTAAGGGTATGGGGTGGTAACTGATCTTCAAAGGATTTTACCTGATCAATAAAATCCTGTTTGATATAGATTACCGGAGGCTCTAAAAACTCCTCGATGCTTTTTACGGCAAACTCTCTGGAATTGGGCTGTTCCTTTACCGATGCCACCCATTCCTTCAACAATGGATGAAACTTTTCCAGATCGACATACCAATTCACCACATCGCGCATTTCAGGCTTGTTGCCAGACAGGATGCTGCGGGGGTTTACAAGCTCTACAGGTTGATACTGATGCCCCAGCGCGCATTCATCGGCATAGCCCTTGTCAGAGGTACAGCCTTCAATGGGGCATTGCCCAACCACCTGCCGGCCGTTCAGGAACACTTCATGCTCGCTGTCGTAAAACTGTGATGTGGTCATTTTGATCAGATGACCGTTTTCATACAGCTTTCGGATCACCTCATCGGAAACCTGTCGATGAATTTCAGCAGCCCGCCCCAGACCCGAGGCAGCAAACAAATCTATGGCAATCTGGTAGGCATCCAGAACCTCTTTTTGCCTTTGGTGGTTTTTCTCCACAAATTCCTCGATGGTGCCTGAAAACTGGCCATCACGCACCAGCTGCATGTAATTTGCTACAATGGGAGATCCGTAGCAGTCTGTCCCCGAAACAAACAAAACATTTTCTTTGCCGATGCGATCACGCAAAAAGCGGGCAAAAATGTCGGCGTGCACAAAAACGCCCCCGATATGGCCAAAATGAAGTTCCTTGTTGCCATAGGGCATTCCGGCGGTCACAACCGCTCTTTTCGGAAAAACAGGCCTTAGTTCTTCGGAATTCAGGTTTTTATCATTTTCCATGTTCATAAATTCACCTCTGAACCGTTGTAAAACAGCTTTCAAAATTGGAAGGCCACACAGCGGACAGAATGAACCCTGAAAAGTTCTTCCGGTTAAAGCCCCTGTGCTTGTTACATCTATTTTAATGATTGTTTATTATAGTGTCAATGAATAGTCTCGGAACTTTTTGATCCATAACTTTTCGCTTAACCAAATGAGCAAAGTTTCGAGTTTAGTACAAAACGACCAATCATCTGTGCAAAACTCAAGTAAAGTGTGATTTAGATTAACATAATAAGGTTTTATAAAGTATTAACCATTTTTGTCATACTATACACCGATTTTTGCTCATCTCGCCTTTACCATATTAACATAATGCAATTAACTTTCCGTGACAGTAATGCTTCACATTGTCTTTCGAGTTATGGCGGAATTCCCCTGGCGAAACTTTTGGATTGCTTTTGCTTCTTGTACAGAAATCCGATATACTAAATGAGAAAATAAAGTCAAAGGATGTGCAATATCAGGAATTGATATGGAATTCCAATACACTGAAATCAGAAGTATGTGAAGTATGAACGAACCAGGTCATATAAGTAAGGAATCCTAAGAACAATTTCACCTTCAGGAGGGTTGAAAGCTGAAAACGCGAATTACTGAAATTTTTCAAGCCAAATTAGCAGAAATTCAATCGAGAGTCCCTCTGCAAATTCGCAGCACTGAGCAGGAGGCTTCCTTCAGCAGCGCACTGGCACAAGCTGAAGAAACAGCAAACCGAACGCTTTCCCTCGACACATCCATCAAAACCGAAGCGAAAAAAAACTTAAAACCGTCTTCACCCGGAAGCAATGAAGCTGATTTTCCACGCCTTTCCGCAGATGAGATTTCCACCCTCATGCCCCGTATTAATGCTGCCATCAAAAGTGCTTCACAAGAATATGGGGTTGAGGAAAACATGATACGATCCATTATCAAGCTGGAATCTTCTTTTCAGCCCTACTCCCTGTCCATCTCGGGCGCCATGGGGCTGATGCAGCTGATGCCCTCTACTGCCGAGTGGCTTTCGGTGACCGATGCATACAACATTGAACAGAACATTCGGGGAGGGACTGAGTATTACCGGGATCAGCTCGTCAAATTCGGCGGAAATGTTGAAAAAGCCCTCGCTGCATACAACAAAGGGCCGAACACAGTGATAAAGTATGACGGGGTTCCGCCACAGGCTGAAAGCTATGTGAAAAGGGTGCTGCAGTATTATCAAATGTATAATGCCAGTCAATATTGATTTGCATCATACCGTCTGTTCAAAGCCTGTTCTCGGCACCCAGTCAATATTGATCCGCGTCATACCACTATTCCAAGCCGGTTTCCGGCACTCACCGTTATTCAAAGCTCTTGAATTTAACGATTTCAAACAAGAAGCCCCAATGTATTTTTTGCCAAAGGCTCAAAAACGCACTTGGGGCATTTACTAAAGAGTGTGTGCTCTATCGCATTTCTGCAATGAAGCTGTGTATCTGTGGAAAACTTCTCTCAAAACCACTAAAAATCAGTACAAATTTCACCTGGCAATTTGCCATCTTGACTTTTCGGCGCATTTTGCGACAAATTTTTTGCAGTCCATGGAATTCCTTCTGTCATTTTGTCAGATCGAAACCCGCGTTTCATCCACATCATCCACAGAGTTTTCCACAGGCAAAACAGCAATATTTCCTGTAGATTATGCCTTTTCCACAAAATTCACAAAAGAATAACTGAAGCCTGATATTGAAGGTAGATTCGTTTTCGGGTCTCATCTGCATTTTTCACCAAGCTTCAGACCTGGAACCGCATTCAAATCTAATCCTGCAAACTCCTGCTGCTGGTATGCAAAAAAGCCTGAAGAAGCGATCATGGCCGCATTATCAGTGCAAAGCTGCAAGGGCGGATAATGCAGAGTGATGCCCTTTTCCTTGCAGGCTTTATCAAAAGCAGCGCGCAAGAAGGTATTGGCAGCCACACCACCCGCAAGACATATGGTTTGGAAGCCTGTTTTTACAGCCGCATCCATGGTATGCTGCACCAAAACATCCACCGCCGCCTTTTGAAAGGAAGCACAGACATCTTCTACGGGAACTCTTTCTTTCTTTTGTTCAAATTGGTGCACTGTATTGATCACCGCAGTTTTAAGCCCACTAAAACTGAAATCATAAGGTTGATCGTGGAACCTGACCCTGGGGAATTGAAACGCTTCACTGTTTCCTGCAGCGGCCTTTTTCTCAACCATAGGCCCGCCGGGATAACCCAACCCCAAAACCCGCGCAATTTTATCGAAAGCCTCCCCTGCGGCGTCGTCCCTTGTTCTGCCGAGGATGACCGGTTTCTGCCAGTCCTCCATCGCAACCACATGGCTGTGCCCGCCTGAAGCAACAAGGCAAATGAACGGAGGTGCCAGCTCGGCATGCGCGATATAATTTGCGCAGATATGCCCTTCAATATGATTCACCCCGATGAGCGGCTTGTTCAGCGCAAAAGCCAGTGCTTTTGCCGCAGTCAGCCCTACCAGAAGCGCACCCACCAGGCCGGGGCCATAGGTGACGGCGATGCCATCTATCGTATCAAAGGTTACGTTTGCTTCTTTCAAAGCTTTATCTACAACGGGAATGACTGATTCAACATGCTTGCGCGATGCAATTTCAGGCACTACACCACCGTACTCAGCATGAAGCTTCACCTGTGTGGCGATAATGTTGGACAGGACCTTCCGTCCATTCACAACTACAGCCGCTGAGGTTTCATCACAACTGGACTCTATCCCGAGGATGATCACATCTTTCATAAAAACCACGCTTTCTGTAAACAACCTGTCAAAAATATAGTTTGTATATCACAAAAAAATTGTACTTGAAAACCGGGCAATGTGCAACCCGGGTTTCAGACAGGAGAAAGGACTAATAACGGATTTTACAAAGCAAAGTGCAGCAATCAGCGGTCAAAAAAAAGAGCCTTTCCAGGCTCTTAAAAAAAACAGGAGAAATGCTAATGTTCATTTTTATTGTAGCACAGCCCGGGTAAAAGCCCCATAGGTGAATATGACCATACAATAGGACGAAAGACCCAGGCCGTTAAAATATCAACGATTGCTTTCGCTGGCAACAGGCGGCGGAAAAAAACATGTATCTCTTCCTGAATTCAGGCAAAATGCTTAGGATGCAAGAGCACCTGTTGAAGGTTGCGGAAGTATTTCAGGCTCTAAAAGAAAATGTGCAGAACCAGTTGGTCCAGAAGCACCAATGCACCCAGCCCCCAAAGATACCAGGAGAAATATTTCAGTTTTCGGTTCTGGATCAGCTTCAGCATGGTCTTCACCGCAAAAAAGCCCGCAACTGCCGCAAACAGCATTCCCAACACCAATGGGGCAGTTCCGATGGCTGCCAGTGCGTTTTCACCGGTTTTCACCATTTTGTAAACATCCAGCACCACCGCAGCCAGAATAGCGGGTATTGACAGCAGGAAAGAGAAATCTGCAGCCGTTTTTCGTTCAACCCCCAAGGCCAAGGCTGATGAAATGGTCATGCCCGAGCGGGAAACCGCCGGAAGCATGGCTACAGCCTGTGCGGTGCCTATCAGCAGCGGATCGGAGACCTTCATTTTTTCCAGATCCCGTTCCTTTTTCCCTACATTTTCAGCCAGCATCAGAATGATCCCCGTGAAGATGAAGCCTGCCCCCAATGTGGCACCAGTTTCAAAAAGCTGCTCGATCTTGTCATTGAACAGTAAACCCAGGATCCCGATGGGGATTGTCCCCAGAACAATATAGACAGGAAGCTTCGAAAAAGGTTTTTTGAGTATTTCAAGAATCTTTTCCCGATAGACTACCATCACAGCTATCAAGGTGGCCAGGTGAAGGGCAATGTCAAAGGTCAGTGCCCCTTCCTGAATACCGAAGATTTTCTGTAAAAGCACCAGATGCCCGGAGCTGCTGATGGGCAGAAACTCCGAAAATCCCTGAACAATCCCTAATAAAATTGCTTCAAATATTGACATATCGACATATCCTTTCACTAAAGTGTTTACATAAATTCAAATTACAAGCATTTCCTATTGAACCCAACGGTAAAACAACCATCCATCCAATGTCATAAAGACCGAAAGGCATTAGTAGGTACGTAATGGCTGTTGCCG
This sequence comes from uncultured Ruminiclostridium sp., assembly GCA_964450305.1. Taxonomy (GTDB): domain Bacteria; phylum Bacillota; class Clostridia; order DSM-8532; family DSM-8532; genus JAAYJG01. The sequence continues at coordinate 43,813 of CAYVFB010000017.1, forward strand.
ACAAATGTTTCTGCTCAAAGCAAAAAACACGCGATAAAGGCAGGGGCATTTTTAACAGATGCCCCCGCACAAACATATGCTAACTTAGCAGGTTGTATGCTTATTGGCCTTCAGGAAGGAACGCTTCTTCCACATATTCATTCCTGGCGTTCCAGAAGATCCACTCCTCATAGCCTGCGTCATAAACTGCCTTAATTTGCTCCCTGTATTCCTCTACACCATAGGTGGTGTAATAACCGTTGCCGAGGTAAGATGCCGTAAAGCCCTGGAGATAGGGGCGGCATTTTAGTTTATAGCCCTCTACCGAATTAACCCTTTTCTTTCCGACGAGTAACGTATTATATACGATATCATATGGAATCAGGTCTGGTTTTGTATAGTTAATTCCGTTAATGGTCTGGCTCTTTTTATCGAAGTGAGAGGGATATACCATGGGAGAAATATAATCCAGGTGCCAGCCAATGGATTCGACTGTCTGCCCGATTTCACCGGAATCCCGGGTGGCGATCAACGGCCAGCCAAAGATATCTGCCGACAGAATGGTACCCTCTGGAACAATGCTGCGGATATATTCAGTAAAGCCCTCGATGTAATCCCGCCGCTGCTTGCCTTCCTCCAGGTTCTGAAGCTGATACTCATATAAAGAAGTTTCCGGAAAGCGGATATAGTCAAACTGGATTTCGTCAAAACCATAGCTCACGGCTTCGCGCACGATATTGCCCACATATTCCCATGAACCCTTGTTGGTTGGGTCAAGCCACTGAGCTTTGGTACCGTCCTGGGCCACAAAAGTGCTGCCGTTATGCTTGATCGCAAGGGAAGGCTTGTAGTTGGTGATCACATTGTCTTTAAATGTAACGATACGGCCGATGACCCGGATATTGTTTTGATGGAGTTTCTCGAGTGCTTTTTGAATGTTAAAATCGGAGCAGGCCTTGGCCGCAACCACATCCGGGATTTCCGATTTGTAGTAAATGTTGCCAAAATCGCCTTTGATGTCGATGACATAAGCGTTGATTTCAGTACGGTTTGCCAGATCGATATAGTGCTGAAGCTGTTTTTCATCCTGATACGAACCCGGTTTCAGGTAGAGCGCCTTGACCGGTTCGAAGGGAAGCTTTGGAGCAGGCGTGATATCGGACCCTATGTATGGGGCGGAAGTCGGCTCCGAAATAACTTTTTCCGGAACAGGTGTAGCAGTAACCTCAGGAACAGGTGATGCGGTCGGTTCCGATGAGGAGGCTTGTCCGCCTGTGGGTGTTACTGTCGGAGTGGCAGTGGCAACCACCGCGGTTGTGGGGGTAGGTGTAACATTCCCGTTGCTTTCAGGCCTGTTCTGCACGATGATAAGCGCAAGCAATGCCAGTGACAATACCACTGCAATGGTCAAAAATAACATCATTCGGTTGTTTTTTGCCTGATGCCCTTTATAATAGGCTTTATTTCGGCTGTTCATGGAGTATCTCCTCTCAATCTCCTGACTTTCTTATCTTTGGTAAACCCTTTATAAGAAATCATACCACAGCGTTTGAGAGTAGACAATCAATTCCGTGTGAAACATAAAAACTTAATCTAAGATACGTTACTCCTGTGAAACCTGCCTGGGTTTCGTGTCGTTAGGCGACACCCGGGTCATGAAGGACTGCTCACACTCCCTTAATCAGTTCATAAGCTACTGAATAGGTATGTGTTTAATCTTGAGCGCAGTGATGCCATCCTGAGCACAGCGAAGGACTCTGAGGAATAACTAAGTTTTGTTTTTTGCTTTTGGTTTGGAGACAATTGCCATCACATAGCCGAAGAACACGGCAGCGGCAATGCCCACCGCGCCGGCCCTGACACCACCGCTGAACGCACCGAGAAGCCCGTTATTGCCCACATCTTCGATCACCCCTTTGGCGAGGACATTCCCAAAGCCAATGATGGGAATGGTTGCTCCTGCCCCTGCGAAATCAACCAAAAGGGGGTAAACCCCCAAAGCACCAAGAACAACGCCAGATACGACGAAAAGCACCATAATGCGTGCCGGCGTCAGCTTCGTTAAATCAATGAGGATCTGCCCTACGACACAAATGAGCCCGCCTACAACAAATGCCCGGATATATTCCAAATGTATCACCTCTTCATTTCTTACACTTTTCAGATCATTTCAATCCCAACCGCATGGGCAATGCATGGAATGCTTTCACCCTGTTGAATTGCCGCAGGGCTGTGCAAAGCACCGGTCGAAACCAGCAAAACCCTGTTAAGCTCGCGCTTTGAAAGCTTTTCCAGAAGGTATCCTCCCAGGACGGTCGCAGAGCAGGCGCATCCGCTGCCTCCGCTGTCTGTCTGCTGTTCTTTTGTGTCATAAATCATCGCACCGCAATCATCATAGCATTCACGAATGAGCACGTTGTTTTCCTCCAGAAGCTGTGCACACAGGTTTTTCCCATGTACGCCCAGATCTCCGGTTACTATCAGATCATAGTGATTTTGGGGCAGCTTTGTTTCTGTAAAATGAGCCGTAATCGTATCGCAAGCGGCAGGTGCCATCGCAGCACCCATATCATTGGCATCGTTAATGCCCATGTCTACAATCCTTCCGGTAGTGATATGAATGACTCTGGGCCCGTCGCCTGCCTTTCCAAGCAATACGCCCCCCGAACCCGTAACAGTCCATTGGGACGTTGGCGGGCGCTGGCTGCCAAACTCCAGCGGAAAGCGAAACTGCTTTTCCGCCGAACAGAAATGGCTGGAGGTGATACAAACCACCCTTTCTGCAAACCCGCCATCCACCATCATGCTTCCAAGGTTCATTGATTCTGCCATCGTTGAACAAGCTCCATACAGCCCAAAGAACGGGATTCCCGTTTCCCGGGTGCCATAGCTGACGGCGATACACTGGTTTAACAGATCTCCGGCAAAAACATATTGAATGTCTCCCGGAGAAACATTGCCTTTGCTTAAGATCTTTGAGAAGGTTTCGCGAACAAATTTGCTCTCGGCCTTTTCAAAGCTTTTTTCGCCAAAATACTCATCCTCGATAACATCATCAAAATACCGGGCCAGGGGGCCATGGCCCTCCTTTGCCCCTGCGATGGCAGCCCATGCCTGAATAACAGGTTTTGTATCAAGCCGGATGGTTTGATTTCCCAGTCTGGTTCCCATGATTTCCTCCACTCAAACAACACATTTGTTTCTAAACTGCCTGGCTTCTGCTAAATGCTTCGCCCGAACAAGTAGTACAAAATGCCTGCAATAATGCTGGTCACAATTCCATAAACCAGAACAGGCCCTGCAATCAGGAACATTTTCGCTCCCACGCCCATCACATAACCTTCCTTTTTGTATTCCATGGCCGGGGATACAATTGAATTGGCAAAGCCGGTGACTGGTATTGCGGCCCCCGCTCCACCGATTTTGCCGATATTGTCATACACATTGATTCCTGTAAGAAATGCACCAATGAAAATCATTGCCAGTGTAGTAACTGCGGAAGCGTCATCCTTGGCCATCCCTGCTCCAAGCAGTAAATTCAGGATCAACTGTCCAATTGTACAGATAATCCCCCCAACAAGAAAAGCCAGAAGAAGATTTTTAGCTTTCTTTGTTCGAGGCGCCTGCTGCTGAGACCATTTCTTGTATTCCTGTTTGGTTCTTTTTTCTTCCATTTTTCCTCCATGGCAAGAAAGCCACTTTGCTTCCTGATTAATTTCATTTATAAGTTTTTACCGTTTCTGAATTAAACTCAATCCAGGATTCTCCACAAGCCCTGTTACTGAGTGTCTTTTCCCTGAAGTTAAAAGCGTGTATCGGCGTGTAAATAGTTTTACTGCTTCATTTCAACAGCAAAAGGGGTTATGATTTTTCTACCCGGTTCTCATTACAAATACACCCTTTTGTGGTATTTCAGTTTTTTGCTGAGATGAAAAAAATAAGATTGCAGCAATCACAGCCAATAATAAAAACGCACTGATGATAAAAATCCATAAATTGCGTGTTCTGTTCATTACCCTGCCTACCATGACATTTCCCTCCCGAAAAACTATCAAAAAATAACCGATTTCGCTTCGTTATCTTTTGAAAAATCAGGTGAAAATATTCCGGGACGCAGAAATTACTTTGAATTAATTTTGAATAATGTGATTAGATGAGATTTAGATTTATGAAGCTTTTTCACAAAAAATATGGTACTACTCATTAACTGCTACAGCCTTCTTATAATCGCAGTTATCACAATTCATTTTACATTCATT
>CAYVFB010000018.1:0-45394 GCA_964450305.1 uncultured Ruminiclostridium sp.
GATAAAGCACCAGGATACCGATTGGATATATAAGCCTGCTTTGGGAAGGGTGGGGGGAGGCATTTCCATTCGGGAAGCGATCACCGGCAAAGAGCACAAGCTTATTCTACAAGGTGTGCGCAGGCAGCCTGGAGACTGGGTGGCTCAACGAAAATTTACAAGCCGGCCATTAACGGACATCAATGGTGAAACCTATCACTTATGTGTTGGCGTGTTTACGGTGAATGGAAAGAGTGCCGGTTTCTACGGAAGAATTAGTCCATTCCCACGAATTGATGAAAGAGCAAAAGACATATCGCTGCTAGTCTCAAAGGGAGGAGATCATCATGAGTAGTAACCTGGAGACCTATAAAATCTGGGCACCGGAAGATGCATTATGGTCACAGTGGGCCAAGCCTGTTCTGTTTTTCCGTGAAGCCTTTGTCAATTTTAAAACTCAGGAAATACCCGAGTTGGCATGGATTACGAGCTTGGACAGGCAAACCATGCTAATTGTTGATCTGCCTGGAGACAACGGTGTGCTTGAGAGCCTGGCCCTGGCACGCCTGGGTTATCGTCCGGTTCCTCTGTATAATGGCGTGGATGGGCGAGCACCTCGTATGATTGTTCAGGTTGAAGATATTGCGACAGCCCTGTTCAAGCATGCCCAGAAACTGCAGAGCTTTCAGATACGCATGGATGCCCCTCCGGTGTTCATGCTCGATGCCAACAGGATGAGAGGAAGCGGCAAAGCGCCGGGCACCTACGACAACCGCTGGTGCGTTTTTCCCCAGGATATGCCTTCTGCTGCGTTTCTGGCCGATCAGGGAATCCGTAAAATCATCGTTCGTTCTTCCGACATTCAAAATGATTTATCCCATATCCTTCACCGCTATCAGGATGAGGGAATTGTTATCTATTTGTGCGTCGGCAGTGAGCCGATCAAAGTCGAAAACGTAAAACCCTCAAAATACAAGAGCCTGTCTTACCGTTTCAAAACCATTGTCGGCTTAACCAGGAACAGCACAGGAGGCTTTGGCAGCAGCATACCTGAAGCGACAGAAGGCAGTTCAGGAACAAGATATTATGGGTTTGGGTGAGTGCTGAAGTTTATGCGGTTCTATAGTGTTGACTTTGACGCAAGGTCAAGTGATATAATCAACTCATCAACCGAAAGGGGGGTTGAAGTATGGAGTTGGTAAAAATCACTGATCTGACAGTTCAGCTTGGCATCACATCCAGAACCCTGCGATACTATGAGCAGATGGGCCTTGTGCGCAGTGAACGGCTTCAGTTTGAAAAATACCGTTTTTATGACAAAGAGAATATTGAACGGATAAAGCAGATTCTGGTTCTTCGAAAAATGCAGATTCCCGTCAGAGATATTGTCAGAATTTATGAAAGCCATGACACCACTGTTTTGGTGGACAGTTTTATGGACCGTATCAATGCCATTGATCACGAAATTGATGCGCTGCACGAATTGAAGCGTATTATCAACAGATTCACGCAGTCCATGATGGAAAAAGGAATCAAGCATATATCCGCTTTGCCGCTTTTGTATGAGAAACTGGAAAAACAGCTTGACATGCAGCAAAACCCTAACAACGAAGAGGAATACTCCTATGAAAGATTATCGGATTTATCCGAACAAGTGTCAAAACCACCGGATTTGTCTATCGTCGATTTACCCCCGATGCGAATGCTCTCGTCAAAAATGAAAGGTACTGGTACATCTGACGTCGACGGCTTTTGGGATTGGCTGGGGAAAAACCGAATCACTTTTGGCACACCCGGAAGTCACCAGCTTTTTGAGTATCAGGATGAACACGCCCAAACAGTTATCCTCCACCGAATAGATAAGGATTTTATGAATAGCAGTCCATATGTGGATGATGAATTCGACGGAGGGTTATTCGCTGTTGGCAGTGCTTATGTGGACGAAGATATTGCTTCATTTCACAGAAAAATGATAAAAAGCTTCGATCATAATCCTTATTACGAAGTGGATTATCACCATGGCGGGGCTCTGCGTCATGAATCCCTTGTGGAATCAGTCATTTCCCCCGACAGTCTGCGCGAAAGAATCAATGTATTCCTGCCTGTGAAAAGACGGTTACCAGACACGAATCAACTTGACCCCAATGAGCAGGTTCAGGGCCTTTCTCCGGATGAAATTGAACAGGCAAATCCGGTCTTATTTGAAAGCAGCATTCCGCTAACTGAGATTACACCTGTCAATGCTCCTCATTACAAGGTGCTTGAAACGGGTGAGGCAGAGTTTATCGGCTGGATTGCGGCACGGAAGCTTTCAACAAATGTTTCAGTAAGGATCCCCTTTCGTGTAGATATTAAATTCAAGGCTGATCGCGAAAGCGAACGCTTTGGCTATGGCAGTGATGAGGGCAGTATCCGGATTTATCATGGAAATAATCTGTTCGCCATCAACATGGAGAACAAAGCCGACAGACGGCTGTCAAAGGAAGCAATCTGCTTTCATCAGCCCATTGTGGGGAACTATTGCTGTTATCCGGAGGTTGGAAGAATTAACTATAACGAATACAATACCCTTACATGGATTGTCGGTGAAAAGCATTTTGCTGTTGTGATTAACGGTGAAGTGAGGTATTGTGGTGTGAATTTTCCCTATATGTCTTCCGATTTGTACCTGCAAAAACCAGAAACAATTTTAATAGGTTCGGATGGACAAGGAATAAAGTACTTCAAATCTATAAAAGTATCACAATTGAAAACCACACCCAAAATCAGAATAAAAAGAGGAGAGCTGAATATGGCAGTAAATCAAAGCAACAACATCATACCCGTCATTCATCCGCTGATTACAATGCATCATGGAGAAAACTACTGGTTTAACGGCTGTGCAAAATATGTGATGGAGTGTCTGGGAGAGAAAGAGTATGATTACAGTTTTTTTGCCGGTCTGACGGGAGATAATTTTGCTCAGGTATATTCTTTCGATCGTTTCCGCGGCGACGGAGCTACCGACTATTTTCTCAGTGAAAAAGGCAGTATGGATTTCATTGATGAAGTCTTTACCGCCTGCGGATATGCCAGCACTTTTGTGACAATAAAGCAGTTGATGAACAACAGGCAAATGTATGTGCAGACCCTCGTGGCTTATATTGATAAAGGCCTGCCGGTGATTTTAAACCACTGGGGTAAAAACCCGAACCAAAAGTGGGGTTGGGGTGTTTTTGTCGGTTATGAGGATTATGGAAAGACATTACTGTATATGACATCTGAAATAACGGAGCCGGAGCGGATAACGCTGGACGACCTGCTTCCGGAGGAATTGATGGTTGGGCAGGAGACTTGTAATGGTTGGATTTTTATCGGTGAAAAGAGGAAAACTGTTGCGCTGGCGGAGCTTTATCGCAACAGGATTTTAACCCTGCCTCAGCTTCTGGCGAGAAAAACGCAAGGTTATTGTTTTGGGGCGGAGGCTTTCCGTTCGTGGGCTGCAGAGATTGAAAACGGCAGGTTTGATGGAATGAAACCTGAAGAGTTTGATGGTTGGTCCATGTACACTGTATATGTATGCAATCTGGCGACCAACAGCAGCTGCTGCCATGGTTTTTTGGACAAAGCTTTGGAATTGAACCCGGATTTAAAGTTTATCGAACAGATTCACGGCTTGTATCATCAGATGCGAAAGATGTGGAACGAACAGAATGGGGAGGCTTTGGAAGCACTTGGCGGAGGCTTTAATATTACCCTTGCTGCCTTGCAGGATAAAAATCAGCGTAGCCGGATTGCCAGTAAGATTCGTGAATTTGCGGAAGTCACCGACAAAATTTCAGCGGCTGTGAACAATGGCTTGAAATGAAGTTTAATTTGAAAGATGCGTCTATTTGAATGAAGTTGTTTAGGAAAGCGCCGACCATGGCGCTTTCTGCCTTCACGGTCACCGAACTGGTTACTATTCAGAGGAGTGTGTCTTATCCTTGAACGCGGAGGTGTCATCCTGAGCACAGCGATGTTATCCTGAACACAGCGATGTCATCCTGAACACAGCGAAAGCTCTTATCAGGAGTAAAGCGCAGATCCTTCACTTCGTTCAGCAGGCTGTACCTGCATATGTCGGAACAGTAACCCCTAACTATACAGATAAGTGCACTTCGTAAACACCCTTATTGACAGGCTTTGGCGCAATCGATATAATGGTGATGGAAAATAGTTTATTCTGGCGGTTCAGCCTATTATTCCTTTGGTAAAACTGAATATAATTTGCAGCGATGAGGTTGTAAATAGGTCATAGCGGGGGTAGTGTCATGAAGGCTTGGCAAAAGGTGCTTGGACTTGTTCTGATCATTTCCATCTTAACGACAGCCGGTTTCTTTCTTTTTCCGCGCTCTCCTGCAGACAAGCAGGCAAGTGATGTTCATCCACCCGAATTGCTCGACAAGAAGCTTGAAGACGCTGTCCTGGATGGTTCTCAGGCCCCGGCTCCCGATCGGCCTGCCAGCTTTAAAAACGATGTGACCGAAGCCATGAAACCCCTTCAAAAGCTTCTGGTAACTGAAGAATTTTCAGTTGCGGGTTTTCTGGCCGAACCTCAAATGCAAAGCCAAATTATGAATGCCGGCTCACTGGATGAGCTGATTGCATCTAAAAAGGAAGCCGAACAGCTGCAAAAGCTTCGGGAAGAGGTTGCGCTTTTGCTTGGGCAGCAGGATATTACGACCGGCAGTTACACCTCGGGAAACCAGCCGGGTGAAATGCACACTGCCAGCTTTGCTCCAAATCCTGAACAGAAGGAAAAGCTTGTTCAATTGAAAACGAAGCTCGATGCGCTGTTCAACCCTGTGGCTGCCGCAAATCCAAAGCAGACCGAAGCTTTCAAGGGAACCTGGACGACACCGGACAGAATTGTGTTGCGATGGACCCCTGTGGATGGCTGGGTGCCCGAAAAGGGGTACAACCTGTTTCGGGTGATGAAAGGTCAGACCGAGCTGATAGCGGAAGGTCTGGGCAACGCCGGCCATATTGATCAGCTGGTGGACGTGAACGCCGAGTTTTCAGAATACATCAAACCGCTATTTCAGGCTGCGACACTGGATGCCGCCAAAAAGCAAATCCTCGGGGTGAAGACCGAAAAAGAGTTTCATGCCCTGGTCTATAAAAATTCAAAATCATTTGCGAACTACATCCGTATTACCGGAGAACTGGATTTTGCGCTGAATCAGCAGCAGCTTTTCACCATACCGGACACTGTTGCTGATAAAATCCCCCAGCAAGACAAGTTTTCCAATTTTGATGTGCATTTTGCACGGGACATACAGGTACCGGCAGTGTCTTTAAACCAGCTGGATCAAGTGCCGACAAGCGTTCAAAAGGTCATGCAGGCACAGCAGCAGCCTGCTTTATCGCAGGCCGAGGTCACCATCGGAAGCATTCTGGATGCACGTAAATCCATTTTGACCAAGGTTTTTGTAGATGACCAATTTGCCGAAGAAACCGGCTTTGGATATGAGGACGATCTAACGGAGAAGGGCCTTGCGCTAAAAGACCCGGTTCAATATATCCTGGTTCCAATTGAAGGAAACAATGAAAACATTACCGCAGCCGAGTTGGCCTCGGGGGCTAAAGCTGAGGGGTCTTACAGCCTGTCGCTGGAATACGGGGTGGAGACACTGGTGGAGATCCCCTCGGAATTTGACGGGTATGGAGCGGATAACTCGGTATACCTGCGCTGGAAGGCTCCTGAATCCGATGATGCCCGTTCTGTGATCTCGGGCTATTGGATTGAGCGAAAGAAAAAAGGTGAAACAGAGTTTTCGCGGGTGAATGAAAACCCGGTAGCCATCTCCTATACCCAGGATGAAAATGGGATATTATATGAAACCGCTGCGTTTTTTATCGATCGCGGAGTAATGAACGGAGATGAAGTTGAATACAGGGTACAAGCCCTGGACATCTTTGGCAGGGTCAGTGCATTCTGTGAAACGTTGCCTGTGAAGGTGTACAAGGTTACCCCGCCAGTGCAGCCCATGCTGGGAGAACCGAATCTATCAGCCACTGCAGATGCCAGTCGCATTCCTAAGGCTGTAAGTCAGTTGTTTGATATCAACCAGAATAAACCCGGTATTACTTTACCGGTGACAAAAACCTCCGAAGATGCCGAAGCCTTTGTGATTTATCGCAGCAAGGCATACGGAAACGGGCATTTCGACATGCCCGAGGAACTCGTTCGCATTAACCTCAAGCCATTCAACCAATCAGCAGAACCCGTTTATTCAAACAACGGCTTTGAAAGCATCTTCGTGATCAAGCCTCAAACCGAAACAGCGGTTGATACGATCTATTACGACAATACCGTCCAACCGGGTTATTATTACAAGTACTGGGCGGCTGCCACAGACAGCTGGGGAAATGAAAGCGCCTGGTCCGAATCGAAGATCATCGGGTACCCGTTGGAAACCGCTCCGAATGCTCCTGCAAACCCGATTGCAGAAATGAAAAAGAACTCTGCTATTGGTGGCAGTTCCATAAACCCGCCCGGTTTCTATAACAGATACGACTTCAACCCACTCAGCCTGAATGTTGATAATGCAACCCTGCCCGGTTCTATTACAAAGGACGATTTGGCCGAAGCAGTTCTTATCCCCGATGCAGGCAACAATTTAGTGCAGAATACAGTACAGGAGCGCCTGGGGAATTCTCTGTCCAACATCTTACGGGATAATTCCGCTGAGGCACCACAGACAGTCAGTGCCGAACTGAATAATTTACCAAAAACAAACGATGTCCACGAAGTGATCGCCTTGTCAAACGCTGATTTAAAGCAGGGTGGGGTTGCTTCGTTCACATGGCAGCATTTCCAGGGGAAGGGCCTTGCTGCTTATGCCATATACTCTGCGTATGCCGATGGCATTACAGAGCAGATGCTTTTAAACCTCTCCAGCGAAGAGATACTGGAAGCATACAGTTGGAAGCTTGTTGAAAGCAACACCCTGATGAATAGCATCGAAACAACCGTAGAGCAAAAGGAAAACCGGCTATACCTGTTTATGATTTGTCTGGTGTCCGAGATTGGCAGTAAGGCCGGGGAGGAGTTTGATTCATACCTTCCTGCAGGCTGGGTGCGCTTAAGCTGGGAAAGACCCGAGGACAAGCAGATATCCTATTTCAGGGTGTACCGTGCCGAGGTTCCATACTTTGTCGATGGAGAAAACACTGACAACCTGCTCTGGACGATGGTTGCCGATCATCTGGACTATACGGTCTATTCTGAGAAAGTGGATCAAACCTTTGCACACTATTATTATTACAAGGTTGCGTCGGTCAGCGTGTGGGGAATGGAATCCCAGCAGCCCGTTATAAAAATCCGTATTCCCGCAACCGTTGCTCCCGCGCCGCCGAAAATGCTGGTGCCGTTTTCCAGAAAAGAAATCAACGAAGTAAACTGGATAGGGGTTTCCCATGCCAGTAAATATATTATCTACCGTTACAAGCTTCCGAAAATTCTCGATATTGATATGGTTGAAATGCATCAGAAAAATCCTCTGCTGCATGATGAGATGTTTCATATTCAGCTGTATTATGATATCTATTCTTCGTCCCGGGAGGCGGCTCCGGCTGGTATGGTGGTCGCTGCCACTTCAAACAGCCTGCCTGCCCTAAAGCCAGGGGCTACAAACCAGCAATTCAAGCCCACAACCGACATGACGGCGCGTTTTAAAACCATTCAGAACACCGATGGCAAAGCATTTATGGATCGTATGTCCAAACTGCCGACATCTGACAAGCAGGAAGTTTTTCAAACACTGGCCGACAAATACGGTATTTTGGCGGTTGCGCCATACAGCAGCCTCAGCAAAGAGCTGGCTGAATTGATTTTGTGGGAGAAAGTCAGCGAGGTAACCATACCCCTTGGAGAAGATTCCTCCGGTGAAAGAGTTTTTTACGATTCCACCGTGGTGTTCGGAGAAACCTACCTGTATACGGTGCAGGCGGTGAATGACGATAACCTTGCATCCGACAGGCCTGAGCCCGTTTCTGTTTTCACACGCAAGGGAAAAGCATTCCCACCGGTTCAGAATGTCAAAGCTGAGATCCGTGAAAACAAAGCGTATATTAGCTGGGATACTGCCAAGGATCCGAACATGACGACGTTAGAAAGCATGGAGCATATTGCGGGATATCTGGTATACCGCAGCAATACCAAGGAAGGGGATTATTATCAGGCCAGCGGTCTGATCACACCTATGCAAAACTTCTTCCACGACAAGTATTCCAATATTTACGCCAATAACTGGTACAAGGTCAAAGTTGTGGACACAGCAGGGTTTATTTCTGATTTCTCGCAGGCTGTGAATGTTACAGAATTATCCGAACGCAAAATGCCGGAAAGCTCATTTAAGAAGGTACTGGTCGGCGCAGATTCGGGTTTTGTTTCCACCGATGGGCGGGATGACACGCAGAATACTGTTGTGACTGCACAGAACCCAACTGAGTTCATTTATCCTTCTGAAACCTGTTCAGGCCTTGCAACATCAACGCAGCCGCCGGCAGTTTCGCTCGGGAATATAGTAGCGAGTACGGGGAACAGTGCAGCATTCACATTCCCGAATGTAAACCGGCCAAACCTCGCAACACCAACCCCGTCGCCTGCAGTTTCGCCAGGACGGGTAACGAGACCTGGCCAGGAACCGATAATTGTCCCTCGCGTTACCGCAGCTCCCACACCTACCCCAGTGCTGGATAAGATAATCATGCCTACCATCATTCCTGAAATCAGGATTACTATAATACCCACACCATCGGCTTCTCCGACGTCTGTGCCGAGGGCAACTCCAACTCCTGTGCCTTCAGCCAGACCTACGCTTGTGCCGCCCAAGATTGAGATAAAAATCACCATTGTTCCTACACCAACCCCCACACAAGCACCACCCAGAATTGAAATAAAAGCAACTCCTACCCCTCCTGCCGGAAGAAATCCTTTACCAACACCTCCTGTGAAGGTGGTTACTCCCACGCCTGCGGTCAGGCCACCGGTTGATACCGATATAAAAGTACCCGATTTGAAAACCATCCAGGAAACCATGACCATCAATGGTTTTCAAATTACTGATATATCCCTGGCCGGGAAATTCGGAGGAACAGGGGAGGGAATGCTTCATTTGCGCTCTTTCGCGGTGCCCTGTGAGGTTACGATCAATTCTTTTAAAGCAGATGTAATTACAGATGGTTCGGTTTCAATGAAGGACAAAACAGTTTTGGGTGATACCGGAATCCATCTGCTTACGCTGAATATTAAAAACAGCCAACCCGATGCCACCGCTTCAGGGTATGTCTCAACCCCATCAGGCAACCTGCTGGGAGATATGGATGTGCTGAATTTTAAGGACAGCAGGTTAAGTACTGATGGGATTATCCACATTTACAACATTCCGCAGTTCCATTATCAAAACCTCACCTTCCACCATACCGGGAAAATCTCGGTGAATTTTGGCAGACTCGGAGGCATTTCACGTCAAAATATCATTACACTTCCGGTTGGAGGAGATCTCGATCCGCTGTTTGGCAACGGTTTCATCAACCTGCACATCGGTACGGCCGATAGCAGCCTGGGGTTGGAATCCACCGACAACAGGGGTCTGCAATATTCCTACACGATAGTGTCCTTTAACGAGCAAGGCCAGCTGACAGGCACTATGGAACTGAAGGAATCTCAGTTCATGCATCTGGTGGTTCCAGCCGGGCTTGCCATCAAAGCCATGGATTCCACACTAACCTACAGCCAGGGGAATGTGGATGCTGCAAACAGCCATATCTCCGGAAGGATCATGACTCCGTTTAAAACCTTCGACGATGTTTTACCGGAAGAAATTCAGGTTTCAGCTTCAAGGAAGGTCATGGATGCAAAAACCTTCACAGCATTATCGGGCGAGGGAGGCTCTGTGACCGGGAACGCCCAGAACCTGAATGTTCTGCACCAAAGCCTTTACTATATCGCACAGCGCGCGCAGATAGATGCTCTGCTGATATTCCCGGATGATCCGGCCACACAGGAGACCCTTTCCCATGTACCGTTCAACATTCAAAACTGGGATGGCGGCGGGTTTATGGTGGAGGAGGGTTCCATGACCCCTTCCAACATTCCGCTGTATGACCCGAACAAGCTGAGCGCGGAACAGCTTGAAGATCAGAAGGAAGCCAATCTGGGCATCACCCCCGGTAAAATCGCGCTGGATTTGAGCAGAGATAAGGTTTATTCCGGCAGTGCACCCAATGATACAAAGGTTCCGGACTGGATGGGCATCGTCGTTAAGAACGGCAATGTATCGCTTCCGCCGAAGTATGTCATGACCACGAAGAACGAGCGCATTCGTTTTAACCTGACACCGGGCGAGCTGCTGTATGATCAGAACGGCTTCAGCTATCAGAACCAGGCCTATACGCCCGAAGGCGTTCCGGCGGTTTTCGGCGAAGAACTGGGTGATTTCAAAGATGTGCTGGTGCGCAATGTGGTCATCGATCTTTACAATAACATTGCTGACCTACAGGTTGATGCCGACCTGGCCATCCCCATTTTCCACCGCCGTATTCGGGTGAAAATGCTGCGGGATGACGACAGTGGCATGTTTGTTTGCAGCGTCGCCGAAACCGCGAAGTTTGACCCTGCGGGAAACGGGAAGGTGAAGGTGAAGATTGCGGGGGGTTATCTGGATAAAGTGGGAATGCATCTCGACGGCACGCTGGATCTGCAGTTCGGGGAAAACGCCGATGAGATGAACCTGACTGATGCGCAGTTCAGCGACCTGATCATACCATCCAACATGGAAAACCTGCACAAGAACCAAAACCCCGGCATTTACGGCACAGCCCTGCTTGACAAGCCCTACCTGGTGGAATTCAACAGGTTCCCCATGGAGATCCGCGCGCTCACTTTGGCTTCGGTGGTTATTCCGATGAGCACGGTGACCTTTGCAGACTATACGGGCCCAAGGTATACCACAAATATGAACCTGTGGGGAGGAATGCAGCTTTCTGACAACCTGGCGCTAAACGCCAGCAAGGATGCCGATACGCTGCGGCTGACCGACATTTTCTACGCACCCAGTTTCTCCTATGAGGAATCCCACTCGGAAGTGGTGATGAATTTCGAGGAGTTTGCAGAGATTACCGGAACCGGTACACCCATTGCCACCAATGGTGAATACATAGAGTATGACACCAGCAATTTTGAAATGGCCTTTACATCGGCAGGCAGTCTGCTGCCCGACGGCGGGTTTGATATCAACGCCAGGATTGGATATGACCGGAATAAGGAACGATCTTTCTTTGCCGTCGCGATGTATTACACTGGGCCAGGGATCCCGTTCTCCATCGGGGAAATCCGCGATATGGGCGCAATGCTTGGCTATAACATGGATATGGCTATGAAGCCCGATGGCACCTATGCCATCCCTGACGAAAAGTCAGCCCTACTGGGCATGGTGGACACGATGCAGGTGAATACCGGCGGCGGGAATTACTTCTTTGCTGCAGCCTGTACCATGCAGATAGGTTATGGCAGCATCAACCTGGGGGAAGTGCGGGATATTTACCTGATCGTTGAAAAGGGCCCGACACTTGAAATGGGCGGTGCCTATTACGGCCCCGACAGCGTGGATGATTTTGGCGGCACAGGCAGCCTGAAGAAGATGGGGGAGGCCTCCATCGGGTATTACCATCGGGAAAAGCTGTTTAAATTCAGCATCAGTCTGTATGATTTTGGAATGTATGGTCTGACGATCAATGGAGATATGGGGTTTGAGATGTCTCCCGATTACTGGGAGTTCCGCATGGGGTACCCGAGAATGCTAATGACCAGTGGCGGTGGTTACAAAGTTGGGTTTGGTCTTGCCGTTCGGGATTCGGACATTGATGAGAGCTATATCAAGGCGAAAGCTGCTTTTGGTTTTGATGCCACAGCCAGAATAAGCATTGTTTATGTCAGGGCATTTTTAGAGGCCGGCGGGGAAGGAATGTTCAGCGACAAATACCTGTGGCTCAAAGTTTACCTGCGAGGTGGTGTTGAGGGAGGTGTCCACGTTCTGGACAGGGATTTCAATGTGATCAGCCTCATGCTTGAAGCTACGGCAGATTTGAAGAAGAGCTACGACGGCGACTGGTCCCTCGATGCCACTGCGCGCATCAGCTATCATGTGGATTTGTGGCTGGATGATATCAGCGGCTCGATAAACTGGCCTGTTCATACGTCGTTTTAGCGCGGAGAGGTCAGGAAACAGCGGGTCACGCTATAATCTCTTCTTTTTCCTTTAGCTCCAACCCAATTTTGGGTATGATTACTTTTTCGATCTTGTAAAGCAGATATCCATTGTCAAACCTCGTGATTGCATGACCGATTACAGGTTTCTTTTGGAAGATTTCCTTCATGGTGTATAGACTCTGAATAGTAAACTCATGCCCGGGAAACTCAGACTGCTCCAGGCTCACCTCATCGTCGACAAAAAACAGCTTAATAATCCGGCTGTAAGGAGTTTCAAGGAAATCCAGCTGTAATTTCAACACCAGACGGTCATCCTCGTCGGTTGCAAATTTCCCCCTGGCACTTATGAGGTAAGGCTCGCCGTGAAAGGTAAGCTCTGTATACTCTGCATGGTCAAACCCGATAGCCAGATGATACACTTCGTCATTCTCATGATAATCCATGAAAAATTTATCATCGTGAATCGTGAACGCTATTTTCTGCAATCCCTTTGTATAATTATTCTGGAAAGCCTGCAAACCCAGGGGTAGCAAGCCAATGGAAGCTGCTTCTTCCTCCTGTGCGCACAAGCTCTTTGCGCAAAGCGTATAGCATTCCCTGGGAAGAGGGGTTGTTTGATCAGTGGAGCGCCTCCTCAACCAGGATTTCTTTGTCTTTATTGGATGTTGGAGCGGTTTCAGGCTCGACAGATATTCCTTTAAACAGCTATAAGCACTGGGGTTTTCTTGCAGCCGATTGTCTGAAAAATCCGCAAAACACTCATTGGCGTAAGTAAAGAAATTACTCTGCTGAAACAGTTCATCATTCCCGGCATTGGTAACAAGTAAAATGTTACTGTCACGGAAACCTAGCACATTTTGCCCAAACAGACCGTTGAATAAAAACGTATTCTGATCTCTTCCGACCCATATCTGGTAACCGTAGTTAAAACTGCCATACCCCTCCGGTACAGTAATATGTGCCGTGGTAGCCTGTGTTATCCAATCCTTTGAAACAATCTGTCTGCCATTCCACACTCCGTCCTGAAGCACAAGCTGACCAATTTTTGCCAAATCCTCAGGGAGAATATAAAGCCCCCAGCCACCCTTTTCAATGCCATTCGGGCACTTCTCCCAAAATATATTGGTAATGCCCAGCAGCTGAAAAAGCCTTTCTTCAAGGTATTCAGTTAACCCGTCACCTGTCACTTCATGCACGATCGCAGACAACATATAGGTGTTCAGACTGTTATAATTGAAGGTTTTGCCAACATCACCTCTGGTAATAGAGCTTAGAAAGGACTTAATCCAGTCGGTTTCAGTCATGCTCTCCGCTTCATTGAACAATACAGTGCTCGTCATTGTAAGCAGATGCCGCACGGTCAACCCCTTATTTAGTAACCGATTCACGGGGGTTGCGTATTGAGGAAACAAATCGATCACTTTATCATCCAGCTGCAATTTTCCTTCATCAATCAAAATCCCAATGGCCAGAGAGGTAATGCTTTTACAAACGGAGAATGTACATTTCCAGGTGTTAAGGTTTTGTTCACCAAAGCTTGTTTCACAAACAACCTTCCCGTTTCGTAAAATCATCAGGTTATGCAGCTTGACTGTTTTATCCTGAACTATCTTTTTTATGAATGCTTCAATTTTTTCGGAGGGAATATTCTGCGATTCGGGGGTTACCCGCTCAAACGGCTGCTGAATTTGAGAAGCTTTAAAGGCGGGCTTTTGCGGTTTTGTTTCTATTATGGGAACGGTGCTTTGCTTCGTATCCAGAATTCGATTAACCAATGTAATTGTGTTATTGAGAGTGGTTATACCCATACACTAAACCCCCTTGATACTATAGCAGGGCATTATAGTATTGCTTTCCTTCATTCACAAATGATTTTAAGGTTTGCCGAAAAATCCCGGGAACCTTACTGCTACAGCAACATTGTATATGACTTTGAAGCCTGTGTCGATATTATTCTGCCGAAAATTCGTTAGTGTTCGTTGACAAGTTACGCTATATATCAACAAATGGGGCATCCAAGGCTACTATTTAGAGATAGGCAGGTTCAGCCAGGTGAACGAAGTGAAGGATCTTCGAATTACTCCTGGCAAGATCCTTCGCTGTGCTCAGGATAAAGCACATACCTCTGAATAGGAGCGTATCCCAAGACATATAGGATGCGTTTCGATTATTCATTGACTACTCGAAAACCACATGATATGCTAAAAATGTTCTATTTCTTAATTTTTAGGGAGTGTAAAATAAAATGAAAAAACAAGGACTTAATCCTTATCTGCCGTCATGGGAATATATCCCCGACGGCGAACCACATGTCTATAATGGTAGGGTCTATGTATATGGCTCACACGATCGTTTTAATGGTTATGTTTACTGCTTAAACGATTATGTATGCTGGTCAGCACCTGTCGACGACCTTGCAGACTGGCGCTATGAAGGCGTCATCTACAGAAAAACTGATGATCCATTGAATCCCGAAGGCCGCATGTGTCTTTATGCACCCGACGTTACAGTTGGGCCTGATGGACGTTATTATCTATATTATGTTCTTGACAAGGTAAGCATTGTTTCAGTAGCAGTTTGTGATACACCGGCAGGCAAATACGAATTCTATGGCTATGTGCATGACAGTAAAGGAAAGCGTTTGGGCGAGAGAGAGGGCGATCAGCCTCAGTTTGATCCGGGTGTGCTGACCGAAAGGGATAGGACTTACCTGTACACAGGTTTTTGTGCAAAGGGAGATACATCCAGAAAAGGCCCCATGGCAACCGTGCTTGGGCCGGATATGCTTACCATCGTTGAAGAGCCCGTCTTCATAGCTCCCAGTGAACCTTACAGCAAGGGAAGCGGGTATGAAGGGCATGAATTTTTCGAGGCTCCCTCCATACGGAAAAAGGGAGACACCTATTATTTCGTTTATTCATCCATCGTCTTTCATGAGCTGTGTTATGCCACCAGCAAGTATCCTACCCACGGCTTTGTCTATCGGGGCGTGATCGTCAGTAACAGTGATCTTCATATCGATTCCTATAAACCGGCTGAAAAGCCGATGTTTTACGGCGGCAACAACCATGGCGGCATGGCAGAAATCAATGGCCAATGGTATATTTTCTACCATAGGCACACCAATGGAACGAATTTCAGCCGTCAGGCCTGTGCCGAGCCAATTTCCATCATGGATGACGGATCGATTCCACAGGTTGAAATGACATCCTGCGGCCTTAATGGCGGCCCGCTTACAGGTCTTGGAGAATACCCAACCTACCTGGCATGTAATCTTTACTGCAGTGAAGAATCCCTCTATACAGACTGGACTGCATCCTGGATGAATAATCAATTCCCGAAGATAACCCAGGACGGTAGGGACGGAGATGAAGAGATCGGTTTTATTGCCAATATGAAGGATTCAGCTACAGCCGGCTTCAAATACTTTGACTGCAAGGGCATCAGAAAGGTTACGGTTAAGGTGCGTGGTTACTGCGCTGGTGATTTTGAAGTAAAAACGGCGTGGGATGCTGAAACGCTGGGAACAATCCCAATTGTTTTTACCAATATATGGACAGATTTCTCGGCTGAAATTACCATACCCGATGGTATACATGCCCTGTATTTTACGTTTAAGGGCAGAGGAAGCGCAAACCTGGCCTCATTTACGCTGGAATAGGCTGAGTGACCTTTCCATGTGTCCACCCAGTTTGCTCGGCTGTAATATCGCAGCTCGCAAGCTTGATGATGAAAAGGCATAACCTGTTATTCAATCGCGCAGCTCAACATAATAAATCAACAAATGAAGTTGATAGCGGGGCAGAGTTTTTCTGTCCCGTTATTTGATATTGGGCTGTTACAAAAGAACGGAGCTACTCATTATCGGGTTTTTCGAAGCTGAATTTTGTTTTTTAAAGCGACAATACTATTTAGGGCTGCAGTCTTTTCTGCATTGATCTTGATGCTTACAGTGTAAACATTAAAACCAAGTAAATAACACATTGACAAACTTTGATTTGATGCATATACTGATAACATATCAAATAAATTTGATATGAGGTGACAACTTGAAAACAGTTTATAAGGAACATGCAAAAGTATTTAAGGCTTTTAGCGATGAAAAACGGCTGCAAATACTTGATTTATTGTGTGGCGGTGAAAAATGCGCCTGTGTCTTATTAGAGCAGTTAGACATGGGGCAATCAGGGCTTTCCTACCACATGAAAATTTTGGTCGAGTCAGGTATTGTGGACAGTCGCCAGGAAGGCAAATGGACACACTATAAAATAAGTGAAAAAGGCAGCGCTTATGCTATAGCACTCCTAAAAAAGCTGACAACGCCTAACACTGTTATAAAAGCAAATAATTGTTGCACTTGATATAGGCCATCCGCTCGATGGCTTTTAACTGGCAGAATACATCAAAAACATTTGATATGATTGCTCGTTTTGAAAGAGGGTTCATTTATGCAAGTATTAAAAACGATCTGGGATTTTTTTCAGAAGCAGATTCTCGGTATGAAGTGGCTTAATGACTTAATTGGAGGTGTATTATCTGCTTTAGGGCTGGACACCTCTAATCGCTGGATAGGGAGCATTCAGTTTTTTATTTATGATGTAATAAAAATTGTAGTCCTGTTATGTGTTTTAATCTTTATTATCAGTTATATTCAAAGCTACTTTCCCCCGGAACGTACCAAGAAGATCTTGGGGCGGTTCCACGGGATAGGGGCAAATTCAGTTGCCGCATTGCTTGGAACGGTAACGCCCTTTTGCTCGTGCTCATCCATTCCGCTGTTTATTGGCTTTACATCCGCAGGTTTGCCACTGGGGGTCACCTTTTCTTTCTTAATTTCCTCACCAATGGTAGACCTGGGCTCTCTTGTTCTGCTAATGAGCATATTTGGTACAAAAGTCGCCCTTTTATATGTGATATTCGGTTTACTAATTGCAATAATCGGTGGAACTCTAATTGAGAAAGCTCAAATGGGAAAGCATGTTGAAAGCTTTATCTTGACAGCAGGAAGTGTTGATATTGAATCACCGGATTTGACAAGGAAAGACCGATTGATATATGCAAAGGAACAAACCCAATCTACTTTTAAAAAAGTTTTTCCATACATCCTGGTTGGTGTTGGAATAGGTGCAGTTATTCACAATTGGATACCGGAGGAATGGGTCGTATCCCTGCTTGGAAGCAACAACCCCTTCGGTGTAATATTAGCGACAGTAATTGGTGTGCCGATGTATGCTGATATTTTTGGTACAATTCCGATTGCTGAAGCGTTGCTCACTAAAGGAGCTCAACTGGGTACGGTGTTATCATTTATGATGGGAGTAACCACTCTGTCCCTGCCATCCATCATCATGCTGCGCAAAGCAGTTAAGCCGAAGCTGCTTGCACTGTTTATTTCAATATGTACGTTAGGAATTATTATCGTTGGTTATCTATTTAACGCTTTACAAGCATTAATAATCTAGGAGGAATGTATGTTGACAGAAACAATAGGGAAATCCTGCTGCTCCTGCGGTTGTGACTGTGCTTTTGAAAAGAAGGTTGTTGTTGAATATCTCTATCTTGATCTTCAAACCTGTGAGCGATGCATCGGGACAGATAGCGTTCTTGACGAGGTGATGCTGGTGCTTACCCCCGCCATAGAGCTTGCCGGTTATACTGTCGAATACAGGAAAGTTGAAATGAAGACGGCTGAAATCGCCAAACAGCACCAATTTGCTTCATCGCCAACAATTCGAGTGAATGGTCAGGACATCTGTAGAACAGTTGCCGAAAAGCGTCCTAGCTGCTCGCCCATGCAACCCGGGTGTGATGCGATTGCAAGCAAACGCTTCCGTTGTTATAATGAATGATAAGGAGAGAATGATTATGGCGTTGTTTGGAAAGAAAAATAAAATTGAAAAAACCACCTCTTGTTGCTGCGGAGGCAACTGCGATAACGAGAGTATGGTAAATGCAGAAAAAGCAAAGGCTGAGGGCGCGAGTGTCAAAGTGCTTGGGAGCGGCTGCGCAAAATGCAATCAACTCGAAGCTGCAACAAAAGCAGCGCTTGAACAACTGGGCATGGATGCAACGATCGATCATGTTACTGATTTCGCTAAAATTGCCGCTTACGGTGTGATGACTACTCCTGCTCTTGTTGTAGATGGAAAAGTAGTTTCTTATGGCAAGGTTCTCAAGACCGATGAGGTCGTAAAGATTTTACAGAAGGTCAGAGGATAAGCGTTTAGCTGGTTTCCGGCAAAAGATAGAAATGGAGGCATAACCAATTTGGTATGCGGTAGCTGAACAGTGAAGATTCTACGAATTATGTTTGCTGATTCTTTACTTTATACAGCCCGGCAAATTGTTGATCACTATTAGAATTACCATATGAGCATAGCGAGGGAAAAAATGGCAATTGAAAAAGTCAGGGAGTTTTTCAGACAAAGAAACATGGAGGATCGGATCAGGGAGTTTGATGTGTCCAGCGCTACTGTAGAGCTTGCCGCACAAGCCATTGGCTGTGAACCGAACAGGATAGCAAAATCGCTGGCGTTCAAAGTGAATGACAAGGCGATTTTGGTGGTTGCGTCAGGTGACGCGAAGGTTGACAACTTGAAATACAAAGCTGAGTTTGCAGTAAAGGCAAAAATGCTGACGCCCGATGAGGCAGTGGAACTGGTAGGCCATGCGGTAGGAGGGATCTGCCCGTTTGCCATCCACGATGAGGTTACGGTTTATCTTGATATTTCCCTGAAACGATTTCAAACGGTTTTTCCTGCCTGCGGCAGTAGCAACAGTGTGATGGAACTCACCCTCGCAGAGCTTGAAACGTTTTCAAACTATTCAAGGTGGATAGATGTATGCAAGGCCTGGCAGGCTTGATTAGGTGGGCTGGCAAGATGAAACTGCTGGCCGTATTGATAAAACCAGTCAACTGGTGTGGCGTAATGTGAAGAAGAGAAAACAAAAATTACCACAAACGCGAAGGCTGATGCTGTCGTCAAGCACTCGATGGAGGAATGGCATGAGAAGAGAAACCATTGCTTTGCGAATAATGTCCGGTGTGAAGGATGAATTCACACGCCGTTGCACAGAAACGTGGCCAGAAATACTTGCCGGGTTTGACAGAAATGGTTTTGGGAACCTTTCCATCTGGTGCGCGGAGGAGTTGGTTTTTGGTTATTGTGAGGTTTTTGGGGATGAAAAAACTCCGCTTACACTGTTTTATGAAGCGGTGCAGGATTATTGTGATCCCATTGCAGGTTTAAACGAACCCATGCGCTTGATGTATGAAGACATCGGGTTCATCCGTGAGGATAAATCAAAAATTACCCACAGGGTTTTTATCACAAAGCTAAGACCTGGATGCAGGGAAGAGTATAAGCGCCGCCATGACGCGTTGATTGAATCGCGCTGCGGCAGGGTTAACCCCGGCCCGGAAAGCAATTTTACCATTTGGAATGGCGGGGATTATATTTTTGGCTACTGTGAAATGGACAAATCCATGTTGAAAGAACCCAGCGAAGAAGAAAAAAAGGCCACGATTGCCTGGGAAACGCGCATGCTCGAAATCATGGATTGGATTACCGATGATGTGGATTGGCTGACCGGCTTGAAGCATGAAAAAATCGAGATGCTGTTTTCTGCAGGATAATTTTCATATTATCCTCTCTTGTTGAAGGGTCAACTCAGCTTCAAGCGAACGGAAAGTTGATTCAGTGGGTTCATTCCCTGAAAGATTGAAGCTGATGTTAAGTACCTTATTCTCTTTCAGGTTTCAGCAGTGTAGCCAGAAAGGCAAGGGTAAGCCCCTGACCCCAGCCCTGGACCCTTTTCCTGGGCACCAGCTTGTAATCCTCAGCGCTGTGCATGACCGCCGTCCCGGCTGAAACATTTCTGACCGAGCCATCCTCATCGATATTTGCCAGAATGCCTTTATAGGCTTTTTCAATAAACCGGTTGTGCAGCGGATGCCCGTTTAGCTTCAGTGCTGCGGCGATTCCTGCCGATGCCGAAACTTCTGTATAGGAGGTTTCGTCATTTAAGATCGTGTGCCACAGGCCATCCTCAGACTGCAGCCTGACCAGTGCGCTTAATTGGTCTTGCAGAGCCCCTCCGATTTGCATCCACATGGGCATAAACGGGTTCAGCAGCTGGAAGGCCTGCGCCATCGTATATGCAGCCCAGGCATTTGCTCTGGCCCAGTAGATGCCTGACAGGTGATCCTTCCTGACATTATCCCAGGCATGGTAGAACAGATTTGTTTTGTTATCCTGAAGATATTCTTCATGCCAATAGAACTGCTTCAGAGCATCATCGATATATTCCTTGCTGTCCAGCTTAAAACCCAACCTCAACAGGAAATAAGCTGCCATAAACAGCGTATCGGCCCAGGCCTGTTCGGGAAAATCATTTTTGGACGAAACCGTGTGTTGGAAAACACCATCTCCAAAGCGCAGAGCGTCCTTTGTCAGATACCTGGCTTTCATCAGGGCAAGCTCCAGATATTTCTCATCACCGGTGGCCTCGTGCAGCGTAAGCATGGTATGCCCCATGGCACAGGCATTAATCATCATCGACGGCAGTCCAAGTTCAAGGTATTCATCCACCCATTTTACGAGAAAATCGATATATTCCTGTTTCCCGGTGACCTCCCAGGCTTTCCCGATTCCGTAGAAAGCCACCCCGCAGGGCCAATTCCAGGTGAAATCCATATTCATCGTTCTGCGTACGATACGGTCAATGACTTCCTTCACTTCAGCTTCGTCACAGATAAATTTTTTCATTTCATCACCTCTATAGATCAATGCAAAGCATTTCGTATGCCTCCAGGCTTACCGAAATACTTCCTTTATCGGTCAGGATAGCCGTGTCTTGCCTTTCGCCGCTGTTATTGATGATCATCAGCTTTTGGCTTTCCGGGTAGTAAGCGCACTCTGTATTGATATTATCGGGTATATACTTCTGCTCGTTGAATTCACCGGTACTGAACAAGAGGAGATTCAGCAACAACCTTGTGTTTTCGGGGGTTGTGGTAAAAGAAGACAGGTAGATGCCTTTACCCTTGCCAAAATCATTCATCGTCAATTTGGGTGTCCTGTTCTCTTCCAGAAAAACTTTTGCCTTACCATCGGTCAGGTAGACTCCAGTTAATAGGGTAATCTGGCTGTTGCATATCGCAAAGGGCGCATCCTGCACCTCGTATTTCCATTTTCCATGACAGACCCTTGCTCCGGTATCCCAGTCCACACCAAGAACATGAGCCATCCGATAGAAGGTGTCATATCCTTCGACTGCTGAGGGTTGGTTCACACCCAGGAATACGCCACCGTGATAAACCCATTCCGTCAGCTTTTCAACAGCATTGTCGTCCTTCCAGTATCCCGCACCACTCCAGGCTGACCCTCCATACCCGGCATTGATGATGACATCAATTTGGTTTAATCTTTCTTCCGTTAAATCATCAAACCCAATAAAGCAAACTTCTACAGGCAGCCCTGACAGGCTTTCATTGATATTGATCAAATCATGCATGAAGGTTTCATGGTAATGCCCCGACAAAGTCCAGGAGCGTAGCTTTCCCCATGCGTGAAGAACCGCAACCCTGGGACGTATGCACCAGGGAGATCCATATTCATGCATCTGCCGAATCGTTCTGAATTCGTCAGACAGCTTTTCAATATAGTCGCAAAAGTCCGGAAATGGTTCTGCAAGGTGCAGGTACCCGCCAAGACCGATGCGATCCACGGGCTCTCTGAGCAAGGCCCTTCGAATCTGAATCCAGTATCTCTTTGCATCCAGCGCGGGGTTTCCGCCCTGCGTAAAAGTGGGCACCCCATCCAGCCCAACGGGGAACAGGTAAGGGTGCAGCCTCAGTTCATGGGTTACCCCTTTCACTCCGGCACATAACCGGGCTTCAAACCCGGAAAAAACACATTTGATGATTCCGTCAAAGCTAAACTCGCCAAACCTTTCGTTATAGGGCTCAAGCCCAACCCAGCTGTCATCATAAAACACATAAGCCAGTTTATTGTATCGGTGTACGATTTCAATCAGCTGCCTGGCAAACTCAATCACCGTATTGTTGATAAACTCCATCCACTGCAGCTTGTGCCTGTCTGCAGGCATATGGGTGGCATTGAATTTTCCCTGATTCACAAAATCCTCCGCAGTCAGCGGGTAGCCATATTCATCAGCGAACCGTTTTAGCGCGGCAGGGCTGACGGTAAAGTCGTAGGAACCCCAATCGGTGAACAGGTAGCGGTTTCGCTCGCTGGAGCCCCAGATCCATGTAAAATTGTAAAACAGGGAGGTGAACCTCACTACTGTGGTGTGGGGATGTGCCTTACACCACTGCTCCAGCCATTGCAGCAAATACGTGCGGCTTTCGGGGTGAATGGGATCGATCTGCATCAAATGCTCTTTATCCCATTGATTTGTGAGGTGATTGTACATGGAGATTTCTTCCCATACCCTGTAAGCCAGGAAACTGACTGTATATTTATGCCAGAGAATGCACTCATGAATGATAACTTCTCCCGAATCCGGGCACCAAACCCACTTATCCTTTGGAACCTCGGTATTGGAGGTCCTGTCAAATACCTGCCAGTATTGAATAGCGGATATAGAATCATTCACTTCAAATTGCTGCTCAAAATAGTCCTCCAGCAAATGAAATACTAAGGTTCCGTCATATGAAACTTTTGGCGCGGTTATCAAAAAGGTTTGCTGAAGCTTATCGGTGTTCTTTTCAGCCCATTCGTTGTGATCGCGGATGATGCATATTGTTGAATAAATATCATAGCCCGAGCCCAGGATTTCATTGGACAATCGGGTTCCATCACTGTCGCGAATGGCGTCGGCACCCCATTTTTCTGCCATTTTCAGAGTTAACGCTTCATAGCCGGCTTCTCCCGGTATGGTAAAAAAACCTTTTTTACGTGTTGATTTGGTATTTGTCATGGTGGCTCTCCTGCATGGGGATGATTTAATATATTACTCTTGTTTACAAGGGCGATTCACAGGGCCCTCGGGTTCTTTCTGAAAAAAAGGAACTGTCTCAATCTCAAATCCATGATTCTGAGACAGTCCCTTTCAACCGTTATATAATCATTACTTCGGAAGCTTTGTGGTGTTGCCGGCTTTATATGCCGCAAGCCTTTCGTCGATAATTTCCTGATAACCCGCTTCCAGATACTTTTTGCTTAAATCCTTGTACAGGGCTTCAAATTCATCGGGCTTTGCCTTCACAAGCTGTACATAGTATTCCTTATACAGGTTCAGCAGCGTCGCGGTATATTCACTTTCAGCATTAATCGCTACAGCGAATACCGGGTCGGAATATGCGCGTTTGTCGTCCGCGACCTTTTTCAGGCTGTAATAATTGTCGATCAAAGCTTGGGTGAAATCCTGGGGAAGACCCTGCGGGGCAAGAGCGCCAATGGTTTGCTCGATGGTGCCCACTTTTTTACTGGCATGAATCAGGCAGGTCATATCGATGTTCATATTGTGGTTGAGCATCTCAGGGCCGCGATAATCACCGTTTACAACCGGCAGTCCGTTGGCGCCCATGGTGTAGGTAACACCTTCAACGCCGTTTTCCAGTACAAACAGGTTTTCCTCCTGGTACATCCATTCCATCAGCATCCAGGCAGCCTTTAACTGATCCTTGCTCGCCAGTGAGCTGAAACCTACGATCATACCGAAGGGATTGTCTGCACGGATTTGGGCCTTGTCCTGTACGCCGGGTTCAACACCCTGCTCTACGCTTGCAATCGCCAGCTCGGCATTCGGGTTCTTTTCATAGAAGGAGGTCAGCCAGTCTACATTGGCGGACATATAGCCGGCGAAGGAGAACAGCTTACCGTTGATAAAATCTGCTTTAGCCTGCTTGTCATCGACATTCAAATAGAATTCGCTGGAGTAAAACCCTTTATTGTATTCGTCGTTCTCTCGCTTTAGCAGCTTACGGGTGGGTTCCCAGTTGAAGGAAGCGGTTCCCAGACTGGAGTGCATAATCCATTCCTCTTCTTTAACAGGGATATCCCGGTAACCGAAGTTTACGACATAGGCCGATGTGGGAAGGAACTTGCCAACAGGAGCAATATCGGTTAAACCGGCTTTCATGATCTTGTCGATCGCATCGGTATACTCTGCATAGCTTTGAGGAACTTTGTTATAGCCCACCTGTTTCAGCCAGTCCATTCTGACGAAGGTGGCATAGGTGAAGGTGGTGTTATAATAGGGCCTTTCGGTAAGGACGAAATATGTTTTGCCGTTGATATCGGTATAACCCAGCTGGTTGTTTTTCACCATGGCGCCATAGTAATCCGGTGCCACTTTGGCGAACTCATCGAGGCTAATCACCTGCATGGCCCCATCATTGGCCCATTGGGCTACTTTTGGGTAATCGTATTCCATCAAGATGGTTGGTGTGTCATCAGCGGCTATCAGGAGGCTGTATTTGGTCATGACATCGTTTCGGGGAATGGCAACATAATTTACCTTGATGTTATACTTGTCACCGAAATTAGCCTGGATCCATTTGGTCCAATAGTTGTCATCCACAGGGGGATAACCTTCCTTGGATCGGTCGTATACCGGAACGGAGATTTCAACCGTTTTGTCAAACTTTTTGAAGCCCTCAATGCCTGGTACTTCCGGTACGGCTGTAGCTTCGGGTGCTACAGGTGCCTTGGTGGCTTCAGGTGCGGGCTGCTGTGGGCTGACGCCGGGTATTGTACAGGAAACCAGGGTCAGCAGCATCAGGCAGGCGGCAGCAATGGAAATGATTTTCTTTGACCTTTTCATTGAATAAACCCTCCTTAACTGAACGTTTCGATGGGTCGCAAAAATCGACCCTTCTATTTCAAGGCCCCATGCCTTAAAATCAAAATCCGGGTTCATGGTTATCCTTTAATCGCGCCAATCATAACGCCCTTCACAAAGTATTTTTGAACAAAGGGATATATGCAGATGATTGGCAAGGTTGCAAACATGACAGCTGCGGCCTGATAGACTTCCGGCGTCGCCTTGATTTCGGTGGACTCGCCCAGGCTGATGGCATCGAGGCTGGAGGAGAGAACCATGTTGCTTAAGATATACTGAATGGGTTGCAGAGCCTTTTTGGTGATGTAATACTTTGCGTCTGCATAGGCATTCCAGCGGCCAACGGCGTAAAACAATGCCAAGGTGGCGATGATGGGCTTGGATAAAGGAAGAACGATGTGATACAGAATTTGAAAATCGTTCGCTCCGTCCAAAAATGCCGATTCCTCCAGGCTGTCCGGGATGGTCGCGGTTAAAAAGCTTTTCATGATCAGCATGTTCCAGGGTGAGAACATCACCGGCAGGATCAGCACCCACATTCTGTTTATCAATCCCAGGTTCTTCATCAGCAGATATTCGGGGATGAGCCCGGCGCTGAAATACAGCGTAAACATCAGGATAAATGAGATGGCACCCCGACCCTTCAGCCTCTTTTTAGTGAGGGGATATGCAGCACAGATGGATACAAAAACCCCGAGAACAGTGAAGATGACCGTCATATAAACCGAGTAAACCATGGAATGCGTCAGGGTTCCATCCTTGAAGATGGAACGGTAGGCATTGAAGTTAATCCCCTTGGGCAACAGATATACCGTTTTTGACATCACCGCGGTATTACTGCTGAGGGATTTTGCCGCAAGGTGCAAAAAGGGTACGATACAGGTTAAACATAACAGGCTGATAAGAATCATGATCACAATGTCACTGGCTCGGATACCCTTCAGGGTGCGCGGCCCCGATTTTGTATTGTGCGTATTCAATTGTTTGCTTTCTGTGCCGCTCATAGAAAACTCCTTCAACTAAATAAGCCCGTTTTCACCAAGACTCTTGGCAATGCGATCGGCCAATACCACCAGCAATAAACCCACAAGTGACTGGAAAAGACCGACGGCTGTCGCACGGCTGAATATTCCGGAGCTAAGCCCTTTTTCATAAATGTAAATGGCCAGCTGATATTGAAACTCCTTCACCTGAACGTTCCCAAAGGAGTCCAGACGTTCGAAATTGCTTCCCATGATTCTGCCAAGGTTCATGATCAAAATCGTAATCGCTGTTCCCTTAATACCCGGAAGCGTTATGTACCATATGTTTTTCCACCGGGTTGAACCATCGAGGTAGGCAGCTTCATACAATTCACCGTTGATACCGGTGATGGCAGCCAGATAGATGATGGTTCCCCAGCCCATGTTCTGCCATACCGCAATCAGCAGATAGCTGACAGCCCAATGCCATTTTTCGGTGAGGAAGGGAATGCCCTTGTCAATAAAGCCACCGTTAACAAGCAGGATGTTTACCAAACCGGTTTCAGGCTTTAACAGGGTATAGCTGAGGCTGGCAACGATAACCCAGGAGAGGAAGTGGGGCAGATAGAGAATGGTCTGGCTTACTTTCTTGAAACCGGGTGCGCGCAGCTCGTTCAAAAGCAAAGCCAGAATGATGGGTGCCGGAAAACCGACAACCAGATCCAGCAGATTGAAAACGATGGAATTTTTCAACGCGCGCAGAAATTCCTTATCGGAAAAGATTTTCACAAAGTTTGCAAACCCCACCCATTGGCTGCCATCATAGCCTTTTGCGGGCTTATAGTCCAGAAACGCGATGCGAAGCCCGGGATAAGCCGCAAACTTGAAAATGACAACGCAGGCTAAAGGGACCAGAAGAAGGAGGTACAAGCGCCAATCCCTTTTCAGGTAATAAAGAAAATTCTTTTTTTGGATGCCAGAGTATGGTTCTGATTTTTGCATCACACTCAATTTCCCCTTCTTCACCAAAGCAATGAGAGAGATTCACCACTTACATACAGTATAAAACAAGCTCCCTTTTGTATTCTATTCATATAGAGATAAAAACTATGCAATTTTGACCATTATTAAATTGATTTCACTACAGAAACGCTTCTGTGTGAATAGAAATACATATTGTGACAAAAAAATCGCGAATACCATGCAAAATATGTTGAATGAATGGCTTTTATAGAAAAAACATGATGTTTTTCAAGCGAACCCAGCGAAATAGATGTGACCTTCCAGAATGATGTAAAATCGTTACGATTTACTCTTGTCTTGAAAATTGGTAAAAATACACGAACAACTACGTCATTGCATAAAAACAGTTATCGAAAATCACAATCTCACAATAAGCATGGAAGATAAAACCTCTGAATATTGACCACAGTTAAAAAGTGAATTAGAATGAATGTAAAATAGTTTTAGAATGGCTCAGAAGGCTGATTCATGCATCAAAAGTGTAAAAATCGGTTTGATAAGCGTTGATGCGTTGCAGATGCCATTGAGTCAGGTGCTTTATCATGGTGCTTTATCAATCTGTGTGCTTTTTCACATGGTCGGATGGAAAAGGGGTACCAATATGCCAAAAGGAAAAAGAAGCGTTTTGGAATGCAGAAGCTACAATCTTCCCCCGAATTTCCCGGTCCTCTTGCTTGCGGGAGATCGCTGGCATATCTCGGATGTAAAAAGCGGCCGCCTGCATTTTCACAATTGTCTTGAAATAGGCGTGTGTCATACCGAATCAGCGATTATGGAGTTTAACGGAGCTCCAACACCCATCCGTGCGGGGGATATGACCTGCATTCCCACAAAAGTAATGCATACGACATACAGCCAGCCTGGAATGGCAAGCCTGTGGACTTATATATTTCTGGACCCTGAAGAATTATTCCGAAATTTCATGATGAACCAGGAATTATCCGCTCAGGACCTGGCAGACTTCCCGGTATTGATCATCAATCAGGAACAAAGACCGGATCTTTTCCTGCTGATAACGATGGTCATCGATCAGCTGAAGCAGCAAAAACCCAATTTTCGCGCAAGCGTCAGAGGGTTACTTCTGGCTTTGTGTATAGAGTTCCTCAGTTTGAAAGGAAGCACTCAACAGCACGATGCGCCCAAGGAGCCCCCGGAGAATGCACTGGTAATTTCACCGGCATTGGACTATATACGGGATCATTATATGAACTCTTTTCCCATTCAAACCCTGATGGATTTATGCCATTTAAGCGGAACACATTTTCGCAGGGTTTTTCATGAAATCATGGGGATCAGCCCTTTGGAATACATCAATGTCACCCGCATTAATAAGGCCTGCATGCTGATGCGAACCACAGAATCCACTATTCTGTCGGTGTCGGAGCAGGTTGGCTTTCATTCGGTATCCAGCTTCAACCGGTATTTTTCGAAAATGATCGGCTTATCACCCCGGGAATGGAGAAACAGGATGCTTCAGGAGCAAACCAAGGAAATGTGGCAAAAGCAATCCATTCTGAATTTCAATGGGTGGAGGTAGTTGCACAGGATCCGTCTTTTTACTGTTCACAGGTAAACAGGCGCAGTCTGCTGAACGAAGTGAAGGAGCTCGCATTACTCCTGACAAGATCCTTCGCTGCGCTCAGATATAACACATACCTCTGAAGCTACTTATGAACTTATTAGTGGGGGGGTGTGAACAGTAACTCCGTTCCCTATATTCTGTATCTCTCTAGCAAGAATTGACACTTATTTTTCAGTATGATAATCTAAAATGGTATAATGAATTAAACAAACTTTGGAGGAACGCGCCATGGATATGAAGAGATGTCCTCAGGGACATTTTTATGATGCCTCAAGGGCTGCAACCTGCCCATATTGCATCGGCAATGATAACAAGAATAAAACCATTGCCATCAATGCTACATATCCACAAACCAACGATATGAACCCAACCGACAATGTTCTGAAAACCCGTCCCATTCAACAGAAATCAGTGAACCCGATTCCGGTTACACGTCCCCTGGAGGATCCGAAGCAAAAGGAGAAAGAAAACAAAACAGTTGCCCTTGTATACAAGGAAACGGGGATGGATCCCGTTACCGGCTGGCTGGTATGCATTGATGGAACCAACAAGGGAAAAGACTATCGGCTGCATTCAGCCAAAAACATGATCGGGCGTTCAGAAAAAATGGATGTGTGTATTGCGGGCGATGATACGGTATCCCGTGACATTCACGCGATTGTAAGCTTTGAGCCGCGAAAGAGCATCTTCAGGATATACCAGGGAGAGAGCAAAAGCCTTGTTTACCTCAATGGTGAAGAGGTTATCAATCCTGAAGAGCTAAAGGCTTATGATTGTATCGAGATCGGAAAGACTAAGCTTCTGTTTATTCCATTTTGCGGAGAGAATTTTAAATGGTAGAACAATCTAATATCAATAATCCTGTTGATGGCTTTGTATGGAATTCACCAACGATCCTTACAATAGGTCTGATCCTTGTTGCGATCCTTGTCATTATGGTGCTGCTTGTCATCATCGACCGAAGAAAACATGCTTCCTCCGAGGTGGAGGGCGTACAGTTGTTTGATGAAAAAAAGCGCAAAAGAAAAAAGAGAATGCAGCCAGGGAAGCAAGCGGAGGTTAAGCTTTTTAGCGAAGAAGACGGAACTGCAGTGGAAGGTCAAACGCAGCCTGAGGCAGGCACTGTGCGTAACCGGCAAAATGTTCAGCGCACAGTACGGCTGTATGATGAAAAGGCCAAACCCTCAAAAGGCACACCGAAGCAGCATGATGAGATTCAGCTGTTCGATGACCTGACACATGGCGCTTCAGAGCCTGAGGAACAGCCCGTCACGGTAAGGCTTGCTGACCCGGATTGCCAAAGTCCTTCCGTATCAACTGAACAGCCCGGTACCATCGGAATAACGGTTTCAGATAAAGCAGACGAAATTCAAAAAACATCCGCGATTCCAACCACCCTAGAGCTGTTTGCCACAGATGGGCAATATGAAACCTGTTCCATTGGAAACGCTCAGCACATCGGAAAGCGCGAAGATCAGCAGGATTCTTTTGGCGTTTCCGACGTTTTCAACCGCGAAGAGGTTTCCCGGAAGGGAATCCTTGCCGTCCTTGCAGATGGCATGGGAGGCCTGGAAAATGGTGCAGAATCCAGCAAAAGCGTAGTCGCACAGATGCTTGACGCTTTTACACGGACGGACATCCAGGCTGATATTGCGCAGGGGCTAAGAACTATCGTTGAAAATATCAATGTGAATATTTGCTCTGAATTCAACCAGGGGAACACGCAGAGTATGACAGGCAGCACGCTTGTGGCTGCAGTTCTTAAGGGAAGCCTGCTATACTGGATTTCAGTCGGAGATAGCAGAGTTTATCTTTTCAGGGATCACGGGTTGACACAACTGAACAAAGAGCATAATTACGGCACCAGGCTTGATGAAAATGCCCAACAGGGCCTCATTTCTGTCGATGAAGCGCAAAACGATCCCAACAGAGCCGCGCTGACAAGCTATATCGGCATCAATGAACTAACGGAAATTGATAGAAACCTTGAGCCTTTACAGCTACAACCCGGGGACAGGGTGGTTATGTGCAGCGACGGCCTGTTTTCAACGCTGTCCGAGGATGAAATAGCGCAGACCCTGACCAAAAGCCCGCAGGAAGCGGCACAGGAAATGGTGGATCAGGTCGTTCAAAAAGACAGGATGTACCAGGACAACGTTACCGTGATTGTATTGGGTATCTAATTGATTTCATTGCAGGAACGCATTCAAGATAAATAAAGGATTACTAACTGGAGGCAAAAATGATGAAAATGAGAAAACTATATCAAAAAATCTGTATGATGGTTATTGCTGTACTTCTGTGCACGGGTTGCCTGGGTGTTTTTGCTGAAACATACCCCCAACCGGTAGTTGATGGAAAAGACAGCATATTTCTGGTGCTTGTGAACGATGAAGATGGATATGTTATGTCACATGGCAGTGGTTTTGCCATAGGAAAACAAGGCGAACCCATCAATTACATCATCACGAACTACCATGTCGTTGCAGATAACCCGGAAGGCGTTGGGATTCTGATCGGAAGAAGCAATATCCTGCCGCTGGAGGTTATCTTTTCAGACCCGGTGATTGATTATGTTATTCTGAAGGCATCGACTCCGATACATAACAGAAAGCCCCTGGCACTGCAAACCAGTGAAAACGTGAAAGACGGCCAGGCGGTTTACGCCCTGGGCTTTCCGGGCGATTCCCTGAATTTTACCGATTATCTTGAAGCGAACCCCGATGATGTGACAGCTTTTAACGGTAATATCAGTAAATTTACAACCCTGAACGGCGTGAAATTCTATCAGCACAGCGTACCAATTTCACCGGGTTCCTCCGGCGGGCCGCTTTTGGATGCAACAGGATCAGTTATCGGCATCAATACATTGGGCTTTACAGACTCGGCTGTAAAGGGTTCCATTTATATCGATGAACTCCTGCCTGGTTTGGATACCCTTGGTATAGAATATGAAGTGTATTCAGAGCCGGAAATTATTCCTGAAGAGGAACCGCAACAGGAGTCCCTGTTTGGAAAAGCATGGTTTATCATCCTGCTGATTGTGGTCGTTTTAGCTGGTGCGGGGGTTGCCGTTATGCTTGTTCTGAATTCCAAAAAGAAGAAAGCCCCCACAGCAAAAGCCTCCGCGAACGGGCAGAAGACCGATGCGACACAAGCCTCGCCCAAAACACAGGTTTCACCGCAGAATGCTGCGAAACCGGAGCTGTTTTGTATTGCCGGGCAGTTTGCCGGCAGGTTCTTCAGCCTTGCAGAAGGTCGGCTGAACATCGGGCGTGACCCAAAGCGATGCAATATCATCTTTAATGAAAACACACCAGGCATCAGCGGCAAGCATTGTGAAGTCTATTATGATCGTTCAACAGGCAAGTTTAACCTCACCGACAGCGGCTCCACCTATGGAACCTTCCTGAGCTCCGGCGACAAGCTCACCAGTGCCCAGGTATATTCACTGAACGCCGGGGATCGTTTTTACCTGGGGAACAAAGACATCCTTTTTGAAGTCAGGATGGGTAAATAAATGGAGTTTAAAAGTTTTACGGTTACTGACAAGGGTGGCAGAACCAAAAACGAAGACAGCGTCCGCGCGTATTACCAACCTGGAATCAGCGGCTGCTGGGTCGCAGCCGATGGCCTGGGAGGTCACGCGGCGGGAGAGGTGGCTTCGGCCATCGCAACCGAGTCTATTGTGGCAAAATACATTCAATCACCAAGGTTGGATGTGAATTCAATTCGCGAGTGCTTTGGTTTTGCACTTGACAAAATTCTGAACACACAGGAGGATGAACCGAAGCTTAGAAGCATGCGCACAACGGTAGTTGGGCTTTTTACCGATTGCCAGCGCATCATCTGGGCGCACGTGGGTGATTCTCGCCTTTATTTTTTCCGCGGTGGGCGGTTAAGCTTTCAGACGCTGGATCACAGCGTCTCTCAGGCCTGTGTGCGGTCAGGAGAGATCACAGCCGAACAAATCCGGTTTCATGAGGATCGGGGCAGGCTGTTGAAGGTTTTGGGAACCGATGCGAACTTGAAGGTGGAAATCCTGGAATCTCCCATGGTTCCGGAAAAAGGGGATGCCTTCCTGCTGTGTACCGACGGGTTTTGGGAATATGTGCTGGAGGGTGAAATGGAAGAGGATCTCAATAAGGCTCATGATCCGGAAACCTGGGTGAACAGGATGAACCAGAGACTATTGGACCGGGTGGAAAAAGATAACGATAACTACTCTGCTATTGCGGTTTTTGTAAAATAGAAGGATTCGCTTTGCAGGAGCTGAAACAGTCATTCCGTGGAACTTTTGGTGGCAGAAGCCATCAAGGAGACGGGGAAACCTTCTCCGATCCTGAAAGCCGACATTGTTCAGAGATATCATTGTGCGGAGGTTTAAAAATGGATTACGATAAGCTGTGTATGGGTTGCATGAGGCAAACGGACGGTGGTGATGTATGCCCTTATTGCGGCCACAAAGCTACTGACCAGGTGCATGATCCCAGGTGCCTGCCCCCCGGAACCATCCTCAACGGGCAGTATCTGGTGGGTAAAGTGCTGGGACAGGGCGGTTTTGGTGTTACCTATATCGCCTTGGATCTGAACCTTGAAAATAAGGTGGCGATCAAGGAATATATGCCGGATGGCCTGGTCACCAGAACCCAGGGCGAAAACACGGTCACGGCCTATTCCAGCAGCAAACTGGAGCATTTTGAATATGGGATGGGTAAGTTTCTGGATGAAGCCAAAATGATGGCAAAATTTAATGATGTCAAGTCCATTGTTTCGGTGAAGAATTTCTTTAAAGAAAATGGAACGGCCTATTTTGTCATGGACTTCATTGACGGCACCAACCTGGCACAATACGTACAAAGCAAGGGCGGTAAAATTCCCCTGGATGAGGCGCTGTCGTTTATGACCGATGTTATCGACGCATTGGCGGTGGTTCACCGCAACGGCATGCTGCACAGGGATATCAGCCCGGATAATATTTACCTGACAAAGGATGGAACCATCAAGCTGCTCGATTTTGGTGCCGCGCGATATGCCATGGGTGAGCAGA
The DNA here is from genome assembly GCA_964450305.1 of uncultured Ruminiclostridium sp. Taxonomy (GTDB): domain Bacteria; phylum Bacillota; class Clostridia; order DSM-8532; family DSM-8532; genus JAAYJG01. Next base: position 33,645 of record CAYVFB010000018.1, read on the forward strand.
GCAAGAGTCTGTCCATTATTCTGAAACCTGGATATGCCCCCGAAGAACAATACCGCAGCAAAGGTGTTCAGGGTGCCTGGACCGATATTTATGCCACGGCTGCCACATTATACCGCATGATCACAGGCCAGCTTCCTCCTGAATCCATGGACAGGTTAATGGAGGATGAGCTGATTCCACCATCCAAATTGGGTGTGGCGATCAATGCGAATGTAGAGAACGCTATCCTGAAGGCTTTGGCCGTCAGGGCTGAAAACAGGTTCCAGACCATGGAAGATTTTAAGAACATGCTCATTGGCGGTGTGGACACAACAGCGCAGGAAATGCCTGCTTATAAAGCCAATGTAAATATAAACAACGAAACTGTTGCCATTCCCAAACAACTCTCACCTGAACCTGTGGTACAAGCACCGTCGGCAAAGCCACCGGTTCAGGAACCGGTAAGTGTTCGCAAGCCCGGTACACCTGGCAAAAAGGTGTTGATAGTGCTTGCTGTAGTTTTTATCGTTGGTGCAGGCATATTAACCGGGGTTCTGTTATCGAACAAAAAACCCTCAGCAAATCCGGGAAACACGAGCACAGGTATCAGCCCGAAACCTACGGAAATAGCTGTTTCAACCTCAGGTACGGGGGTGTTGAAGCCTGAACCCACTGTAACCGGGGTCGTTGAAAACAACAACGTCCCTGTTGTTGCAGCAGTTGATCCGGAGCTGGCCAGGGCTGACGAAGAGAACTGCGCGAATATTCTCAATACCATCCAAACAGCTGTCAGGGAGCAGGATATAAAACTTCCGCTGAAGGACAGTGAAGAGGTTACGGATGAATTGATTCTAAGAAACAAAGAACTTCCGGTCGTTCAAAGATATCCTCTGGGTTATTTTGAGATCAGAAGGGATGCATCCGAGGTTCGATCGGTCCAGGGAAATGGGAAAACCTCTGAAGGCTGGATTCGCATAGGCGGTAACGACAAATATTACTCCGATGAGTTTGAGGGTTTGTCCCGGGATACGGTTACCTACGATGAACGGTATTTAAAAACCTATGACCGTCAATACCAGATTACTGTACCGAGAGATTGGGAAGATCTTTATATCAATGATCTAAGTGTTGATTTATGTGCAGGTATTGAAACTGAGGGCAAGTATGCCCTGGCGATTTTTGATCCGATCTATTCTGACACCATGACCATGGATGAAATGATTCAATCCATTGAAGAGTCGATTAACATTGATCTGAACGAGTCAGTAACGGGTTATGAGAAAATCAAGCTGGGGGGGTATGACGGGTTACGCTTTGAAGTGACCGAAAACGTAGAAGGCATAGACTTGACCTATCTGTTTTCAATCACTCAAACCGAAGAAGATATCGCACAGCTGATTTCCTGGACAGCTGCCGAGCTTTATGCTGATTATCGGGATGAATATATTCGTATTCATGATTCTTTCCAGGTGAACCACCAGTACTTTGATTAGGATTCCCATCCTTGCGTGGAGGAGTGATATTATGAAAAGAAAAATTTTACAAAGCTTGGCTCTGGTTATTTTTGCAGTGATTCTCATTACATTTTGTGTGCATGGGATAAGCTTTGCTGCACAAGCCTCATTAACCGGTGAAAGCAGCGCACAGGAAAAGAAGGACAACGATTACCTGGCGGAGGTGTCCCAGCGACCGGAGGTTTCCTTTCTGGATTTTCAACCCGGCCCATTTGTGAATGCCAATGATATTTTTTACGCTCAGTCGCTTGCTGATAGATTTGTCCGCTTGCACTCTCCTTACAGCAGCTGTGACTTAACCCTGGAGGAGGTAAAGGAGCAACTTTTTTACGTTCATTCTCAACAGGCCAACCTTGAACAGATGGTTGAAAGTATGGTTGAAATGCGCGAGAAGCTTTCCTCACCTGAAAAACAAGCCATCGATCCGGTTTATTACAACGACGAGCCTGAAATTTATAAGGCCGGTAAGCAGAACCAGGTTGAGGTTCCAAAGGTTATCTATCACGCATATTTGAATGGAGAACCCTATGCGGCGGTTGTTCGGTTTGATGCATTTTCCGGTGAAGGCTCGCAAATGAAGCTTTACCAGGGCTATATGACATATTTGAAGGATGGTTATGATTGGCAATATTATCATTGCTCGGGCCTGATAGAGGTTCAGTAAACCCACACCCGGTGTTTGCAATGATGATAATACATTGAATAGGATTCTCGCTTAGAGACGATTAAGCCACAGGAGCACGATTATCTGGTGCTGCGCAAGCGCCAGCCCTGAAGGATGAACCATGACAATACGCCCGGGAACCATCGACGAAATGCTTTCACTGTGGTATAAATTTTATACCACAGAGTTTTTTGTAGAAAATTTGCAGGCAGAAAATGCCGAATTCTGGACTGTTGAGGATCAGGGCCGTCTGGTGGGGGAGTTGTATTTGTTTAAACATCTTTCGGATCATGATTTCGCAGATGGTTTAACCACTGCATATCTTTACGGCTTTTACGTCGCCGAAGATATGAGAGGGAAAGGTCTGGGCACGAAACTGCTGAAAACCGTTCTGGAAAGGCTTTCTGAACTGGGCTTTCGGTATGCAACCATTGGGGTGGAACCCCATGAAAAAGCCAACGTCAGGCTGTATGAAAGAATGGGTTTTACCGAAAAAATAAAAACCTGCCATATCAATCTCTGTGATGTGGATGAGAGTTATCGTCCCACACATTACCCGCAGTATTGGTTGCTGCGCAAAGCTTTGTAAACTGGAAACTGCTAAATTCTATTTCATCAGACCAAAAAACCTGTTTTTATGCCCTAGAAAGGGGAATATGCATGTTGAACAGAAAAGACGATGATATCAAAAATTGGAAGGTTTTGTATCCCGAGGCAGCGGGAATTCCATCAAAAGCGGTACTTGGCTTTCTGGATGAACTGGAGCAGAAAGGACTGTGCATGCATGGGTTTACAATCCTGAAAGATGGCAAGGTATTGTCAGAGGGATATTATGCTCCATTCCATGCCAACTTTCCGCATAGAATGTTCTCAGTGGGTAAAAGTTTTACCTCGGTTGCCATCGGACTGCTGCAGGAAGAAGGCAAGCTTTCTCTCAATGACAGGATCTGCATCTATTTTCCCGATAAGCTGCCTAATACAGGGGTTCACCCCTATCTTCTGCAAACAACGATCCGGGATATGCTATGCATGGCTTCTCCGCACAAGTCAACAACCTACAAACTGATGGAATGCGACGATTGGGTAAAAACCTTTTTTCATGTGGAACCGGTTCGATATCCGGGTACAAGCTTTGTTTATGACACCTCTGCCACCCATGTTCTTTCCGCGCTGGTCGAGCGTTTAAGCGGCATGTCATTGCTGGAATATTTGAAAATCAAGGTCTTTAACAGGATTGGCTTTTCAAAATACATTCAATGGCTGAAATGCCCCATGGGCATTTGTCAGGGAGGCTCCGGCCTGATTTGCACCCTGAGGGATATGGCCAAATTCGCATATACCTGTATGCATGACGGGGTTTTTAACGCAGAGCAGGTTATTCCAAAGGAATATATCCGCCAGGCGGTATCAAGGCAGATAGACACCGGGCTGCAGCCAGGGATCGAGGAGCAGCAGGGGTATGGGTACCAGTTCTGGAGATGCCGGAACAACGGCTTTGCCTTGTTCGGGATGGGGGGGCAACTGGCCATTTGTCTGCCGGACCATGATTTCCTGCTCGCAACCATTGCCGACACCCAGGCAAACCCCTGCGGGGTACAGGGAATTTATGAAGCTTTATGGCACCAAATCTTCCCTTGGCTCAAGGGTAAAAACCAGACAGCGCTGGAAAGGGATGAAGCTTGTGCCACAGAGCTTGAAAACGAGATAGCATCGCTGAAGGTACAGCCCGAAAGGGGTTTATACCATAGCGCTACGGCTGAACGGGTTCATGGAAAGAAATATATCATGGCTCCAAATGCAATGGGCATATCTGAATGCATGCTGAAATTTACCGATGAGCAAACAGGTGTGTTTCGTTATGTCAATGAAAAAGGTGCCTGCCGGATTTCCTTCGGCCTTGGCAACATGCAGCAGCAAGCCTTTCCACAGTTCAGGCTGCAGTGCATCACATCGGCTGCCTGGGTGGAAGAAAACAAGCTTCGCCTGCGCTCTTATATTATTGAAGAGGTGCCCGGCAGCGTTCACATGACCATCACATTTTTGGGAGATACCATCACTATTGCCATGAAGAAAACCATCGAAAATTTATTGGAACAATACGAAGGCTTTGCATCAGGAGAAGTTGAAGAGGAATCGTGATTGCCTTAAAACATATGTGAACAAGCCGGACTGGGTGTACCTGTCCGGCTTGATAGCTTTTTCTGTGTAATCAAGAACGGCTGAAACGATTCATATGTGAATATGGGACATATCATTGATGAATTCGCTATCGACCAAAAACCATGTATTTTTAATTAACGGAAAGATTTTGTGCAGTCATTTATTAATTTTTTCTGTTTTTTTGTATTCTTTTACTGTGTTTGTCTATGCTTGTTGTAAACAATTTTGCTTCAACCTATAATCAAAGCAGAGGATCTCCCGTATGCGTTTTTTCGAACCAATGCTTACAGCATAAACCATATGAAGGCTTCCTTACGGTTCAATATTGCAGACAAAAAACATTTTGCATCAGAATGATTTGAGGGGTGGCAAATTTATGCAACATCATATCGATTCCAAAATGTATCATGTGGAAGTCCTGCCGCCAAAGCAGGAAACAGAAAAGCTGCAGGCCGATTTAGAGCTCTTTGCGGAAAAATACAACAGGGTGATGCAAAGCGGATACTGCGCCTGTATTACCGACAACGCCATGGGAAACCTGTGCTTTCAGGGCACAGAAATCATCGAGGAAATGGGTCTTACGGTTCATCCCGAGCAAGTCATGATTCATTTGAATACCTTTCACACAAAGCAGGATTTACATAACATTCTGGATTCCTGTAAGAGCCTGGGCATCAAATATTTGCTGGTGGTCAGCGGGGATGGTTCGGACAGGCTGCCCAAGCTGCAGCCCGCCGATGTGGGTGTTGCCGGAAGGGTTGCGTCGGTTACGGCAGTTGAACTGTTGGAATACATTGGCAGGCAGTATCCCGACACCTTTGTTTTGGGCGCGGCCTTTAACCCATATGAACCTCGTGAGCATGAATTTGAAAAGCTTGTCAGAAAGATTCAGGCCGGCGCGACATTCGTGATCACACAGCCCATCATTCAGCGCAATGCCGTCGTGGACGAGCTGCTGGAAAAATATAAAAACATGCCCATATTCATTGAAGCATGGATGAGCAAAAAGCTTTATCTGCTTTCAGAAGCCATTGGCTATCCCATTGCCGAGAATGCGCAGTATGATCCGATTGAAACGCTGAAAACTCTTCACAAGATTTATCCGTCTTGTGGGGTATACCTGTCGATTCTCGGGTTTAAAACGCAATATCACCTCATCAGTGATACCTGGACCTGAAATTTACAGCATTAACACGCTTTATGGCAGGTCACCCGGGAGAGCTCTCCTAACTGGTGGATTTTAGCCAAAAGAAAGAACGCTTCAGCATTGAAACAGCAGTATTTTTTCCTGCAAGGAGGATTCCATGAAGATTGTAGTATGTATCAAGCAGGTTCCCGCAACCTCTGAGGCAAAAATAGACCCTGAAACCAAAAGGATTGTGCGCGAAGGGTTGAAAGCCGTCATGAACCCCTTTGACACCTACGCGGTGGAAGAGGCGATACAGCTTCGGGATAAATTTGGCGGGGAGGTCATCGTGCTGTCCATGGGCCCTGAAAAGGCGAAGGTTTCTTTGCGGGAGGCTATTTCCGTCGGGGCAGACAGCGCAGTCTTGTTAAGCGACAGAGCCTTTGGCGGTTCCGATACCTGGGCTACAAGCTATGCTCTGGCCAAAGCTATTGAAAAGATTAGTGATGTGGATTTGGTGATCTGCGGCAAACAGGCTATTGATGGTGACACCGCCCAGGTGGGCCCTGGTATTGCCGGCCATCTTGACTGGGCTCAGGCCACCTGTGTGATGAGCGTACAGGATGCGAGCTCTGATGGCCTTGTAGTGAAGAGAATGCATGAGGATGGCTATGACATTTGTGAATTAAGCTTTCCAGCAGTGATCACCGTTGTAAAGGATATCAATATGCCAAGGGTTCCCACCCTGAAGGGACGCCTGGCTTCGGATAAAATGGAAATACCCGTCTGGAAACCGGTTGATATCGGCGCCGAGCTTCTCAAGATCGGCCTGGACGGTTCACCCACCCGTGTGGTGAAAACAGCGCCGCCTCCACCTAGAAACACGGTTACGAAGAAAATCGAGGGGACGCCGGAAGAATGCGCGAAGCAGCTTGTGCGGGAGCTCCGGCTGAGAAGTATATTGTAATTGGAGGATAAAGGTAAGATGTTAATCCATGAAAACGATAAATCAAAATACTCCAATGTATGGGTTGTAGCCGAGGTGTTATCCGGGAAAATACAACCGGTGACCCATGAACTGATCGGTGCGGCCAGGTCATTGGCCGATGCTTCTGCCTGTCAGGTTTGGGTGCTCGCCATGGGCTGCGGGTTGGGCGACCAGGCAGATCAGTTGTTTGCCTATGGTGCGGACAAGGTTCTGGTTGTGGATGATCAAAGGCTTGCCGGGTTTAATGATGAGATAGAAGCCAAAACGATGGTGCGGCTGATTCAAAAATACTGCCCGGATATTCTGATATTTGCCGCTACGACCAGGGGCAGGGCTCTTGCGCCACGTGTGGCTGTTGTTGCAAACTGCGGCTTGACAGCCGACTGCACCGGCCTCTCCATAGACCCGGAGAACGGGGATTTGCTGCAGACAAGGCCTGCCTTTGGGGGGAATATTATGGCAACCATTCGCTGCTCCAGCCACCGTCCGCAGATGGCTACCGTCCGCCCACGGGTGATGAAGGCGCCGGAACCGGATTCAACAAGGACAGGGGAAGTTCTGCAAGAGTTCGTTTTGGATGAAGATACGATTAACGCTAAAAAAATAATAGAAGTGCATCATAGTGAAGAAACCGCTGTAAACCTTGGCGATGCCCAGATCATCATTGCCGGCGGCAGGGGCATGAAGGGCCAGAGCGGATTTGAACTGTTGAAAGAACTCGCCATAAAGCTTGGAGGGGCCGTCGGTGCCAGCCGCGCGGCAGTTGACGCAGGGTGGATTTCCTATGCCCACCAGGTGGGGCAAACCGGCCAGACGGTTCAAACGAAGATATATATTTCCTGTGGCATTTCAGGGCAAATTCAGCATCTTGTTGGGATGCAATCCTGCGATCTGATCATCGCCATCGATAAAAACCCGGATACACCGATGATGCAAATTGCAGATATCGCAATTGTCGGCGATCTGTTTGAGATCGTACCGGAGTTGATCCGCGAAATACCACAGCTTTAAGAAAAGTTACCTTTTGGCATGCTGCCGGCTGAACAGCAAAACCCTGTAGTTCTAAGACTGCGGCATCTTCTGTTTGCAGAGATTTGGAAAGAGGTTTTCATGGAAAAGATGATCTATTCTCCGGCTGAAATCGCAAGCCGATATGTGGAAGCCGGCAGTAAAAAAGCAAGCCTTCCGGTGCGTCAGCTGCTTCTGCTGGGCATTCTGGCCGGGGCTTTTATAGCCTTTGCATCACAGGGCTCGAATATGGCCATTCATACAATAGAATCTGTTGGTTTGGCCAAAGCTCTGGCCGGGGCGATTTTTTCAACAGGCCTGATGATGGTTGTGATCACCGGGGCCGAGCTTTTCACCGGCAACATGCTCATCGTTGTCTCTTGCATGGAAGGTCGGTCACGATGGCCTCAGATGCTGAAAAACTGGCTTTTCGTTTATACTGGCAATTTATTGGGATCGCTGATTATTGTCGTGCTGATCCTTATGTCCGGACAGCTCAATTCCTCAGGCGGCTTGCTTGGCGGTTTTACAATTAAGACAGCGGTATACAAGGTGAACCTTTCCTTTGTGAATGCCTTTTCCATGGGTGTGCTTTGTAACTGGCTGGTTTGCATGGCCGTATGGATGGCCCAGGCGGCAAAAGACATGGCAGGGAAGCTTCTGGCGATCTTTTTCCCGATATGGCTGTTTATCACCTCGGGCTTTGAGCATTCCATAGCGAATATGTATTATATCCCCGCGGGCATCCTGGCAAAAGCAAACCCGGCATGGGTGGAAGCAGCAGCTTCCATGGGGGTGACAGCTGAAAAGCTTCAGGCTCTTACCTGGCAAAGCTTTCTGGTGAAAAACCTGATACCGGTTACGCTTGGGAATATGGTCGGAGGCGGTATTTTTGTCGGGGTGATATTCTGGCGTGTGTTCCTGTATAAAAGGAAAGTTACAGAATGTGATCAAGGGCAGAGTGCAGAAAAGGGAGTTAGTTCTAATCCACGAAGCACTTTTTGAAGCATGGGTTGCCCCTTTAAAAAACTTATACATGTGCTATGATGATAAAAGAAAATAACGAGTGATTGATGTTTACATATCCGAAACACATTCAACAAGGGGGTTCTATATGAAGTTTCCAAGTGACATTGAAATTGCCCAGAGTATTCCGCTTCATCCCATTGAACAGATCGCGCAAAGCCTTGGCGTGGACAGGGAGCATCTGGAGCTGTACGGCAATTACAAGGCGAAGATCAATTATACTATTTTCGACAGGCTGCAAGATAGGCCGGATGGCAAGCTGATCCTGGTTACCGCCATCACACCCACCCCGGCTGGAGAAGGTAAGACCACCACCACCGTTGGGCTTGGCGATGCCCTTGCCCGGTTGGGTAAAAAAGCTATCATTGCTTTGCGTGAACCGTCTCTGGGGCCTGTTTTCGGTATCAAAGGGGGCGCTGCCGGCGGTGGTTATGCACAGGTTGTTCCCATGGAAGATATCAACCTGCACTTCACCGGTGACATGCATGCGGTTGGTGCTGCCAACAACCTTCTGGCAGCCATGCTTGACAACCACATTTATCAGGGCAACCAGCTTGGAATCGATTCAAGAAGGATCACCTGGAAACGATGTATGGACATGAATGACCGCCAGCTGCGATTTATCGTAAATGGCCTGAACGGAAAAGTGAACGGTGTTCCCCGGGAAGATGGCTTTGACATCACGGTTGCGTCGGAAATCATGGCGATTCTGTGCCTGTCCAGAGATTTGGATCACCTGAAGGAAAAGCTGCGCAATATCATCGTGGGCTATACGCGGGATGATGAGCCGGTTACCGCAGGCCAGCTGAAAGCCGACGGCGCCATGGCCGCGCTGTTGAAAGATGCCCTGAAACCCAATCTGGTTCAAACCCTGGAGCATACGCCGGCGTTTATTCATGGCGGCCCCTTTGCAAATATTGCCCATGGCTGCAACAGCATCATGGCTACTAAAATGGCCTTGAAGCTGGGTGATTTTGTTGTTACAGAGGCTGGTTTCGGTGCCGATCTGGGTGCAGAGAAATTTTTGGACATCAAGTGCCGGGTTGCGGGCTTCAAGCCATCTGCAGTGGTTATCGTTGCGACTGTTCGGGCATTAAAGCATCACGGCGGTGCGCAGAAAGCAGAATTGTCCGTTGAAAACCTGGCTGCTGTTGAAAAGGGTTTACCAAACCTGCTGCAGCATATCGAAAACATCACTACGAAATTCAAGCTGCCGGCGGTGGTCGCCATCAACAGGTTCCCAACCGATACAGAAACTGAGCTTGCGATGATCGAAGAAAAGTGCAGGCAATACGGCGCCAATGTTGCCCTATCCGAAGTTTGGGCAAAGGGCAGCGAAGGGGGAGAGGCACTGGCCAGGGAGGTTATCCGGTTGGTGGATGAAGGCAGGAGTGAATTTCAATATATATACGACAACGAGCTGTCTATCCGTGAAAAGGTTGAAGCAATTGTTACAAAGGTATACGGCGGGGACGGTGTTGATTTCGCTCCCGCAGCCCTGAAAGAAATAGCAAAGATTGAGGAAATGGGCTTTCAGCATTTTCCGGTGTGTATGGCTAAAACCCAGTATTCATTCTCGGATGATCCGAAAAAGCTGGGCAGCCCAGGAAATTTTAAGGTTTCGGTTCGGAATGTAAAGGTTTCCGCCGGGGCCGGTTTTGTGGTTGTATTCACCGGAGATATCATGACCATGCCCGGTTTGCCGAAGGTACCCGCTGCGCAGTCCATCGATGTGGATTCCACCGGGAAAATATCCGGGTTGTTTTAAGTGGTTTTTGTTGTTATGGATAAGCTGTTCAGAGCGAAGTGAGGAACGTACCAGTAACGAAAAATGTGTCATTCTAAGCGAAGCGAAGAATCTTCGCAAAACTGAGAACCATATGTCATTCTAACCGGAGCTCATGTCATTCTGAGCGAAGCGAAGAATCTATAACCGTAACGACAATAAAAAAGGAGGGGTTCAATATGATCATTATTGGAGAGAAAATCAACAGTACGCTCAAAGCGATCCGGCCTGCAATTGAAAGCTATGACACCGCCACCATTCAGGACATTGCCCGAAAACAGGTTGCGGCAGGTGCCTCTTTTTTAGATGTGAACGCGGGAATGTTCACGGGTGAAGAGCCTGAAAGGCTGATCTGGCTGATCGATACGATCCAGGAAGTTGTAGATACACCTTTCTCCATCGATTCTCCCAGCCCGGTAGCTATAGAGGCTGCGCTAAAGGTGAACAGGAACGCAAAGCCCATTATCAATTCAATTACTGATGAAGCTGAAAGATACAACGCCATTATGCCTCTGGCAGTGCAGTATCAAACGGGTATCATTGCCCTTTGCATGGACGATTCCGGGATGCCCGAAACCACCGATGAAAGGGTTGTCATCGCCGAAAGGCTGATTGAAAAGCTTACGAAGGAAGGGCTTGCCCTGGATGATATCTATATCGATCCGCTGATCCGACCAATCGGAACAGGCTCTCATTATGGCGTTGTGGCTATTGAAACCATTCGCAAGGTAAAAACTGAATTCCCCGAAGCACATATCGCCTGTGGATTATCAAACATTTCCTTTGGAATTCCGGCCAGAAAACTGATGAACCAAACCTTCCTGGTGGCTGCGATGGCCGCTGGAATGGATGGAGCAATCATGGATCCGCTTGATAAGAAGCTGATGTCCTTCATGTATGCCGCCGAAGCACTGATGGGTTTGGACGATTACTGCATGAACTATCTGACAAAGTTCAGGGAAGGCGAAATCGAAGTATAGTACCCCCCCTTCACATATGTCCTGTAAGGGCATATAACTGTCACATGTCACCGAATATGTCCTGCATGGACATAGAAAAATCAAATGCTAAGTGTTTATACTCCTCCATGTGTTTTGTGCTGTGGGGGAGTTTCATTTACGTCTTCCCGATGATTCATTTACTGTTACTGTTCACACCCCCTTTATGGGGGTGACCTGAAAAAATAAGGAGAAAGCCTTAATTTTTTTTCAAAAAAAGCAGATCTCAGCGATTTTATGTCGAATGTATAATTTATGCTACGAGCCGACCGGCAGAACAATAAGAAGGCAACGTGTTGGGGTTAGGGTGCTGCCCTACACCGAGGAATATGTCGCCGTTGAATTTAAAAACAAGAAGACAGGCAAGCTTGTCTACGTGGATTTCCCTGTGGGCGTAGAAAACGATGTGAACTACGATGGGAGTGTCAAGGCGTTTGCATTTTTGCTCAACAACTACTGCAATATCTTAATGGACAAAACGCGCGAGTTCTTGTCAGACTT